>NZ_PPDA01000008.1:0-422319 GCF_002959835.1 Veillonella sp. S13053-19 | reverse complement strand
TAATACAGAGACAATGTTTCGATATTTAGATGAAACATTGGTGTTAGATAAAGAATGTCCGAGGACTAATAACCCTATTGAAGGTGGGGTAAACGCACAACTCAGACGTTTATTGCGGTACCATCGAGGGATGTCTGTAGAAAAACGCATAAAAGCGGTCTTTTGGTGGTGTTATTTACACTCACCAAGACCGCTTCCTGCAAAAGAAATACTTAAGGTAATGCCAACTGATGCGAGTATTTCTAAAATATATAGATCTATGAATGAAAGAGCCCAACTTCAAGGCATAATTCCAACTTGGGGGGATGCCATTTCTTGGGGTGATTTGCATAACTATGACAAATTATCTTTCAATGATTGGGATTAAAGTACCAACACGTTTTGTCCTATAACCCCAAAATATAATAAATTAGGAGTTTAAATATTATTTGTCGAAAGAGAGGATATATGAAGAAAAGAAAGCTATTTTTCTGTCTAAGTTTAGCTTGTATGCTACCAATACATATATATGGTGCTAAACCAATTGATACACAAGCACAACTAGATAGAGCAAGAGAACAGCAATTAGCGAGAGAGGCACGGCTTGGAGAGGGACGAATTACAGTACAAACAGGTGGAATAGATATTACATCTGGATTTTTATCATCACAAGGTGGTTATACAGTACCGGCACAACAGCCAGCACATGTAGGACCATCTTTTTTTGTATCTCAAATACGTGTTGTTGAAGAGCCTATTAGTCAATCTACACAATTAACATATGATGATATGACAAATTCAACTATGGATCAGACTACGTTTGCAGATAATAGTTCTGCAGCAAGTGCACGCTTGATTAAAGGTCCATTGTATTATGAGGCACAGAAAAAGAAGCTTCAATTAGATGTACCCAAAGAATTTGGTTTTCTACGAAAAACAATTAAACCATTTATGAATCGTAAACTTACAGTTGAAGATGTAAATAAATTATCTAGTAGATTAAATAATGTACTTATTGAGCATGGTTATGTTACTTCTAGAATTGGTATTCCACCTCAATCTTTAGCTTCAGGTAATTTACAATTCAATTTACAACTAGGTCGAGTAGAGTCTGTATTATATAAAAGGTATGTACAACCATTGCCATGGGAAAATGCATTTCCTATTCGTGAAGGGGATATCTTAAATATTCGTAATATAGAGCAAGGTATAGAGCAAATGAAGCGTCTAGGCTCTCAAAATGTATCTGTTGAGCTTGAACCTGGTTCAAAACCATTGGCTACCAATATTGTGCTTGAAACTACTAAAAAGCCACCCATTCATGGAATGGTATCCATAGATGATTCTGGACTAAAAGAAACTGGAAAACTACAGTGGACTGCAGTAGTTGGTATTGATCGAGTCTTTAATGCCAACGATTCTTTGAATTTAAGTGTTAATCGAGATGCAGTTCAAGACGGTGAGCATAAAGGTACCAGAAATCATAGTATTTCTTATTCCATTCCTAGAGGAAAGGATACCTTTAGTATCTCCTATAGTGATATGAAATATCATCAAACGATTAATTCTATGGCTACTCCATTTATTAGTTCTAGCCATGCCAAGACAGTTAGAGGTTCCTGGAATCATGTGTTCCATAGAGATCGAACGACTAAACGTAGTTGGGATATTATTATTAGCAAGCGTAATGCTAAAAATTATATTAATGATGTAGAAGTTGCTGTACAACGTGCAAATACAGCTTCTGTAGAACTCGGTATATCTGAACGAAGATATATCAAACAAAACACGTTATATTCTAGAGCGGCTATTAAACAAGGTGTTGGTTGGTTTGGTTCACAACCTGAATATGGTAATGGAGCACCAAGTACTCGGTTTACCCAACTTTTAGTAGATGTGGATTATCAAATACCTCGTACGTGGGGGCATAGACCAGCAAGCATTACTACATCATTCCATGGACAATGGACATTAGGGAATAAACGTTTATTCTCTAGAGATATGATTAGTCTTGGCAATCGATATACGGTACAAGGGTTTGATGGTGAGAATACATTAATGGCTGAAAGCGGTTGGTATATGCGTAATGAAGTTGCTAGCTATATTCCTAAATGGCGATCAAGTGTTTATGCTAATGTAGATTTTGGCGCTGTATATGGTCCAAGTACAGATGTATTAACAGGTAAATTTATTGCTGGTACTAGTTTAGGGATGAAAGGGCAGTTTAAATCTGGATTGTTCTATGATGTATTTGTTGGCGTTCCAATATATAAACCGAGTGGTTATAGAACGGACTCTGTAACTACAGGTTTCCAAGCTGGTATACGATTCTAAATAGTTTGAGTATATGTATTAATAGAGAGAGTAATTATGAAAGAAAAACGATTACAATATAAAATTGCCGTATGGCTTACTATGGGGTTAATGATTGTAGACCCATTAATAGTACCATTTGCCTATGCAGCAAACCCTATCGAGGTTGACACAAATGCACCACATGAAAGACAAGCTACGGTTGGACAAGCTGGTAATGGTATTACATTAATAAATGTTGCAGGACCTTCTGCTGGTGGAGTATCTAGAAATGATTATACTAATTTCAATGTATCGCAAAATGGTGTAATTCTTAATAACTCCTACCAAATGGCTAATACAAAATTAGGTGGATATGTACCTGGTAATCCTAATATGATGCGCGGTTCTGCCAATGTTATTGTTAACGAGGTTACATCACATAATCCAACTGAGATGAAAGGGTTTATTGAGGTAGCAGGTCGTAAAGCTTCAGTAGTTGTAGCCAATCCAAATGGTATTACTGTAGACGGCGGGGGCTTTATCAATACAGATCGGGCAGTATTAACTACAGGTAAAACAGAATATGATTCAAAGGGAAATTTAAACTCCTATCGCGTAGAGCAAGGCCGTATTTCTATTAACGGAAATGGACTTAATGCTAAAGATGCTAACTCGCTACAAATTTTAACAGAAGCAACCAATGTAAATGCCGGAGTGTGGGCTAATACAATCGAAACACGTACTGGCAAAAATATAATAAATGCTAATACATTAGAGACTCAAAAAATTGGTGATTCTAGCAATGTTGGTTTAGATGTCTCTGCTATTGGTGGTATGTATGCTAATTCAATTACTATGAAAGGTACCAATACTGGTCTTGGTGTAAATATTAAAGGTGTAGTCAGCTCTACACAAGCATCTAGTATTACTAGTGATGGCAAAATTATAGTTGATGGTGGTGTTACGAGTAATGGCAACACTACGTTAGCTGGTCAAAGCATTGCCATTCACAACAATGGTGTGGTTCAAGGTGATGTATCTACGACTGTAAATAGCCAAGAAATACTAAATAATAGTGGTCTTATTAACTCTGGAAAGACTACGACCATAAAAGCTAAATCCGTAGATAATCTTGAAGGTGGACGCATTTATGGTGATACTGTAGCTATTGATGCAAAGACAGTTATAAACCATACAAATTCTGAAATAGAACAGAGTTACCATAAAGCTGGTAAAGATTTAGAAAAGGCTAAACATGATCTTGATGCTGAATGGAATGCTGATATCACAAAATATAAAACTAAAACAGAGTTAGAAGCACATCGTCAACGTATTAAAGAGTTAACAAAGACTTATGATGAAGCACAGGAGAAAGTTACTGCCATAAAAAAAGAATTAGATACTCATAAGTCTGGTGTCATTGCAGGCCGTAATCACGTTGATATAAATACCGATACAATCAATAATACGGGTAAAGGTTTCATCTATAGTGGTGGTACTATGGACCTTACAGCTAAAGAGGGAATACATAATACAGGGGCTACAATTAAATCTGAAAAAGCTATAAAAATAGATGCTCCCATTGTAGAAAATAACAATGTTGCATTAGGTGCAAAGCGTGTTTCAGATGGCATTACTAAAAATCCTGATAAAATTAAAGTTACTCATCGACATCATAAATTAGAAGGACAGGTATTTGATAAGTCAGAATTCCCTTATGCTGATGATAAAAGTGGTTATGGTACACCACATGTAAAACCTGTTAAAACTGCTGAAGACGAAGCTTATAACAAAGAGATGGATAAGCGTGAAAATCGTGTTAATGAATTTACTATTATCCGTACCGAAACAGAGAGTACACATAAAGAAATAACTCATGATGACCCAGGTGTTATTAGTAGTGGTGGTGATGTTGTAATAACAGGTATTCTCCATAATGAAAATAGTAAGGTGATTTCTGGGGGGACGGTTCAAACTAAGGGACGAATAGAAAATATATCTGACTCTATGAGTGATAAGACCTTTATAACAGGTACTACACAAGAAAGTTATACAAAAGATGTTCCTAAAAGTCACCATTTGGGCGGAAAAAAGAAACGTAGACGATGGAAACAAGAAGTCTATATGACTCCAACTATTACTGAAGCAAATGTGAAGCCAATAGGAGCTATTAAAGAGCATGCTGAAGATACATTGTCTAAAGCTACTATTGCTAAGGTTAATGATAGTTTAGATCCCTATGGTTTAGGTGGTGGAAAAGGTAAAGAAAGTCATACTATAGATGGTTTATCCTTACCAACAGAGGCACTATATCAAATTCATCCAGATATTACAGCTAATGCTTTGATAGAAACAGACTCCGCTTTTACAAATCGTAAGAATTTTTTATCTTCTCAATATATGATTGATGCCTTAGCAAATGATCCAGAAAGAAGATTAAAACGTTTAGGAGATGGATTCTATGAGCAGCAGCTTATAAATGAGCAAATTGTATCAGCTACAGGCAAACAATATTTAGAAGGGTATACAGATAATGAGGCTGAATATAAAGCATTATTAGAGGCCGGCATAGCCTTTGGTAAAGCTTTTAAATTAGCTCCAGGAATTTCCTTATCCAAAGAACAAATGGAAGCTATAACAACTGATATGGTATGGTTAGAAACTAAAACGGTTGTAGTAGATGGAAAAGCTCAACAAGTTCTATACCCTAAAGTATATTTAGCGAAACAACCTGCGAAATCTGTTGATGCAATGGGTGGAATTATAAGTGGTAAAGCCATTGTTAGCAATACTAATGCAGATATTTTAAATCAAGGCATTATGGCTGCAGATACAATTGTATTAGGAGCTAATGCTGTACAAAACACAGGCCGTATCGATGGACGTAAAGTGACTATTAAGGCATCTCAAGATGTAACAAATACAGGTAATATTCATGGTGATAAACGGGTTACTATTAATGCAGGACGTGATATAAATGTAGGTACCCATGTAGATAAATTAGAAAACCATGATATTGTTGGTCGCCAAGGTACTATAGGTGTAGGCAAAAAAGGTGATTTGCTTTTATCTGCTAAACGAGATGTTAACCTTAAAGGTGCTATTGTTCATACTGGAGAAAATTCTAAAGCAACGATTGAGGCTGGTCAGAATATTAATTTAACAACTGAGGCATTATCTGCTAAAAAGGATATGACTGTTAATAGTGATAATTATAATCGTACTGACCGCCGTACAGAATTAGGTACAGCTATTTTAAGTGATAGCAATGTTACTTTACGAGCAGGAAATGATGTAAATATCCGCAATGGTATTGTTAATAGTGAACATGGCTTAACATCTGTTGAAGCAGGAAATGATGTTACTATCACTAATGGGAACAGTTATAGTCGTGATGAATATGGTCTAAAATACAAAGAAAAAAGTTTACTATCTCGCACCACTAATATCATACGTACAGATCATGAGCACACAGGTGTGTTATCTTCAACAATTGGTGGCGATACAATTAATGTGAAAGCTAATCGTAATGTTTCGGTAACAGGATCTAATATTTTAGGAACAAAAGATGTATCAGTATCTGCGGGTAATGACGTGCGTACGGATTCAGGTGAAGAAACCCAACGTGATGATGTATATCAATATAGTAAAAAATCTGGCTTAATGGGCGCTGGTATAGGATTTACTATTGGTAGTAAAAAAGTGACTGATACAACAGATGGAAGATATATAAATCAAGTTGCAAGTAACATTGCATCCTCAGATGGAGAGATTAATGTTAAGGCTGGTAATGCCATTCATAGTACTACGACAAATTATTTTGGCAATCAACCTGCAGACTTATCTGCTAAAAATGTAACAGTTGATGGAAAGCATAATACAGCACATGTTGTTCAAAGTCACGAAGAGAAGCGTTCTGGTCTTACTGTAAGTGTTGGTGGGCAGATTGTTAATGAATTAAATAATGTCCAGCAACTGGGTAAACGTGCTAACTCTAGAAAAAATAACAACTTATCTACATTAGAGTATCTTGAAGCTGCCAATACTTTAAAACACACTTATAATAATGGAGCTACTTATAAAAATGCTAAGATAGAAAAACTTGTAGAAAAAGAAAAAGATATACTTGCTAAGGCGGATGAACTCAATACAGCATATCAGGCAGAACATCCTGAAGAGAAAAATACTATGCATCCAGATGTTAAAACTGCGATCAATAATGTAAATAATAGAGCTAAAAAAGATCGTTTACTCAATGTACAAGTTAGTATTGGTTCGAGCAAATTTAAACAGCATAGTGAACTTAAGCAAGAGAATTATATAGGTAGTTCTATAGGTAGCAAAAATAAAGTAAGTATCACTGCGGATAGTGACAATAGCGATAAAGGCAATATTCATATTACAGGTAGTGTTATAGAGGCTCCAGAGGTTAATTTAAATGCAACAAATAATCTAAGTTTAGATGCAGGAACAAACTCTTCGGTACAACGTGATACATATACAAGTTCAGGATGGTCTGTTGGTGCTACAGTTAGTCCTCATGGTAATGGTGTTATTGGTTTAGAGGCTAATGTGTATAAAGGTAAAGAAAATGCATTAGAGACAACTAAGACACATACTGGAACTATTATTCGTGGTAAACAAGTAAATACTGTCTCTGGAAATGATACAGAAATTATTGGTTCTAAGGTCATCGGTGACAGTGTGACTACAAAAGTTGGACATGATTTGAAAATTGAAAGTTTACAAGATACGAATGACTACCATAAAATAAGTAAAAATAAAGGTATATCTGTATCCTATGGTATGAGTGGATCTGCAAAAGTTGGGTTTGATAATTCGAGAGGATCTACAGACAGTCATTATGCAAGTGTTACAGAGCAGGCTGGCATATATGCAGGTGATGGTGGATATAATGTACAGGTAAATAATGCAACTACACTTACAGGTGGTATAATTAAAGGTAGTCCCGATAAATCTAAGAATAAATTATCCTCTAATTCTCTAAAAATGAATGATATTCAAAATGAAGCATCCTATTCAGCAAAAACCTCTGGATATAGTTTATCTACGACTAAACGCTCTAAAAATAATCCAATAGGTATTACTGGTAGTCCTAAAATGGGAATTCCTGTAAAAGGTAATTCTAAATCAACTACTCATTCTGCTATAAGTGAAGGTATCATTGAAATTGCTGAGAAAGAATCCTTAGAAAAGATTAATCATGATACAGAACAAGCACTTAATAAATTAGCTCCTATTTTTGATAAGAAGACAGTAGAAGAAAAACAAATTCTTTTATCTAAAATTTCTGACCATGGATATAAGTTGATTGGTGATATTGCACTTCATGAACAGAATATATTGATTAAGAAGATTGAGCTTGCGGAAGAAAAAGGTGATAAAGAGTTAGTAGCAAGTCTTCGTAAAAGAGCTGAAAAATGGTCTGATGGTGGCACATATAAAGTAGCATTGCATGGAGCATTTGGCGCAGTTATTTCTGAATTATCTGGTTATAATGGATTGAAAGGATTAAAAACGAGTGCGATTAATGAAGCTAGTCAACCAATTTTAGAAAAAGTTAGGAATCCAGAGCTAAGAAAAATTATTAGTATAATTATTGCTAAGAGTATTAATAGTGAAAATATAGCTCCGTCTCTAGTAAATTCTGCAATTGATAATAACTGGCTCACACATCATGATCAAATGAGCTTAAAGAATGATTACTTAGATTATAAAAATGGAGTAATTAGTTTAGATGAATGGGTTAGAAAATTAGCTTATTATGATACCTTGATGTGGTATGAATTCAATCATCTTAATATATATAATACAAATAATGAAATTTCAATGGAGTTATATGATAAACTAAGTTCTGATATAATTGGTTCTGGATCATTTCAGGATGTTATGAATAATTTAGTATATAAATATGTTACTTTAAATGGCTTGGAGGATTCATTTTACATTTATAAGCAAGAAGCTAGTGAAAAAATAATACGATCTCGTGAATCTAGTAATAAATATAAACTTAATACTCCAAATATTTGGAATCCTGTCTCAAATTCTAATTGGGGGCAATCTTTAAATTCCACTCAAACCACTACTAACAATGACAGTTATATAATGCCATACCAAAATGGTATCCAAGATCCTGATAAACGTAGTAACTTTAGGCTGGTTGGTGATGATACATCTAATATCACTGGTTTACATGCTAAAGGAGATAAGGGACACTTAACCTTTACTAATGGTATAAATATCGGAGCTGATGGTGAAATAAGTATTTTTAGGGTACATCATGAGGTTGAAAAAAATGCTGCTAAAATTGAATTAAATGGTGACATATTCTATTTGGCTGGGGATGTAGATGGAAAACTTGGTCAAGGTAATATATATGTTAAAGGAGGCGCTGTGGCCGCACTAGCTCATGGTAATGCAAGCTATTCATTAGATTTTGGTAATTTTCTTATTGTTGCCGAAGGAAATGTATATGGCGGCGGCCTTGGTGCAAGCTTTGAGGGAGGTATTGACAGAGAAAAAGGAAAAGGTAAAATTAAATTTGATATAGTAGATGGTGTTGGTGCAGGTGGGAGTATTACTGTACAATTTAAAAATTAAAAGGAGATAATATTATGAAACGATTTTTTTTCTATGCATTTGCATTATTTATCTTAATTTCAATAATATATAGTATTGCTTATGACTATATGACTGGTGCCGAAATTCACTATGATTTCTATGGAGCATTCTTTGTTTGTTGGTTAGTATTTTTTGGTATACTAAAACTTGTTCTTAGAGTATAAATTTATTCTTTAACTTAAAGTTAAAATTTTATATTATTACTAGCTTATTGAGAGGAAAGTATAATGCGACGATTGATAGTATATGGATTTGCAGTATTAGCTATACTTAATATCTTATATGGAATAGTAGATGATATTTTAACAGGTAGTCCAATCCATTATGATTTTTACTTAACTTCTTTTGTTTGTTTCTCAATATTTTTTATTGTGTTGAAACTAGCTTTACGTGTATAAAATAATAGTTTGACATTTCTCTCTCTAAGTTGCTACAATATTGTGTATAATATATGCGATGAAGCAGAGTAGTAAACCTCTCTAGCGAGTGAGGATGGTGTAAGCTCACATTTGGTTGAAGGCGCTGTAGAGCATTGGCAGGAACGCAGGTATCTGTTAGTAAAGGCCAACATAGAAAAAAGAGGGCGCAAGCCAAATAGGGTGGAACCGCGGGTATACTCGTCCCTGTAACGTTTTTCGTTACAGGGACTTTTTTGTTTGTAACGAAATGGTTGATTTTATGTCGGTTGTGTAAAGTGGAGGCAGCAATGACATTTCAAGAGATTATTTTAAATCTACAAAAATTCTGGAGCGATCAAGGTTGTATCGTTCAAAATCCATATGACATCGAAAAGGGTGCAGGCACAATGAACCCTGCAACATTCTTGCATGCTATTGGTCCTGAACCATGGGCTGTATGTTATGTAGAGCCTTCTCGTCGTCCAGCAGACGGTCGTTATGGTGATAACCCTAACCGTTTGTTCCAACATCATCAATTCCAAGTTATCGTGAAACCATCTCCAGATAATATTCAAGAATTGTACTTACAATCCTTGGCTGCATTAGGCATTCATGCTGAAGATCATGATATCCGCTTTGTTGAGGATAACTGGGAATCTCCTACATTGGGCGCTTGGGGACTTGGTTGGGAAGTATGGCTCGACGGTATGGAAGTAACGCAGTTCACATATTTCCAACAAGTTGGTTCCATCGACTGTAAACCAGTGTCCGTTGAAATTACATACGGTTTAGAACGTTTAGCTATGTACATTCAAGGCGTAGAAAATGTATATGATCTTAAATGGAATGAAAACGTTACTTACGGTGATGTTTGGCATGCCAACGAAGTTGAGCAATCCGTGTATAACTTTGAATTAGCAGATACAGATATGCTCTTCAAATTGTTTGATATGTACGAAGCAGAAGCAAAACGCGTTTGCGAAGCGGGCTATGTACTACCAGCTTACGACTATGTATTGAAATGTTCCCACACATTCAACTTGCTTGATTCCCGTGGTGCTATTTCTATCAGCGAACGTACGGCTTTCATCGGCCGTGTACGTGCATTAGCTCGTATTTGTGCACAACAATACCTTGCTAAACGCGAAGAATTAGGTTTCCCACTTTTGAAAGGAGATAAATAAGATGGCAAAAGATTTATTATTTGAAATCGGTGCAGAAGAAATTCCTGCCGGCTTTATGCCAAATATCTTAGGTCAATTGAAACAATTGGCTGAAACAAAATTAAATGATGCCCATCTTCCTTTTGAAAGCATCGAAACATACGGTACACCACGTCGTTTGGCTCTTATCGTGAAAGGTCTTGCTGACACATCTGCTGAAATCAGCGAACGTCATAAAGGTCCATCTGCGTCCATCGCATACGATGCTGACGGTAATGCTACAAAAG
This sequence comes from Veillonella sp. S13053-19, assembly GCF_002959835.1. Taxonomy (NCBI): domain Bacteria; kingdom Bacillati; phylum Bacillota; class Negativicutes; order Veillonellales; family Veillonellaceae; genus Veillonella; species Veillonella sp. S13053-19. The sequence goes on along the minus strand of NZ_PPDA01000008.1, from coordinate 411,555 downwards.
CGGCTATCGGCTTTGCTCGTGGTAAAGGTCTTGATGTAGCAGATCTCGTTGTAGAAGATGGCTATATTTACGCTGAAACTAAAACGGCAGGCGTACCTGCAAAAGATATCGTTACAGAAATGTTGCCTCAATTGATTACAGGCCTTAACTTCCCTAAATCCATGCATTGGGGCGATTTGGATGCTAAATTCGTGCGTCCAGTACGTTGGCTTGTAGCATTACTTGATGAAGAGGTAATCCCTGTAGAGTTTGCTACTGTTCAATCTGGTAATGTATCTCGTGGTCATCGTTTCTTAGGGGCTGATGAAATCACTATTAAAAATGCAGTATCCTATGTAGACACATTAAAAGAAAACTTTGTTATGGTCGATCAAGATGCTCGTCGCGAATTGATCTCTAAACAATTACATGATATGGCAGCTTCTAAAAATGCATCCATAGTTTGGGATGATGATTTGCTAGAAGAAATCAATTATCTTGTTGAATGGCCTACAGCATTGTGTGGTGGCTTTGAAGAGTCCTACTTGGCACTTCCAGATGCAGCTATCATTACACCAATGAAAGATCATCAACGTTACTTCCCATTGGTTGGTCAAGACGGTAAATTGTTGCCAATGTTCTTAACAGTGCGCAATGGTTCTGATCATTCCATCGAGGTAGTTCAAGCTGGTAATGAACGTGTATTGCGTGCTCGCTTAGATGATGCTAAATTCTTCTTTAATGAAGATTGCAAGAAACCTCTTATCGACCGTCAAGATGGTTTAACTAAAATCGTATTCCAAGAAGGTCTTGGTAACTTAGCAGATAAAACTGAACGCTTGCTTAAATTGGGCCGTGTGTTTGGTGAAGAATGTGGCTTGCACGAAGATGCAGCTGTTGTATTAGAACGCGCTACAGAGCTTGCTAAAACTGACCTTACTACAGGTATGGTTACAGAGTTCACTGAATTACAAGGTGTAATGGGTAAAGAATACGCTTTACTTGATGGTGAATCTCCTGAGGTAGCAGAAGCTATTTTCGAACAATATTTACCACGCTTTGCAGGCGATGTATTGCCTCAAACTGAAGCAGGTAAAGTATTATCCATCATCGATAAAGTAGATAACATCGTTGCTACTTTCAGCCGTGGCTTAATCCCTACAGGTTCTCAAGATCCATATGCATTGCGTCGTCAAACAATTGGTATCTTGAACATCTTGCTTGGTAGTGAATGGAATATCAGCTTGCGTCCAATCTTCAAAGCATCTATGGAGTTATTAAATGTAGCTACTGATAAACAAGAGGAATTGCTTAACCAAGTTGAAGAGTTCTTCACACTTCGCTTGAAAAATATCTTCCTTGATCGCGAAGTTCCTCATCATGTAATCGACTTATTGTTGTCCAACAATGAATTGTCCGTTGCTGATGCAGAAGGTCTTGTAAACGCATTGTTAGCAAATCGCATCGATGAAAATGTTGAGCTTGTTCAAGCCTATACTCGTATGTATAATCTTGTAAAAGATGTGGAATATACAGGTGTTAATAGGGACTTGTTGAAAGAAGATGCCGAAAAAGCATTATTTGAAGCCGCTTCTAAAGCATCTGAAGCTAGTCTTGCAGCATGGGAGGCTGGCGACTACGCAGCTGTAGTAGCAGTTCCAGCAACTCTTGTGCCAACAATTAACCAATTCTTTGAAGATGTAATGGTTATGGACAAAGATGAAGCTATTAAAGCTAACCGTTTGCAACTTCTTCGCTTGGCGTACAGTGTAATGGCTATTATCGGCGATATTAGCACATTAAAATAATATATTAGTATAAGAACGATTCGACTTTTACCATGATATAAGAGAAGAGGTACCTTAAGGTGCCTCTTTTTTTGCTTTTACGAAGAATATACAGATTTTATGCAGGATTTTTAGTTGCGGTGGCGAATACCTTATAATATACAAAGTTGTATGAGGAGAATACCAATCATGAATCATGATGAATTATATAAAGCCTTATGTAAGGTGCCAAGTGGCAAAGAAAAGTCTCGTGATAGAATTATTATTGAATTATATATGCGTTCTCAAGGAGCATCACAGAAACAGCTAGTAGATGCTCTTAATATGCGTCCTGCAACGGTATCGGAGCAGACGGATATTCTCATTGAATTAGGGTATGTTACAAAACATATCGACTTTATGGATAAACGCATATCCGTGGTAGGCTTAACAGATGAGGGGAAACGGTTAGGCAAATCACTGTTACATTCGTATGACCAATTTTTGAATGTTTTGTTCTCCGACTTATCTGAGGAGGAACAAGCAGAGTTATATCGTTTATTAGGTAAGCTAAAACGGCCTATTTTACGAAAATAATTTTATTATCAAAATTATATAGAAAATACTTGCTAAGAGTACGTGATTTATGTTAATATATTTCTGTTAATTTGAGACAGTCCGCTGCCTATAAGGTGTAGGTATTGAATGTCTGCAAACAGGAGGAAACAATGAACATTATTAACGTACTTGAACAAGAACAACTTCGTACAGACATCCCTACTTTCCGCGCTGGTGACACAGTTCGCGTACACGTAAAAGTAGTGGAAGGTACTCGTGAACGTATCCAAGTATTCGAAGGTTTGGTAATTAAACGTCAAAACGGTGGCGTACGTGAAACTTTCACAGTTCGTCGTATTGCATCCGGTGTAGGTGTAGAACGTACATTCCCACTTCACAGCCCACGCTTAGCTAAAATCGAAGTTATGCGTCGTGGTGTTGTTCGTCGTGCTAAATTGTACTACTTACGTAACCTTACTGGTAAAGCTGCTCGTATTCGCGAAAAACGCTAATGTTCATAAAAGGCTGCCGTTGGCAGCCTTTTATTTTTGCTAAAATTTAGATATGAAAGGAAATACTATGGCAGATTCACCTATCGTACATTGGTTCCCTGGGCATATGGCGAAAGCCACACGTATGATTACGGAGTATATCAAAAAGGTAGACGTAGTTATCGAGTTGCTAGATGCACGTATTCCTCGCTCTAGTGCGAACCCTGTAATCACTGAGCTGGTTGGTCAGAAACCTCATATCGTTCTGTTAAATAAAGTAGATTTAGCAGATCCTAAGGCTACAAAGGAATGGACTGAATTTTTTACTAAACAAGGTATTACCGTATTGGCTATCGATTCTAAGTCTGGTAAGGGTAATAAGAAGTTAATAGCTACTGTAGAGCGTTTGAGCAAGCCTATCATTGATCGTTGGGTTGCAAAAGGTATTCACAGTCGTTCTGTACGTACTATCATCTTAGGGATTCCTAACGTTGGTAAATCTACGTTGATCAACTCCTTAGCTGGCTCTGCAGCAACGCGTACAGCTAACAAAGCTGGTCATACCCGTGGTCAACAATGGGTTAAAATCGGTAAGAATCTTGAATTGCTCGACACACCAGGTGTATTATGGCCTAAATTAGAGGACCAACGCGCAGCGGCTCGCCTTGCTATGACGGGTGCTGTTTCTGATGATGTGTACGACTTAGAGCATGTAATAAAACAGCTATTAAATCATTTATTGACAAATACACCAAATATTTTGGTAGAACGTTATAAATTAAAAGAAGAAGAGATGACCGATGTGGATACTATTCTTGAAAGCATTGGTCGTCGTCGCGGCTGTCTCGTTAGCGGTGGCGTAGTAGATTTCGATAAAGCACGCCGCATTATCTTGCAAGACTACCGCAATACTAAACTTGGTACAATTACACTCGACAAAGTAGATGAAGAACCATACTATCCTGAAGATGGTGAGGAAAAACAAAATGGATAAGGATGTTTTTTCTAAGTTAAAGGTTGCAGATATTAAGGCTCTTTTTGAAACTGAACAAGCTTTAGAGATTTTGCCATTAGCTCAAGAGGATACTCGTAGTTCTGTACAAAAATTGGCCGCCTCTTACGTTAAGCGCCAAGAAAAAGAGTTAAAAGAACAGCAACGCCTCATGAGCATGTATGACTATGAAGGCATGTTCTACGATCAAGGTATGTATCATGTAGCTGGCGTCGATGAGGTAGGTCGTGGCCCTATCGCAGGCCCTGTAACGGTAGCTGCCGTTATATTGCCGCCTATGACATTGATTCCAGGACTCAATGACTCTAAAAAGCTAACCGAAGAAAAGCGTGAAGCCCTCTACGATATCATCATGAAAGAAGCCGTAGCGGTGAGCTGTATTTCTTACGGCCCAGAAAAGATTGATGAACTCAACATCTACGAAGCTACGCGTCAAGCTATGTATGAGGCGATACGCACACTTAGCGTACCAGCAGAAGCAGTCGTTGCAGATGCTATGAAACTACCTGATTTAACGATTCCTGTGGAGTCGATTGTAAAAGGTGATAGCAAAAGTGCTAATATTGCGGCTGCATCCATCATTGCTAAGGTTACCCGAGATCGTTACATGAAACAGCTCGATGAGGAATACCCTGGCTATGGTTTTGGTATCCACAAGGGATACTATACTGAGCTCCATAAAGAAGCGGTAGAACAACAAGGGGTAACACCACTTCATCGTAAGAGCTTTGAACCTATTAAATCTATCGTTCGTTGGGTTAAGCCACAATGATTATGGTTTAATTATTTAATCATTATAAACTGCATATAGTTCATAACCGTAAAGAGGTTCCTATTGGTCACCTATGTGACTATTAGGAACCTCTTTTCTATTTACTTTTACAGCATTCATAATCTACGCTACAAGTAAGTATTACCTGTTGAAAGTTTAGAGATACTTTGAATATTACTTTTCAAAAGGTTATTGTAGCTAATACACCTAAATAGGAGGTATATATGAAGACCATTAGTACAGGTAAAGCATTTAATGAACTAGACTCTAAAGAGCTTGGTAAATGGGGAGAACGCATTGCTACCCAGTATATTGAGAAGTTAGGTCTTACCGTAGTAGATACAAATTATCGAACGAGGTTAGGGGAAATCGATATCATTGCAAAACGCGATTTAGTATATCACTTTATTGAAATTAAAGCCCGTCGTGGCATGCAGCATGGATTGGCCCGTGAGGCGGTGACTAAAAAGAAACAAAAGCATATTAAACGGGCTGCTATGTTATTTTTATATGATCTACATCAAAAGAAACGGCACTGGAAAGAAATATCCTTTGATGTTATAGAGGTGTATCTTCACGAAGACTTTCAAAGTTCTATTCATTATTTGCCGCAGTGCTTTTAGTGAGGTTTCTTATGTATGCAAAACTATATGGAGCCACCTTATATGGCATAGATGGATGCATTATTACAGTTGAGGTCGATATATCGCAAGGTTTACCTGTATTTGATATCGTTGGACTGCCTAATCAGTCCGTAAAGGAAGCTCGTGAACGTGTAAGGGCTGCTATTAAAAATAGTGGCTACGAATTTCCTATGAGACGTATCGTAGTCAATCTAGCACCTGCTACAATTCGTAAAAGCAGTGCAGGAGTCGATTTAGCGATTGCTTTAGGGGTTCTCATTGCATCAGGGCAGATAAAGGGGCGTAAAGCTAATATTTCGGCTTTATTGAATAGATGTCTATTTATGGGCGAGTTAGCATTAGATGGCTCACTGCTACCGACCTTTGGAACCTTGGCGATGTCATTAGCAGGGTTAGAAGCTAATTACTCCACTATATATACAAGCGTAGAAAATGGACATACTCTAAAAGCTATTCCGAATCTTACTATATATGGCGAGTCTTCATTACAAGATATTATTACAGTGTTAGAAGACCAAGTTAAATCTAAATCTAATTCAAATTTAAAACAGGCAAAAAGACAGAAACAACCAACAAAGCATATAAATGAAGTTCAAATAGAGGTAAATAATAATAGTGAACTGCAGAAAAATTATGATAGTGATCTTCAGATACATTGTGAAAATCAAAATGAGATGCTAACAGATACGATGGATAATATAAACCCTAGTACTGTGTATGATGTAGATTTTGGAGATGTACAAGGTCAAGAATTAGGTAAACGGGCCATGCTCATTAGCGCTGCAGGACATCATCATTGTATTATGATAGGTCCTCCCGGTGGCGGTAAAACGATGATGGCCGAACGATTACCTACCATATTGCCATCCATGACTTGGAATGAGATGGTTGAGGTTAGTCGCATTCAAGATGTGATCGGTTTACTCGGTGATAATGGACTCGTTAGAAATAGGCCTTTTAGGCATCCACATCATACGGCGACTTTGGCGAGTATGGTGGGCGGAGGTATACAAGGACGCCCTGGAGAAATCACACTTGCTCATGGAGGTGTTTTATTTATGGATGAAGCACCAGAGTTTCAGCGTCAAGTTATTGATGCCCTAAGGCAGCCTTTAGAGTCTCGTACAATTACTATCAATAGGTCTCAAGGCAATTATATATATCCGGCTGATTTTATTTGTATATTGGCTGCAAATCCATGTCCCTGTGGTTACTATCATGATCCTCATAAGGAATGCATATGTTCTGAAACGATGGTCAAAAACTATCAGCAACGATTGTCAGGGCCTATAATGGACCGCATTGATTTACATATTCCCGTTGAAAGGCCTACACTAGAACAATTATTAGATCATTCGATGTCTACTATGACAAGTGAAAGTATGAGGCAACAAGTGATTATGGCAACTGCTTTGCAACAGAAACGTTATGAACACTTAGAGTTTAACTCTAATGGAGCTGTACCTCATAGGGCTATAGGTGAACTGTGTCATATTACCGATAAGGCATGGAGTGTATTAGGCAATATATTTGACCACTTTCATTTAAGTGGACGTGCCTTTGATCGCATATTAAAGGTGGCTCGTACTATAGCAGACCTTGAAGGAAATCCACAAGTGGAGCCTCATCACATTTCTGAGGCTATGTTGTTTAGAACAGGTAAATAGGTGTAAAGATGACTAGATACGATGATACTATTTATATTGCAGGTTTACAAAGTTTATATAATGTGGGAGCCACACATGTACGGCGTTTTATAGAGGATTTTGGTTCGCCCTATGATGCTTGGCAAGCAGTTAAGAAGATGGAAAATTTAAAGCCTTATACACATATTTCTACAGCTGATAAACGTGCTATTGCATCATCGGCTAAGGATGAAAAATTAGATTATATCATTCATAAAATAGACGAATATAAGATGGATTTTACTACCTTTTTAGATAAAGACTTTCCATCTATTTTGAACCATATCTATAATCCACCGGCTATATTGTTTATGCGGGGTAATAGAGCTCTTTTAGATAAACGGTTAAATCGGATTGCTCTTGTAGGGGCACGGCGCTGTTCCTTGTATGGCCGTAATGTGGCGAGAATGCTTGGTAAAGAGCTCGGTAAATACAGCACTATAATTGTTAGTGGCGGCGCACGAGGTATCGATGCACATGGTCATGAAGGACTGTTAGCGAGTCAGGGGTATGGTATTGTAGTCATGGGTTGCGGCTTAGATATAGCATATCCTCGGGAGAATACAAAATTATTTGACCGAATCTTAGAAAACAATGGTTTACTTTTATCTGAATACCCACCTGGTACACCACCATCTGCTAAACATTTCCCTGCACGAAATCGTATCATTAGTGGCCTTAGTCGAGGTGTCATCGTAGTAGAGGCAAAAGCGAGTAGTGGTTCACTGATTACAGCCGATATGGCTGTTAGCGAAGGGAGAGATGTATTTGTGGTGCCTTGTAATTTATTGGATCATACGGCAGATGGCAATAAATTTCTCATGAGAAATGGAGCCTTTGTATTAACTGGTTATGAGGACGTCGTTAAGGAATATCATTTAACCTTGCGAGATATGTTTAGTACTAAAGAAAAACTTTCACCACCAAAGAAAAGAGATACTATAAGTGTAAAAGATAGTAATCAAATGGGGAATAATGGTCAGGGTGTTGATACACAAGGGCTCTCTATGTTAAGCTTTAATGTGGATAGGAGTCTAATCTTAAGCGAAATACCTCATGATCGTTGTATCACCGTTAGTGATATTTTGAAAGCGACCTCTATTTCATTACAACAACTGCAGCCCTTATTACTAGAGTTAGAAATGGAAGGGGCTATAGAGAATCATCCGCCGAGAGGCTATATTAATATGACTAGGAGTGATATACTTGTCCATTAAACGATCAATCGTTATTGGCGAGCCAAAAGCAGCTAGTACTAGTAAAGATACTAAAAAGAAAAGTACTAAGAAAGAGAGTACTACCATAAAACGTAAGGTTACTAAAGAAGCCCTTACTCCAATGGGAATTGTACGGGATAAATCTGTACTACAAACCTCCGTGCCACCAGAGCAACGTGAACCACGCGTATATAATCCTGATGGCAAAGTATTGGTTATCGTAGAGTCTCCTGCTAAATCTAAAACAATTGAAAAATTCTTAGGTCCTAACTACGTTGTAAAGGCGAGTATGGGCCACTTGCGAGATTTGCCAAAGTCTCAAATGGGTATCGATATCGAACATGATTTCACGCCTCGTTATAGCAATTTGGTAACTCGTAAAAAGGTTATTGATGAACTCGTTTCTTATGCCGATGAAAGCAGTGCCGTATTGCTCGCAACTGACCCTGACCGGGAAGGGGAAGCTATTTCTTGGCATTTAGCGTACATTTTAAACGTAGATCCTACATCTACATGTCGTATTACGTTCAATGAGATTACTAAAAATGCGGTCGCAGAGGCCTTAGAGTCTCCACGTACTATCGATATGAACATGGTTGATGCTCAACAAGCGCGCCGTGTATTAGACCGTATTGTAGGTTATAAATTGAGTCCTTTATTATGGAAAAAGGTTTGTAAAGGCCTTAGTGCAGGTCGTGTGCAATCCGTTGCAGTTCGACTTATCTGTGAACGAGAGCGAGAAATTCAAGCTTTCGTGCCACAAGAATATTGGACTATTGAAGGTAATTTTGAAACGCCTAAAAAAGAGGCTTTCACCGCGGAATTGACTCATATTAGAGGCGAGAAAATCGATATTACTACTGAAAGTGAAGCGCAAGCCATTGTAGATGCAATTGGTGGAGCCGATGCAGTAGTGACAAATATTGAAAAGCGCAAGCGTACTCGAAAAGCGGCACCTCCGTTTACAACGTCTACGTTGCAACAAGATGGTGTGCGTAAATTGAACTTTGGTGCGAAGCGTACCATGATGATTGCTCAACATCTTTACGAAGGTCTTGAAATTGGATCCTATGGCCACGTAGGTTTGATTACGTACATGCGTACAGACTCAACGCGTATCTCTAAAGAGATGCAAGCTATGGCTAAGGACTATATTCTTCGCAACTATGGTGAAGATTATTATCCGTCTAAACCAAATATGTATGGTGCTAAGGGTTCTGCTCAAGATGCGCATGAAGCAATTCGTCCTACATCTCTTGAGCTCACACCTAAAATGGTTGAACCCTTCTTGAGTCGTGATGAGCTTAAGCTATATACGTTAATTTGGAATCGTTTTATGGCGAGCCAAATGGCACCACAACAAAATGAATCTACAACGATTGAGTTGACTGTTCAAAATGATTATACCTTTAAAGCCACAGGCTCTCGTGTTATCTTCCCAGGCTTTAGCGCTGTTTATGAAGATGCGAAAAAAGAGGATACTCCTCAATTGCCTGCGCTTAGAAAGAATGATGCAGCCCATACGGTGGAGGTATTGCCTGAACAACATTTCACGCAACCACCTCCTCGTTACTCTGAGGCGAGTCTTATCAAAACATTGGAAGAACTCGGTATTGGTCGTCCAAGTACGTATGCACCAATTCTAGATACTATCGTAAGCCGTAACTATGTAGAGAATACGAATAAACAATTCGTTCCCACAGAACTTGGCTTTGTAGTAGTAGACTTCTTGATAGCGTACTTTGAAAAAATCATCAACACTGGCTTTACGCGAGATCTTGAAGAAGAGCTTGATGCTATTGCATCTGGCAAGGATACGTATGTAAAAGTATTATCTGACTTCTACGAGGTATTTGCTCAAGAGCTAGAAGATGCAAGCGATGTAGATCGCATTGAAATTGCATCTATGGAAAGCGATGAAACCTGTGAACTTTGCAATAGCCCAATGGTATATAAATTTGGTCGCTATGGTAAGTTCCTAGCATGTTCTAACTTCCCAGAATGTAAAAATACTAAACCTATTACAGTAGGGACAGGTGTAACTTGTCCTAAATGTAAGGAAGGGGAAATCGTAGAGCGTAAGTCTCGTCGTGGTCGTTTATTCTACGGCTGTAATCGATACCCACAATGTGATTTTACATTATGGGATAAACCAACCCATGATTTCTGTGAAACATGTGGTTCTATTATGGTTGAAAAGACATATAAAAATGGGACAACTAAAAAGTTCTGTTCCAATGAAACATGTCCAACTAGACCACCAAAGAAAACAAGAAAGAAAAAAAGCGAAGCTAGTGAAGAAGCTGTAAAAGAATCTAAAGAGTCTAAAAAATCTAAAGGGTCTAAAAAGTCTAGCAAAGCTAAAAAAGAGGAAACAACAGTTGAATAATAAAAATGTTATTGTTATTGGTGCAGGCCTAGCAGGTTCTGAGGCGGCTTGGCAACTCGCTAATCGAGGCATTCATGTAGACTTATATGAAATGCGCCCTGTAAAGAGTTCTCCAGCGCACCAAACAGCTCAATTTGCAGAGCTCGTATGTAGTAATTCCTTGCGGGCTGGCAATATTGAAAACGCGGTAGGTCTTTTAAAAGAAGAAATGCGTCGTTTAGGTTCCCTTATTATGGAATGTGCTGATGCAACTGCTGTACCTGCCGGTGGCGCCTTAGCCGTTGATCGTCATTTGTTTAGTGAAATGGTGACAGAGAAGGTAAAAGGCCATCCTAATATTACAGTTCACCATGAAGAGGTGACGGAGATTCCTGCTGAAGGCACTGTTATTTTTGCTTCTGGTCCACTTACGTCTGAAGCATTAGGCGATAAAATAAAAGCCTTAACAGGTGAAACCGGTTTTTATTTCTACGATGCAGCAGCTCCTATTGTTACGGCAGAATCTTTGAATTACGATAAAGTATTTGCCGCCTCTCGTTACGACAAGGGCGATGCAGATTACCTTAACTGTCCTATGACAGAAGAGGAATACAAAGCATTCTGGCGTGAGCTCACTACGGCTGAAGCTGTGCAACCGAAGGATTTTGAAAAGGAAATCTACTTTGAAGGGTGCATGCCTGTAGAAATCATGGCGAGCCGTGGGGAAGATACTTTACGCTATGGTCCACTTAAACCAGTTGGTTTAGTAGATAAACGGACTAATGAGGAGTCTTATGCAGTAGTACAACTGCGTAAGGAGAATAAAGAAGGTACCATGTTTAACTTGGTAGGCTTCCAAACTCATTTAAAATGGGGTGAACAAAAGCGTGTATTTGGTATGATTCCAGGTCTTGAAAACGCTGAATTTATTCGTTATGGCGTCATGCACCGCAATACATATATTAACTCTCCAGAGTTGTTGAATCATGCATTCCAACTTAAAAAGGAACCACGTCTATTCTTCGCTGGTCAAATGACAGGCGTAGAAGGGTATTTAGAATCTGCTGCCAGTGGTCTCATGGTCGGTCTTCAAGTAGAACGCTATTTAGAGGAACGCTCATTTATTGATTTCCCTAAAACTACGGCGATTGGTTCTCTTAGCTACTATATTTCTAACTACGAAGGGTCTAATTTCCAACCGATGAATGTCAACTTTGGCATCATGGATCCATGGCCTCAAAAAGTACGTAAGAAAAAAGAGAAAAATGCACTGATTGCTAATCGTGCACTAGAAGAGCTGGATGCTTTAAAAGCTAAAGAAAATTTGTAAGATAAGGTTTTTATGTATTAATCTAGCATGCTAGGAAAATCGTAAATCATAGCTTACATAAAATCGTAAATCATAGCTTACATATAAAAAAATCCTTCATTCAAAGGGTATACCTATGAATGAAGGATTTTTTTATTATTAACTGTTTTATTTACGCTTTTTAGTTTTAACTGTCGGTTCTGTAGCCACTACAACAGCTTGATTTTTCTTTTCTAGATAGCCTAGATAGATAAATACACAGATGCCCACAATAATTGCTACAAGGCTAGTCATTTGAGCAGATTTTAAACCTAATGTAAGATTTACATAATCGCCACGCAAGAACTCTAAGAAGAAACGAGCTGTAGAGTAGAGAATAGCGTATAGGACAAATACTTGGCCTTTAGCATGTTTGAAGGAACCGAACAATAAAAGGGCAACAAAGATAAGAATATCGATCTGACCTTCCCACACTTCGGCAGGCCATAGTGGTTGATTGCCGTAGGTGCGGTATGCAAGGGTGCTTTCAGGATATATAATACCATAATTACCGCCCGTAGGATGACCGAAGGCATCGCCGTTTAAAAGATTTGCCATGCGGCCTACAGATTGTGCCAAAATCAATGCTGGTGCAAATAGATCGGCAAAGGCCCAGAAGTCGATATTGTTTTTACGAAGATACCAGTAGCCCGCAATTGTGCCTAGTACAACACCACCTTGGATGGCCATGCCACCTTGCCAAACGAAGGGGATTTCCAATAGATGGTTGCCATAATAATCCCAGTCAAAGAAGAATACATCCCATAGGCGAGCACCGATAAGGCCTGCTACAGCAACTGTAATGGAGAAGTCAATGATGTGCTCATGCCAACCACGACCATCTTTCTTTAACAATACGTACGCTACAGAGGCACCGCAGATGATAGCCAATGCCAACATAGTGCCGTAGGCTCTAATGGGAAAGTCCCCTATAAAAAATAAATATTGATGCATATAAAACTCCTTATGTGATAATTTTTATTAGTACATAAACTAAATTATAAATTACATGTACCCTTCATGCAAGAAAAGAGATGAACTCTATATAATATGTTATAATATAGAGATTGATATTGTATCCCAGTATGGGAACTAGAGTTAGGAGAGTACATGATTCGCAAATCTACTATTTTAAAATCATTAACAGCTTTAGTAATGTCCGCATTATCTACGACTGCCGTACAGGCAGAGGTGTTGGTGCCGTTAGAGCAATTTCTAGCGACCACAACGCGTCATTACGAAGCAAATCAATATAAAACAGCATATACGGTGTATGTGCCTCAAACTGAATTACAAGGTAATACGGTTGTATTAAATCCTGCAGCCGTTGGTGAACCTGTTAAATTGCCAATTACTAAACAAAATGGTATTAACTACGTTGATATCGAGTCTGAACCAACAATGCTTGGCGTTAGTTATACAAAAACTAACGGACAAGTAACATTAGGTCCTGCTCCGCAAGCATCAACGGTAAAAGCCCCATATACATTGCAAACTCCATTGTCTTGGGCATTCGACCCATGGCCGACAGAAGGGGCTCCATATCAAGCTAAACTTAATGTAAGCGGGGATAATATTATCTCTCCAAGTTGGTTTAAACTACATAGCCTCGGCCTAGAAGCAAGTCCTAATGTAAGCATTGATTATGTTAATGATTATAAGAGTAAAGGTTACCACGTATGGCCATTGATTACGAATCGATTTGATCCAGGCTTTACTAGTGGCATTTTAGCGGACCAATCGGTATGGAAAAAATATGCTCATAACCTTATTCAATATGCCTATATTTATGGCTTTGATGGTTATAACTTCGACTTTGAAAACATCGATTATGCTGACCGAGATCGTTTAACAGCGTTTGTAGCATATTTGTCTAATCATTTACACCAATATAATATTAAAACATCTATCGATGTAACGGGCTATTCTGATAGTCCTGAATGGTCTTTAGTATATAACCGTAGTGTCCTTGCTAATTCCGTAGACTATGTGGTTCTTATGGCTTATGACGAAACATGGGCTAAGAGTACTACAGCAGGTCCTGTTGCAAGTTATCCTTGGGTTCGTAACCATACTGAAAGAATGCTTTCAGAGGTTCCATCTCAAAAGTTAGTGCTTGGTGTACCATTCTATATGCGTTTGTGGCATGATACAAATGGCTATGCTAAGGGTGAAACATTGGCTATGAAGAATACTGGTACCTACTTTGCAAACCACAAAGATAAAATGACTTGGGATGATCGATTAAAATTATATTATTTATCTATCCCAACTGGCTCTGGCTCCGATCGCATTTGGTTTGAAGATAATACGTCTTTAGGGTTAAAGCTTGATCTTGTAAAAGAATTAAAGCTGGGTGGTTTTGCTGCATGGCGTAAAGGATTTGAAGATGAATCTACTATTGCTATGATTCAAGGTAAAGACTTAGGACGTGGCATTCCTAAATCTGCTACCGAAGTTGTTCCTGAACCTGTAGTAGAGGAAACAAAACCATTAACTAAGCTTGAACAATATAAATTGCGCTTAGAAGAAAAAGAAAAGGCTAAAGCGGCTAAAGCAGAAGCGAAACGCAAGGCTAAAGAAGAAAAAGAAGCGGCAAAACGCAAAGCTAAAGAAGAAGCTGAACAAGCAAAAGCTGAGAAAAAACGTCAAGCTGAGGAAGCAAAAGCAGAGAAAAAGCGTATCACAAATTCTGTACAAGTAGTGAAACGCTAGTGTTTGACTGCTTTTACTTGAAGTAGTAAAATAAAAATATTGATTATAAAACGGCAACTAATGAGGTTGACCATATGAGGAGGCCCCTACATGAACGAAAAATATGTAGCCCAAGATCTTGAGAAAAAGTGGCAACAGTATTGGGAAGATAACCATACATTTAAAACAGAATATGATGAATCTAAAGAAAAATACTATGTATTAGAAATGTTCCCGTACCCATCTGGTAATTTACACATGGGTCACGTGCGTAACTATTCCATTGGTGATGTAGTAGCTCGCTTCAAAAAAATGAAGGGCTTTAACGTATTGCATCCAATGGGTTGGGACTCCTTTGGTATGCCTGCAGAAAATGCAGCTATCAAACATGGCATTGCACCTAAAACATGGACTCTTGATAACATTGAGAATATGAAATTGCAACAAAAAGCACTTGGTTTGTCCTACGACTGGGACCGCGAAGTAGCAACTTGCAAAGAAGATTACTATAAATGGACGCAATGGTTCTTCCAACAGTTCTATAAAAAAGGCTTAGCATACAAAAAAGAAGCTAAAGTAAACTGGTGTGAAACATGCCATACTGTATTGGCAAATGAACAAGTAATCGATGGCGCATGCTGGCGTTGTGACCACACTGTTGAGAAAAAAGATTTGTCTCAATGGTTCTTGCGCATCACTGAATATGCGGACCGCTTGTTGACGGATTTAGATACTCTTGATCACTGGCCACAACGGGTTAAATTGATGCAAAAGAACTGGATCGGTCGTTCTGAAGGTACAGAGTTCTCCTTCGAAGTATCATCCATTAATGAACGCGTATCTGTGTATACAACTCGTGTAGATACGATTTATGGCGTAAGCTATGTTGTATTGGCTCCTGAACATCCATATGTAGAACGCCTTATCGAAAATGCTCCTAATAAAGCTGAACTAGAAGCTTTCATTACGCGTATGCGCAATATGAGCGACATCGATCGTACATCCACAGATACACCTAAAGAAGGTATGTTTACTGGTTCCTATGCAGTAAATCCTATGTCTGGTGAACAAGTTCCAGTATGGATTGCAAACTATGTATTAGTTGATTATGGTACTGGTGCTGTAATGGGTTCCCCTGCACATGATGAACGGGACTGGGAATTTGCTCATAAATATGACTTGCCTATTAAACAAGTTGTTGCTTGTGAAGGCGAAGAATATAGCCTTGAAAAATGGCAAGAATGGTACCATGAAGATGGTATCCTAGTTAACTCTGGTGAATTTAACGGCCAAACATCTGAAGAGGCTCGTAAAAATATTACAGCTGCACTTAATGAGCGCGGTATTGGTGAAGGTAAAGTAAACTTCCGCCTTCGTGACTGGTTGATTTCTCGTCAACGTTACTGGGGTGTGCCAATTCCTGTAGTATATTGCGAAAAATGCGGTGAACAACTCGTTCCTGAGGAAGAGTTGCCAGTACGCTTGCCAGAGGATGTTAAATTTGAATCTGGTGCAGTATCTCCATTGGCTACATCTGAAAGCTTCTTGCACACTACATGCCCTAAATGTGGCGGTCCTGCACGTCGTGAAACAGATACAATGGATACTTTCATTGATTCCTCTTGGTACTTCTTGCGCTATACAGACGCTAAAAACGACCAAGCTCCATTCGATAAAAAAATCGCTAACTACTGGATGAATGTTGACCAATATATCGGTGGTATTGAACATGCTATCTTGCACTTGTTGTACTCTCGCTTCTTTGTGAAAGTTATTCACGATTTAGGTCTTATCGAAGCTAACGAACCATTCCGTGGCTTGTTGACACAAGGTATGGTTCTTAAAGAAGGCAGCAAAATGTCTAAATCCAAAGGTAATGTAGTTTCTCCTGAAGAAATTATCAATACTTATGGTGCAGATACGGCGCGCTTGTTCATTCTATTTGCGGCTCCTGTAGATCGTGACCTTGATTGGTCCGACCAAGGTGTTGAAGGCTCTTATCGTTTCTTAGGTCGTGTATGGCGTATTGTTGATGCGTACAACGAAGAAGGTAAGAAAAATGTAACTGGTGAACTTACAAAAGATGAATTCGCATTGCGTCGTGAGTTACACCGGGTTATCAAAAAAGTTACAGAAGATCTCGATAACAACTTCAACTTCAATACAGCTATTTCTGCTATCATGGAACTTGTAAATGCTATGTATGCTCATAAGGACAAAGCTGACACAATCAATAGCGCATTAGCTAATGAATTGACTCATTCCTTATTACTTCTATTAGCTCCATTCGTTCCACATATTACAGAAGAATTATGGCATGAATTAGGTGAAACTACATCCATCCATACTGAAAACTGGCCTGTATACGAAGAATCTGCTCTTGTAGTAGACGAAGTAGAAGTAGTATTGCAAGTAAATGGTAAAGTTCGCGATAAACTTACTGTTTCCGTAAATATTACGAAAGAAGAATTAGAAACAATGGCTAAAGAATCTAGCCGTGTTCAAGAGTTTACAGAAGGTAAAAATATCGTAAAAGTTATTTATGTTCCTGGTAAACTTGTAAATATCGTTGTTAAATAACGATATTCTATTCGTTTAATAATGTAAGCCCCCAACTACATAGGTAGAAGGGGGCTTATTTTTAAGTGAGGTAATTATGGCAAAACGTAGCGATTATATTTCTTGGGATGAATACTTCATGGGCGTTGCCATTTTAGCGGCACAACGTTCCAAAGATCCAAATACGCAAGTTGGTGCATGCATCGTAAGTAACGATAATAAAATTCTATCTATCGGTTACAATGGTATGCCTTTAAACTGTAGTGATGATGATTTCACATGGGAACGGGATACAGCAGACGATAATAAATACTTCTATACTGTACATAGCGAACTCAATGCGATCTTAAACTATCGAGGAGGCTCTCTAGAGGGCTCTAAGATCTATGTAACCCTTTTCCCATGTAATGAATGTGCAAAAGCCATTATTCAAAGTGGCATTAAGGCTGTTATCTATCGAGATGATCTCTACAAAGATACAAAAGAGGTTAAGGCATCTAAACGGATGCTCAAAACAGCTGGTGTAGAAATTATTGAATATAAACCTACAGGACGTACTTTACATATTACGGTGTAACATGTGTTGATACTTGAAAACCCCTATCTACTATAAGTAGGTAGGGGCTTTTCTTTATCTTAGTTACATAATAGGTTGTGGCCTAATAATTATACTTGTAAACGACCATCAATCATAATATCAATAGCTTGACCATCACGAGTGTATCCCTTAATATTCATGCGTTCATGACCAATCATAAAGTCCACATGTGTTAAGGAGTGGTTAAGGCCGCGTTCTTTTAATTCTTCTTCAGATAAACCATCGCTGTTTTTGAGGCATGTAGGATAAGATGCGCCAATGGCTAAGTGGCAGGACGCATTTTCATCAAACAATGTTTCGTAGAAGATTTGATTAGATTGGCTAATTGGGCTGAAGTGATCCACCAATGCTACTTCACCAAGGTAGTGGGAGCCTTCATCAGTTTCTACTAATTCTTTTAGCACTTCATAACCTTCTTTTGCAGTATATTCCACGATTTTACCTTCTTTGAACGTGAAGGAGAAATCAGAAATCGTATTGCCATGGTAAATCAATGGTTTTGTGCTGTGCACAACGCCATTTACACCATTATATTGAGGGGCAGAGAACACTTCCTCTGTAGGAATATTAGCATTGAAAATAGTACCATCTTTAGAAGATTCTTCACCACCTAGCCAGATATGGCCTTCTGGTAATTCTAATAAAAGGTCGGTGCCGTTTTCACAGGTGTAACGCAAAGATTTTAAGTCTAATTTATTCAAAGCTTCACAGCGGTGACGCAATTTTGCCATGTGATGACGATATGTATCTTTCGGTTCGATACCTTCAATGCGGCAAAGTTTTAATAATGTTACCCATAATTGGTCAATTTTTTCTTCGTCAGTACCTTCATAGCCAAGTAAATCGGCCCATAGAACGGTTGGTACAGAGGCAACACACCATGTAACAGAAGAGTTCATAATGGCTGTATGATAGAAGGATAAGGCTTTATTTAAATTGCGAGACTGTAAGGAAATACGATCTGTTGGGATACCTTCTAGTGCTTTAGGATTGGCACTGATTAACGATAAAAATGCTGCTTTATCGTCGATGTACTGCTTATAGAATTCAGGAATCCAGTTAGCAGGCTTTTCTAAGACAGATTCTTTAGCATGTAATAAACGTTGACGAGCGATAGGGGAACATCTCCAGTTAAGAACTACCTCTTTTGCGCCTAGTTCATAGGCTTCTTCAGTAACGATTACTGCAAAGTCTTTATTTTCTACATCAACAGAAATAACTAATGTTTGATCTTGCTGTAAATTTACGCCGTACTTTAGTAATGTATGGGCGTATTTTTTTAATGTTTCTTGATTCATGAATACTCCTTTTATTCGACATCAATTATAAAAGTCCTGCTTATGTGACCAATAGAGTCAACGATAGGACTTTAGTATTTTATAGGGAAATCCTTCAGTAGGAGGTGCACTATGAAATATAAATTGAAGCCGTATATGATAATTATATTAATCCTATGTATTTTAGTAGGAATTTATTTCCTATGGCCTATTATAACAGATGAAACAGATTCTGTCCTTGTTGAAGGGGCAATAGATGGAAATTCTTCTATATCAAATGTAGCAGAAATATCCAATAAACCTATTGCTTATATTACGGGGGCCGTAGTCTCACCTGGTCTATATGAGCTAGAAAGCTCTGCAACAGTAGGAGATGTTATCAAGCTAGCAGGAGGACTGTTACCGTATGCAGATGTAGAGTCTATCAATATGGCTAAATCAGTTACCGGAGGAGATCATATCCACGTAGTATTTAACTTTCATGGAAATCCTGAAGCATTATTGCGTGGTAATAAGATAAATATTAATACAGCTACTGCAAAAGACCTAGATTCTCTTCCAGGCATTGGTCCTGCTATGGCTAAAAGAATAGAGGAATATCGATCACAAAAAGGTCCCTTTACATCTGTTGAAGGCATCAAGGGGGTGAAGGGCATTGGTGATGGAGTATTTAAAAAGATTAAAGACAAAATTACAATTTAGTCATCAAAATAGCCAGAATAATGGACTCTTACTTGATGGATATGCTGTTAACGATAATAGTAAAGCTTTAACACATAGTCAATGGGCACATGTTATATTGGGTTCTATAATAGTGGGTACAATATTAGGATACGGTCAATATTATCCAGTACTTAATCAGATGCGCTACATCTTAGCTATGGGATTAGCTATTATAGTTGTGGGTATTTTTAAAGCATTACAATCGTTTAACGCATTACAAACGTCTGATAGAGGGCATTCACTTAGCAAGTTAATAGTCTTAGTCTTTCTTTTAGTTGGTTTATCGTATTATCAAACTGATTTACGGATTATAAATTTTAATAGTTATACATCATATTATTTACACCAAGAAGGGGAATACCTTGGTACGGTTGTAGAGGCTCCTGAAAAAGTAAATCTGAACGGACAGGACTATTACAAATATACTATTGAAATCCATGGTCTACATCCCTATAAAGATACTGCAAAAAATGACTATATTAAAGCACAGGGGCGTTTGCAGGTATACTCAAAGGTATCTACTACGAACTATCCCATAGGACTAGGAGAATATGCAATTATTGAAGGTACACCAAAGCCATTATTTCTCATTGAAGAGGAGGGTCGTATAAATCTTAGAGGCCGATATATGAGCTCTAATACTAGAGGTCGGATCTATGATGGTGTATATCGTTCTGCTAGTAACAAAGAATTACAAATATTCCGCTATGAAGACACATTTTTTAAAAAACTATATAGGAAAGGCCTATTAATTTCTGGTGTATTGCGCGAATCTATAGATAAAAATATTGGTCATAATCTAGAGGGACCACAAAAGGTATTAGCTCAAGCCTTAGCTTTAGGTGGTCATTATAGTGAGCTTGGAGAAGAACAAATGAAGGATTTTTCCTATACAGGTCTTATCCATATTTTATCCATATCAGGTTCGCATATTGCTTTGTTGTTAGCACTTGTGTATGGGCTGGGACGATTTATTAAATTAAGAAAGCGTACATGTTTAATCCTTGGTATTATAGTTGCTTGTATATATTGTGGTATTGTAGGCGGCGATACACCTGTTGTACGTGCTACGATGATGAGCATTCTCATGTGTATGGCATACATAAAGGGACGATTATATCAGGCTAAACAAGCCTTATGTATATGCGCTATTTTATGTGTCATATATGATCCGTTCTCCTTATTTGATGTAAGCTTTCAACTATCTTTTGGGGCAACTTATGGTTTGCTCATATGGGGAAAGGTATTATACGAGCGGATACAGTGGCTGCCAAGATGGATAAAAACACCTTTAGTATTATGTGTATCTGCACAGTTATTAATTTTGCCGTTACAGCTCTATTACTTTCACTATATCAGCATAGCTAGTTTGCTAGCAGCCTGTATAGTGGCGCCACTATTAGATATATCCATAGTTTTAATCTTTGTAAGTACTTTAATCAGTTATGTACTCCCTATATCGTTAATATGGTCTTTAGTAGATGTACTATTGCGAATATCTTTATATTTAAATCATGTGTTAGGCCGTAGTGGCAGTCTACTTTGGCTTGGCATGATGCATCCTTATTGTGCTTATATCTATTATGTGCTATTAGGCTTATTTACGTATTTTTTGACGCATAGAAAAAGATATACTGTTCATGTAGTTATATCATTATCTTTAATGATATTAACCTTTGGCACGTCCTATTATGTTATGCATCATCACCAGGAGACATTAGTTCATTATATTCCAATGAAGCAATGTAATGTTTTACTTTGTATAGAACCAAATCATGAAGGGGCACATCTATTCATCGATGCGCCGGATCATATTAAGACTGCACCTAATGAAAGGCTTATTAATCAAGCCATTAGAGCCTATGGAGTACATCCTAAAAGAGTAAACGTCGAGTACTTTCACAGTAACGGTTCTGCAAAGGTGGTATATAAAAATAGTATGAACCAAATCGTCGTATATAATGGACAAAGTAGAGAAAAAAATCTAAAATTAAATGATAAGACTAAATCATTATATATAACGAGTCGGTCTAGTGTAATGGCTGACATTGGACGTATTTCACCTACTAGTACGGTTCTATTTGGAAGTCCCCACGGTGCGTTACGCGATGTGGATCCTTCATCAGAACACATGTATATAATGGGGTACAGCTATATTGAGGATATTTATCTGTGAAAGGAGGAGCTATGGCACATATTCAACTCATTTATGGCGATGAGCCACAATTAATTGAAGAAGAAAAACGCAAATTTTTAAGTGCCTATCCAGACCTTCCAGTGACAGTATTAGACGACGAAGCTGGACCACAGAAGATAAGTGAAAAGCTATGTGAAGATTCACTTTTTGGGGATCGAAAGGTATTCTGCTTAGTTAATTTGCCTATCATTCGTAAAAGCGGCAAAAATAGCGATGCTTGGATTCCATTGTATGAGCTCATAATGGAATATAATGGGGATAATCCCATTCTGTTGATTTATCATGATATGATTGATAAACGGATTAAACAGAATAAAGAGATTCTGGATAAAATACCAAATCACCAATGCAAGCGACTTGAAGGGGCAGACCTTGTGATGTGGATACGTCAGTACTGTACGTCTCATGGCTTTAAAATGACGCCTGATGCACAGGAATATGTAGCTCATCTCATCGATTTGTGGCAAGATGTACCAGTTTCTTTTATGAGAACCGAATTTGATCGTTATTTCTTGCAAATTACAGGGGAAAAAGTCATTACTAAAGAATTCCTCGAAGAAAATGGCAGTGATTACGGAGCTAAAAATATTTTTACCTTTAAAGAGGCTCTGTTAAAACGAGATATTGATACATTGCTTGAACTATTTCCATTTATGTTTGGCTATAAAGAATTAGACCGTGCTATGAGCTATATTGAGGGGCAATTACGTTTACAGCTACTGGTTAGTGAATGTCGACAAGCGGGAATGTCTGTTCAAGCCATACAAAACTTGTGTAAGGACTATGATTCGTCATTTAAACCGTATCCGATTAAACTGGCTTATGAAGCGAGTTCTCGGATTTCTACGAAAGCATTACGAGCTCTATTAAAAGGCTTGTATGAGATTATCCTCGATAGTCGTAGTAGTAAGGGCGATATTTGGCGATTTAGAGATTTATGTATTACCTATTGTGGGTATAAGGGATAAAAATGAAAGTACGTTATCGTGTTGTACCAAAACAGAATAAGAAATCATCCTTCTATGTGAACTGTCATAGCCAACATGTGACGATACAAGCTGCGGACTCTGCGTTTTCTACACTACTAAGTCTACGTGACAGATTATCTGCTTGGTATAAGGAGAAGAATATATCCTTTGATGATATTCCAACCAATACTGATACAGCATGCTGTTTTGCTTGGAAAGTAGATACTGAAACTGGGGAAGGTTTAGATACCTATTATTATGGTGGTGGCTGTGGTGCAGGTGAATGGATTGAGGCCGCAGAGGCACAACGGGAAGCTGAAGAGGCTAAAAACCAAGCGCCTAGAGGTAAATCCTTTGCTGGTTATGATTATGAAGATGACTTTGCCGAGTTTGATGATGATTTTGCACCATTTGTTGAAGCTGTAGAACTTGGTTATTTTAATAATAGTCCTGTCGTTGTATCTCGTTCTAATCAAACGGCTGCAGCATCTAGCAATAGTGATACTATCACATCTGTGAGCAGTACACCTAAAGCAAGTAAAGGTTTTGCACATAAAAGTACTACAAAACCTACTGCTAAAGGTAGTGAAGGGGATGGAAAATATCCTCGTCGTGCACCGAAGGATGCACCTACTGATGAAGGCATGATTTTAGGCCCTAAAATTGAAGGGGTCACTTCTAAAATTATGGGTACCTTGGATACACCTAGTGTCATCTTTGAAGGTGTATTAGTAGGCTTAGATAAACGTGATACTAAGACTGGTAAAAGTATCGTTAACGGCAGTATTGTAGATGATACGAATAGTATTAAGTTCATCAAGTTTACAAACAGTCCTGAAGAAGGGGATGCGTTACTTAAACAATTAAAAGGCTTGCAACGTGTTCGTGTACAAGGTAGCGTCAGCTTTGATGATCGCTTTGATAAAGACTACATTTTATCTATTCGCAGTATTGAAGCTTTGGAAACGACTAGTGTGGTACGCACTGAAAACCGTCCAGACTCTCGTGTAGAGCTTCACTTACACACTAAGATGAGCGACAAGGATGCCCTCGTATCTGTTAAAGATTTATTCAAAACAATAAAAAAATGGGGTCATCCAGCAGTTGCTATTACTGACCACGGCGTTGTTCAAGCCTTCCCAGAGGCGCAAGCCCTTGGTAAAGAGTTGGGCGTTAAGGTTATTTATGGTGTAGAAGGCTATCTCATTGAAGATGAAACGGTAGCTCGTGATGAAGAACCTGTTGTAGATAAGAAAAAGAAGAAAGAAAAAGATAAACGATACCATATTATCTTATTAGCTAAAAATATGGTAGGTTTGCGCAATCTGTACAAGATGATATCTATTTCTCACCTTGAACACTATAAGGTGAGACCTCGTTTGCCTCGTTCTGTTATTGAAGAACATCGTGAAGGCATTATTATAGGCTCTGCTTGTGAAGCTGGTGAACTTATGCAATCCATTGTTCGCGGTGCAACCAAGGAAGAGCTGTTAGAAGTAGCTTCCTTCTATGATTATTTAGAAGTTCAGCCACATACGAATAATATGTTCTTGGTTCGTAAAGGCCTTATGCCAGATGAGCAAGCTCTTATCGATATGAACAAAACAGTTATCGAATTAGGTGAGGCCTTAAACAAACCTGTATGTGCTACTTGTGACGTTCACTATTTGACGCCAGAAGAAAAGATTTATCGTGAAATCATGTTAACTGCTTGTGGCTATCCAGATGCAGATGAACAACCGGATTTACATTTGCGTACAACTGATGAAATGCTTGAATCTTTCCCTTATTTAAGTGAAGAAAAAGCTTATGAAATAGTTGTTACCAATACTCGTGCTATCAATGATAGCATTGAAGATATTAAGCCAGTTCCTGATGGTACATACTCACCAAAAATTGAAGGTGCCGATGAAGCTTTCACAGAAATGTGCTATCGAAATGCGAAAGCCATTTATGGTGATCCATTGCCTCGCGTAGTACAAGAGCGTCTCGATTATGAGCTCGATTGTATTATCTCCAATGGTTACGGCGTATTGTATTACATTGCGCATAAACTGGTAAAAAAATCTCTTGATGATGGGTACCTCGTAGGTTCTCGTGGTTCTGTAGGTTCTTCCTTTGCAGCAACCATGTCTGAGATTACCGAGGTAAATCCGTTACCGCCGCATTATGTATGCCCTAATTGTAAATATTCAGAATTCTTTGAAAAGGGCGAATATGCAGGTGGCTTTGACTTGCCTCGTAAAGACTGTCCTGAATGCGGTCATGCGCTACAAACTAATGGTCATGATATTCCGTTTGCTATCTTCCTTGGTTTCGAAGGTGATAAGGTTCCAGATATTGACCTTAATTTCTCTGGTGATTACCAAGCTAAAGCTCACAAATATACGGAAGAGCTATTTGGACGTGACAATGTATTTAAAGCTGGTACAATCGGTACTATTGCGGATAAAACGGCCTTTGGTTATGTTAAAAAGTACGCCGAAATTCGAGATATTCAAGCTCGTAGTGGTTTCTTTGAACATCTAGCAAAAGGCTTTACAAACGTAAAGAATACTACTGGACAACATCCAGGCGGTATCATGGTTTGTCCTCGCGATATGGATGTGCATCACTTTACGCCTATACAACATCCGGCGAATAAGAAGGAAAGCGGCGTACTAACAACACACTTTGACTATCACTCCATCGAAGGTCGTATGACTAAGCTTGATATTTTAGGCCATGATGATCCTACTATCATTCGTATGCTAGAGGATTTGACTGGTATCGATGCTAAAACTATTCCATTCGATGATCCTCGTACTTTAAGTCTATTCTCCTCTACAGAGGGTATTGGCTTAACACCTGAGCAATTACAAGGAGACCAAGTAGCTAGCTTGGCTGTACCAGAATGTGGTACGAAATTTGTACGGGGCATGCTAGAAGACTCTCGTCCTCAAACGTTCTCCGACTTAGTGCGTATCTCTGGTTTCTCTCATGGTACCAACGTATGGCTCGATAATGCGCAAGACCTTATCAAGAATGGCACTTGTAAGTTGAACGAAGCCATCTCTACTCGTGATGACGTAATGAACTTCTTAATTCATCGCGGTATGGATCGAAAGCATAGTTTCTTTGTAATGGAAAATGTGCGTAAAGGGAAGGGCATTGAAAAGCGGAATAAACAAGGTCAAGCGACGACGGAATTCGAAGCAGAAATGAGAGAAAACAATATTCCTGAGTGGTTTATTGAATCTTGTAAAAAGATTTCCTATCTATTCCCACGGGCCCATGCGGTAGCTTATGTAATGATGGCCTTCCGCATTGCATGGTTTAAGGTATATCATCCATTGGCATTCTATGCAGCATACTTCTCCATTCGGGCTAAGGCCTTTGATTTGCGCATTATGACGGGAGATCTTAAAACGCAAATGACTGAGTTTAACCGTATTAAGGCTCTTGATCGAGCTGCCAGTCCTAAAGATAAGGATCTTATGAGCGCCTTAGAAGTATCCATGGAAATGTACCAACGTGGCTATCGATTTATTAATGTAGATATTCAACACTCCGAAGCTAGACGCTTTAGCATTAAAGATGGTGCTTTATTGCCGCCATTTCTTGCTATAGATTCCCTTGGTGAAACAGTAGCTGATGCTATCGTAGCTGAACGAGAAGAACGTCCGTTTACTTCTCTAAAAGACTTGCAACGTCGTTGTAAGGTATCTAACACTATCATTGATCTTATGAAAGAACTCAAATGCTGTGGTGAACTACCTGAAGACGAACAAATGTCACTCTTTGGGGCATAATTAAATATAAGATTAGTCTTAATACAAAGTAAGCACTATACCTGAAAACAGATATAGTGCTTATTTTTGTATATTTTGCTACAATACAATTAAGATATATTATTTGTACTAGGGAGTGTTGTAATTTGACAAAGGAATGTAAAAATCAATCTGTGGAGATAGAATTTTGGGATATTGAGTCAGAGGATATACCTGAACTAGAAGAATCAGATATTCCAGGCGTATATTATAACGAATTTAGAGAATATGTTGATAAAGAAGGTAATGTGCTATCCCCATCAGATCTCGATGCAATACGGTATAAAGATGATTACGAGGACGATTATTATAGATAGAAATTATTAGAGTGTCATATTTATATTGTTTTTTTTTGTAACGAGTTGGTTAATTATGAGAGTTCCAATATATGAAGCTGTAGCTCACTATAAAAAGAATAATGAGTTACCTTATACAGAGTATTTTGGCCTAGGCTTTTATTCTAAATTATCATTAGCAGAAAAAGCATTAACTGAGTCAAAAAATTTGATAGGTTTTTCTGATTTGGCTGATGATTCATTTTCGATAACAACTCACTATTTAAATGATTGTGCTCATATAGGTAATGAAGTTAGTTATGAAATAATAAACAATAAAGTTTATGGTGTTTGGTATGATTATGATATAGATGATTATTATACATGTTCAGGATACATAGGTTTATTTAGTACTTTAAAATATGCAGAGAAAGCAATAGAGTGGTATAAAACCTGGGATATATTTAAAGTACATGGCATAGAGTGTTTAGGAATAGATACTATCACTCTTAATTTAAGGGGATGGACTGAAGGTTTTATAACAGTATATGATTAAAATTAATCAAAAAAATAGGTGTCATCATTTGATGACACCTATTTTTTTGAAAGTTTTGCAGTTTATTTATTTGACAGATTTTGAATATTTGGCAGGTTTTAGTATAAGGATTTATATTTCATCCAGTTTGTTTTGGCCATTTCTTTAAGCTCTGTACCACGGCCGTCAAGGATTGCATTGATCAAGTATTTGCTGAAGCCTTTAGCTTGTTGGTAAGCAATTTTAGGAGGCATAGCAAGTTCTTGTTTGTCTACGCGAACATTGACGATAACAGGACCATTATGGTTGAGAGCTTCCATGATTTTTTCGTCTACTTCTCTAGAGTTTGTAATGCTTACACCTTTGATACCAGCTGCTTCAGCAAGTTTACCAAAGTCTGGATTTACAAAGTCTGTAGCATAGTCTAAGTAACCAGAAGCTTTCATTTCCATAGCGATGAAGCTAAGTTCTTCGTTGTTGAATACAAAGATTTTAACTGGTAAGTTAAGTTGTTTCAATGTTAGCATTTCGCCCATCATCATTGTGAAACCACCATCACCGGAGAGGGAAATGACTTGACGATTTGGACATGCATTTTGAGCGCCGATGGCATGCATCATAGCATTAGCCATAGAGCCGTGATTATAAGAACCTAAGATACGACGTTTGCCATTTGTTTTTAAGTGACGCGCAGTCCAAATTACTGGAGTACCTACGTCAAAGGTAAAGATAGCATCGTCAGCAGCTAATTTATTAAGACGATTTACGAAGTATTGCGGATGAATTGCTACACCATCTGGTTCAGCTACAGCATAGCTGTCTAAGTCTCCTCTAAACTTAGTATATGCTTTGCGGACAGTGTCGATAAATTCAGTATCTCCACGTTGACCTATAAGAGGTAATAATTCTTTCAATGTATCTTTTACGGTACCAATAATACCTTGAGTAAGTGGTACACGACGACCTAATGCACTAGGATCTCTATCAACTTGGATTACCTTTGCATTCTCTGGATAGAAAGGTCGGTAAGGGAAGTCTGTACCAAGCATGACAAGTGTATCGCATTGCTCGATAGCACGATAACCAGATGTATAGCCTAATAGACCTGTCATACCTACATCATATGGGTTATCCCATTCAACCCATTCTTTACCTCTGAAAGCGTGTACTACAGGTGCTTGTAAGCGTTTTGCTAATTCTACCACTTCATCATGTGCACCTTCACAACCTGCACCACAGAATAGAGTAATACGTTTACCTGTTTCTAAATGAGCTGCCATTTCTTCAATATCATCGCGTTGTGGAACGATGTGAGGTAAACGAGGGTGATGCCATACTGGTAATTCATCGATTTCCATTTCCATTACAGCCACGTCACCAGGAAGGACAATAACGGCAACGTCTTGATTACCTACAGCGGCATTCATAGCACGGAATAGAATTTCAGGCATTTGTTTAGGATTAGATATAAGCTCACAGAAGCAAGAGCACTCTTTGAATAAATTTTCTGGATGAGTTTCTTGGAAATAATTTAATCCTACTTCGGATTGTGGAATATGAGAAGCAATAGCCAATACTGGTACACGATTGCGATGACAATCGAATAAGCCGTTGATCAAATGTAAGTTACCAGGACCAGAACTACCTGCACAAACTGTAAGTTTTCCAGTTAAAGAAGCTTCTGCGCCTGCAGCAAAGGCTGCTGTTTCTTCGTGTCGCACATGCTCAAAGGCAATCTTACCATTGCGACGTAAACTATCGTTTACAGAATTCAAACTATCGCCAGTGATACCATAAATGCGATCGATACCCGCATTGGCTAAGACTTCTATAAGTACATCAGAAATTCGTTTTTTTGCCATATTATCACCTATATTTAATAAACAATATCAATTACGCATGGTTATCAAAACCATATATATATATTATATTAGACCTGTTTGTAATGTAATTATGTGATAAATATCACTATTTAATGTATAGATAGTTTATATATGTTTATATTGTTTGTATTAACATATTTTCCATCTAAAAAAAATAGAAATATAATAATAGTATTTTTATTATAGGTTCAATATTTAATATCTTTTCTCAATACAAAACTCTGATTCTTGCATAACCATAATAAAAGTGTTACTATTAATTCAGAAACAAAATAGATGAGTCTTTGGGGACAGGTGAAATTCCTTACCGGCGGTATAGTCCGCGAACCTTATGGGTATGAATCGGTGCAATTCCGATACCGACAGTATAGTCTGGATGAGAAAAGACGAAGCACATTTAACGTGCGTATTTATGATTACCCAAGGACTATGTATATAGTCCTTTTTTTATTGAGGTGATATGGTGGATGACGTAGCATATATGAAACGCGCCATTGCACTGGCAAAATTAGCCACAGGGCATACTTCGCCAAATCCTTTGGTTGGTGCCGTAGTGGTTAAAGACAATACAATAATCGGTGAAGGTTATCATCATAAAGCTGGTACAGCTCACGCTGAGGTTCATGCCTTAAACCAAGCTGGTGATAATGCTAAAGGTGCTACTTTATATGTAACATTAGAGCCATGCTCTCATTATGGTAAAACGCCACCTTGTGCGCTGCGTATTATCGAAGCTGGCATAGCTAAAGTCGTAGTAGGTAGTACAGATCCTAATCCGCTAGTATCTGGAAAGGGCATGGATTTACTCCGTGAGGCAGGCATAGAGGTTGTGTGCCCCCTATGTAGTGAAGAATGTGCTGAACTCAATGAGCATTTCTTTACGTATATACAGACAGGTAAACCCTTTGTAACTATAAAGAGTGCTATGTCACTAGATGGTAAGATTGCCACTTTTACAGGCCAATCCCAATGGATTACAAATGAGTCCTCTCGCCGCGATGGCCATGTACTGCGTGCCACACATGATGCGATGCTTGTCGGTATTGGTACAATTTTGGCAGATAATCCTCAATTAAACTGTCGTTTAACTGATGCTGAATTATCAGAGGCTTTATTAGATACAAGTATACTTGATGAGCCCATACATGTTCATCAACCGGATGTAATTATCTTAGATAGTCTAGGTAGAACACCTACTAATAGTCAGGTTTTTGACATAGAAAATCGCAAGGTTCATATCTTTGTATCTAAAGGTTGTCCAAAGGAGCGGATTCAAGCTTTAGAAAAGGTTGGTGCCATTGTTACGATTGTAGAATCTATTTCTACACGTAAAAGTAAGAGTACTGATATCGTTATTGATATTAAGAAATTATCTATTGATGATATTCTTACCAAACTTGGAAAACTAGGCTATACATCAGTTCTAGTCGAAGGTGGTTCAGCTATCATTAGTTCCTTTGTAGAAACGATGAATTTTGATAAAGTTGTAACTTACATAGGAAATACAATTATCGGTGGTACTGAGGCTACTTCTGCTGTAGGTGGTCGTGGCTTTGAAAGTTTAGAAGCTTCACCTCAATTAACCTTCACAAAAACTAAAGTATTAGACAATAACATTCGCATCGAAGCGTATCGTCAAGGAAGGAGGGGCGCTTATGTTCACGGGAATCGTTGAAGAAATTGGCCGTGTAGAAAGCATTAAAAAGGGCCCTAAATCCTTAGCCATAACAATTCGGGGGAATAAAATATTTAGCGATTTAAAAATAGGTGACTCCGTAGCTGTAAACGGCGTATGCTTGACGGCTACAACGATTGGTAATGGCGTATTTACAGCTGATGTTATGCCTGAGTCAATCAAGATGACTACTTTTACAAATTTGAAAGTTCATCAACCTGTGAACTTAGAGCGTGCTATGCTCGCCAATGGTAGATTTGGTGGTCACATTGTGGCAGGTCACGTAGATGGGACGGGCCGCATCATTAATCGGGAACAAACAGATAATGCCATTATCTTTACCGTAGAGGCACCGAAATCCGTTATGGATTACGTTATTTATAAGGGTTCCATTACGATTGATGGAATTAGCCTCACCATTATGCGACGAATGGACAGCAGTTTTTCCGTATCTATCATTCCACATACCTTGGGCGAAACAATTTTAGGCTCTGCCCATATTGGTACGGAGGTTAATTTAGAAACGGATATCGCTGGTCGATACATTCGTCATTTTATGAATCTCGGTAGTGAACCTACCGAAGATAAACCTAAGAAATCTATGCAATCCCTCTTAGTAGAGAATGGATTTATATAAAGAGTAAGGAGCGTTCCTATGAGCGAACAATTACATTCTATTACAGAGGTCTTAGAAGACCTTAAAGCTGGCAAACCTGTTATTATTGTTGATGATGAAAGCCGTGAAAATGAAGGCGATCTTATCATTGCTGCTGAGTTTGCTACACAAGAAAATATTAATTTTATGGTTAAATACGCGCGCGGTATCGTATGTACGCCTATGCGCCGTGAAGCTTTAGAAAAACTTGGCATTCCTGCCATGGTTACTAAAAATACAGATAATCATGAAACTGCTTTCACCGTTACTGTTGACCATGTAGATACTACAACAGGCGTATCTCCAGCAGAACGTGCTTATACAATTCAAAAATTACTAGACCTTAATGCTAAACCTGAAGACTTCCGTCGTCCTGGTCACGTGTTCCCTTTAGTATATAAAGAGGGTGGCGTTCTAGTACGCCAAGGTCATACAGAGGCATCTATCGACCTTTGCCGACTAGCAGGTTTACAAGAGGCAGCTGTTATTTGTGAGATTACAAAAGATGACGGCGATATGGCACGTCTACCAGATCTCATGAAATTTGCGAAAGAACACGATTTGAAAATTGCTTCCGTAGCAGAGCTTATCGAATACCGTAAACAGCATGAAGACATGGTTGAGCTTGGTGCTTGTTCTAAATTACCTACTAAATTTGGTAATTTTAATATCTTTGTATTCAAAAATGAATTAGATAAAAAAGAACATTTAGCTATCGTCAAAGGGGATGTACAAAACTGTAGCGATGTCCTTGTACGTATTCACTCTGAATGTTTAACTGGCGATGTGTTCGGCTCCAAACGTTGTGACTGTGGCGAACAATTAGATAATGCGCTACGTGCTATCGAAAAAGAAGGCAAAGGCGTTGTAGTATACATGCGTCAAGAAGGGCGTGGCATTGGCTTAACAAATAAAATTAAAGCTTATGCATTACAAGAGCAAGGCCTAGATACTGTGGAAGCTAACGAACAATTAGGTTTCCCTGCAGATATGCGCGAATATTCCTTGGCGGCTCAAATTATTCGTTTCTTAGGTATTAAGAGTATTCGCTTGTTAACGAATAATCCTGAAAAACGTCATGGCTTAGAACATTGGGGTATCGATGTAACTAGTCGTGTACCACTCATCATTGCGGCAAACAAATTTAACGCAGGGTATTTAAAGACAAAAGAAGAAAAAATGGGTCATATGTTAGAAGACTAATTATTTAGTTCTATTTAACAAATTGCTCGTCACATAAGAATTTCCTTTATAGGAATATAGGAGGTCAACATAATGAAGGTTCAAGAAGGTAATTTATTAGGTAGCGGTAAGAAATTTGCTATTATCGGTTCTCGTTTTAATGAGTTCATTACTTCCAAATTAATTGGTGGCGCTGAAGATTGCTTATTACGTCACGATGTAAAAGAAGAGGATATTACTGTTATTTGGGTACCAGGTGCTTATGAAATTCCATTGATTGCTAAAAAAGCGGCTTCATCTGGTAAATATGATGCAGTTATTTGCGTTGGTGCCGTAATTCGCGGCGCTACTACTCATTATGACTATGTATGTAATGAAGTAGCTAAAGGTATTGCTCATGTTTCTTTAGAAACTGGTATTCCTGTTATGTTCGGTGTAGTAACTACTGAAAATATTGAACAAGCTATTGAACGTGCTGGTACTAAAGCGGGTAATAAAGGTTATGATTGTGCCATGGGCGCTATTGAAATGGTTAACCTTATCGATCAATTCTAAGAAGACTATCAAAAACACTCAGTATTCTATAGTACTGGGTGTTTTTATAATGTCGAAAATATGTTCTTTTACATTAAATATAGACTAGCCGAACATATATTCTCTATAATTTGAATGTACATATTTGACGTGATATACTATATAAGCAATATAAAAATATATCTAAATAGCTTAAGTAGATTAAGTAGAAATAAGGATTGATAGAATGGATTATATAAAACGTTTTACTACCCGAGAAGGGGTTCGTATGTCTTTAGCTGTAACAACAGATACAGTTGAAACTGCTCGTGTACGTCATGATTTATGGCCTGTAGCAACTGCGGCTCTTGGTCGTGCCATGACAGGCGCTATTTTATTAGCTGGTGATTTTAAAAACCATGAAAATGTAAGCCTTCGCATTAAAGGTGATGGTCCACTAGGCGTAGTTCACGTAGATGCTTTTTCTGATAATACGGTTCGAGGATACGTAGATGAGCCACATGTAGATGTACCTTTGAAGCATGCTGGCAAGCTTGATGTAGGCGCTGCAGTAGGTTATAATGGAGAAGTACAAGTTACGAGATTTACACAATTGGCCCAAGACTATACCTCTACAAGCCCGATTCAAAGTGGGGAAGTTGCAGAGGATTTAGCATACTATTTATATGCTTCTGAGCAAGTACCGTCTACCATCAGCCTTGGCGTATTGGTGGATCCAGATTACCATACGGTTGTAGCAGGTGGTTTTATCGTACAAGCTTTGCCTGATGCTACTGATGAAGCATTAGCGCAAGTAGAGAAAAACATTAATGAACTAGGCCCTGTTACAGAATATTTGAAAGCACATCCAGATGGTAAAGGTCTTATGGAACACGTTCTTGATGGCTTAACTGTTAATGAAGTATATAATGAGCCTGTTAGCTTCCAATGTCGCTGTGGTCGCGACCGCTTTGCCGGTGTTCTTATGACATTGCGTGAAGATGATAAAAAGGCTATTCTAGAAGACGAAACTACAGAGCTTGTATGTCATTACTGCAATGAAAAATATCACTTCAGTCGTGAAGAACTTCAAGATATGTTCAAACCAAAAGGTCCCGTACAATAATTACTTTTAAGAATTAAATAACCTATACAAAAATTACAGGCTATATGGTTTTTCCTATAGCCTGTTTTTGTATTCTATGAGAAAATAAAAGATAAGAGTTATTACTATTAGGAGGTCACAATGAGTGCAATTGGCGTAATTGGTGGTACTGGCGTTTATGATCCGTCCATCTTTGAAAATATTCATGAAGAATCCTTAATGACACCATTTGGTGAAATAGATTATGTACAAGGTACATACCACGGAAAAACAGTAATCTTTGTTGCTCGTCATGGCAAAGATCACACAATTCCTCCACATAAAATCAATTATCGAGCTAATATTTGGGGGCTCAAAAAATTAGGTGTTACATTCATTATCTCTACGACTGCTGTAGGTTCTTTGAATGAAAACTTTAAGCCTGGTCATTTCGTTTTGACTGACCAATTCTTAGATTTCACTAAGAACCGCATCACTACATTCTATGAAGGTGGTGACCGTCCAGTAGCACATCTTGATGTAACAAATCCTTATTGCCCAGAATTGCGTGCTATTCTTCAAAAGGTTGGCACAGAACAAGGTCTTACAATTCATAACGGTGGTACTTATGTATGTACTGAAGGTCCTCGTTTTGAAACACCGGCGGAAATTAAAATGTTCCATATGCTCGGTGGTGATACAGTTGGTATGACGAATGTACCAGAAGTAAATCTCGCTAATGAAGCTGAAATGGCTTACGCTACAATTTCTATGATTACTAACTATGCAGCAGGTATTTCTGAAGCTGCCTTGACGCATGGTGAAGTAGTAGAAATGATGGGTGAAATGGCGGCTCAACTTAAATCTCTTATCTTGGGTGCTATTGATGCAATCGATGTAGACGCTCGCTATGATGCTCACAATCGCATGCATGAATATGGTGGTTTCAAATTATAATCCATTCATCCTAGAAAACAGTAGTTCATCGAAGGAGATGCTATGATTAATATTGAATGGCGTAAAGATACGCTAGTATTATTAGATCAAACTAAATTACCAACAGATATTTCCTATGTGCACTGTACTGATTGGCGCCAAGTAGCTGAAGCAATTAAGATGCTTCGCGTTCGTGGGGCTCCAGCTATTGGTGTAGCAGCTAGCTATGGTTTAATCTTAGCGGCTATGGAAGCAGGTCGCCAAGAGGCTCCATTTAGTGAACAATTAACAAGTCTATACGACTTTAGTGAAACATTAAAGGAAACACGTCCTACAGCAATCAATTTGGCATGGGCTGTAGATCGTGTTATATCTCTTGTAAAAGCTAATGTTACAAGTATGTCCTCTATGAGTGAAGTAGTAGACCTTATTACTAAAGAGGCTATTATCATTCACGAAGAAGACGTATCTTTGAACCGTCGTATGGCCGAAGCAGGGGCTACATTATTTGAAGGTAAGAAAAATATTCGTATCTTAACCCATTGCAACGCTGGTGCACTAGCTACTGGTGGTCTAGGTACTGCTCTAGGCGTTGTCCGTAAGCTTCATGAAAATGGTCAACTAGAACGGGTATATGCGGATGAAACACGGCCATTATTACAAGGCGCTCGTCTTACTGCTTTTGAGCTTCATGAGGATGGCATCCCTGTAACCTTAGAAACAGATAATATGGCTGCGTATGCTATGCAACAAGGCCTTATCGATGCTGTTATTGTCGGTGCAGACCGGATTACGACAAAAGGTGATGTAGCTAATAAAATTGGTACTTATGGTGTAGCCGTTCTCGCTAAATTCCATAACATTCCGTTCTATGTAGCCGCACCATATAGCACATTTGACTTTACCTTGGAAAATGGTAGCGACATTCCTATCGAGATGCGCGACGATTATGAAGTAACATCTTTACATGGTGTTCAAACAGCGCCTAATGGCATTGGTGTACTAAATCCTGCATTTGATGTAACACCTCATGAACTCGTAACTGCTATCATCACCGAAGAAGGTGTATTGACTTCAAATTACGAAGAGTCAATTGGTAAGCTACGCCAAATTGTAGAATCTAAATAACGAATAAATCCAAGTGGGTTTACTATCAAATCTTTATATTAACTATATCAACTCATATTAGTAAAAGGAGTTATTATGCAATCCTTAATTCGAGATATTAACTTAGCAGCAGAAGGTCGTAAAAAAATTGATTGGGTTTCTAACTTTATGCCTACTTTAAATACATTAGGTGATCGTTTTGAAGCTGAACAAACTTTCAAAGGCCAAACTATTGTTGTTAGTGTTCACTTAGAAGCAAAAACAGCTTATCTTGCCACTGTTTTGAAACGTGGTGGTGCTGATGTTATCGTAACTGGTTCTAATCCATTGTCTACACAAGACGATGTTGCCGCTGGCCTTGTAGATATGGGTATCACTGTATATGCTTGGTATGATTGCACAGATGAAGAATATTTTGATTTCCTTCATAAAGCATTGGATCATAAACCGCATATCATCATCGATGATGGTGGTGACCTAGTAAACTTGTTACATACTACACGGCAAGACGCTAAAGAACGTCTTATCGGTGGTAGCGAAGAAACTACAACAGGCGTACATCGTTTATACGCATTAGAGAATGCTAAACAATTAACATTCCCTATGATTGCCGTAAATGACTCTTACTGTAAATATCTTTTCGATAATCGTTATGGTACTGGTCAATCCGTTTGGGATGGCATCATGCGTACTACTAACTTAACTGTAACAGGTAAAAATGTTGTCGTTGCTGGTTACGGCTGGTGCGGTAAAGGCGTTGCTATGCGTGCAAAAGGCCTTGGTGCTCATGTATATGTAACAGAAGTAGATCCAATTAAAGCCGTTGAGGCTGTATTTGATGGCTTCAAAGTGTTACCTATGATAGAAGCTGCTAAAGTAGGCGATATCTTCTGTACTGTAACAGGCTGTAAAGATGTTATTGTAAAAGAACATTACGAAGTGATGAAAGATAAAGCCATCATGTGTAATGCAGGTCACTTTGACTGCGAAGTAAACGTAGCTGAACTAGCTGACCTTGCTATAAGCCATGAGCGCGTTCGTCAAAATATCGAAGGCTATACTATGGCTGATGGTCGTAAACTTTATGTATTGGCTGAAGGTCGCTTAGTTAATCTTGCAGCTGGCGATGGTCACCCTGCAGAAATCATGGACCTGTCCTTTGCTATGCAAGCTCTTGCTGCAGAGCATATCTTGAAAAACGGCAAAGAAATGGAGCCAAAAGTATATGTATTGCCTCATGAATTAGATGTGGAAATCGCTAAACTTAAATTGAACTCCATGGGCTATGATTTAGACTCTTTAACACAAGAACAAATCGATTACTTAACAAAAGTAAACTAATATTGAATAGAAATGTAATAGTAAATGATAGGCTTAGGTGTATTATTACTACTATAAACTTTCAGAATTAATAACTATAACCGAGCTATTATGGCTCGGTTATACCTATGAGGGAAGACTATGTCTGATTTATTGATTACTCATGTAGACGTTCTCACCGATGAGGGCGTTCTTAAAAACCATGCCATTGAAATTGAAAATGGATATATTACAGCTATTTTAAATGACAGTGAAGCTACTAAGGCAAAAGATACTGCTAAGGAAGTGCTAGATGGTAAAGGCCAATTAGCAGCGCCAGGTCTTGTAAATACGCACACTCATATTGCGATGGGCCTATTTAGAAACTATGCAGATGATCTTGAGCTTATGGACTGGCTTGAAACAGCAATTTGGCCAACAGAAGCAAAATTAAACGACGATTATGTCCGTTATGGCACACAACTTGGCATTGCCGAAATGTTGCGCACTGGTACTACAACCTTTAGCGATATGTATTTCTTTATGAATACTACCGCTGAGGTGGTAAAAGAAACTGGCATTCGTTCTGTATTATCTCGTGGCTTAGCAGGTGTTTCTCCCACAGCAGATCAAGCATTAGTTGAGAATGCTGATTTATTCCGCACTTGGAATGGCTTTGATAATGACCGCATCAAGGTATTATTAGGACCACATGCGCCATATACTTGTCCAGATGCTTATATGGAGAAGGTTATTTCCTTATCTCATGAATTAAACTGTGGCATTCATATGCACTTGTCCGAAACCAAAGGGGAAGTGGAGAATGTTATGAAAGCTACAGGTAAAACTCCAATCGCTCATATGCATGACCTAGGTTTATTCTGGAATACTACATTGGCCGCACACTGTGTTCATGTTACAGACGAAGATATGGCAATTATGGCTGAAAATAATGTAGCAGTAGCACATAATCCACAATCTAACCTTAAATTAGCAAGTGGTATTGCACATGTTCCTGAAATGATTGGTAAAGGTATTACTGTTGGGCTTGGTACGGATGGTTCCGCATCTAATAATAATGCGGACATGCTTGAAGAAGTACGCCTTGCTGCTACCTTACATAAAGCACGTCTTTACGATCCTAAAGCTATTCCTGCACAAGCAGCTTGGCATATGGGCACTGTAGAAGGAGCGAAAGCACTTGGTTATACAGACCTTGGTGTATTAGCGAAAGGCTATCGTGCAGATATCGTGCTATATAACGTATCTGGTATGCACTGGATGCCTCGTTACAACGATTTAGCAGCACTTGTATACTCTGCAAACAGCTCTGATGTAAATACTACAATTGTAGGTGGCAAAGTTCTTATGAAAAACAAAGAATTGCTTACTATTGATGAAGAAAAACTTCGCGCAGAAATTACTAAGGCTCAAGCGTATTTCAGTAACTAATATTAGTAAAAATTATATCTGTAACAGATTTGCTTTTTGCTGTCTATTGTAGTATTTTTCAGGTTTGTATTTAAATAATATAAGTTTGTATGCGAGGTACTGCTATGCTAAAAAGAATACTTCAATACCTTTCACTTTGTATCGCCTTAGTTAGTTTATTGATATTAGCTGGTTGTAGTAGTAATAGTGCGTCTTCTCAGTCTAAAGGACCTGAAGGGGAATGGATTGCTTACTCAGGCTATACCGTTCAAAATGTAGTGAGTGCTGTTGACACGCCTATTTTTACGATGAATCTTACAGCTCGAAATGATAGTAAGACGATTTATACTGCAGATATGAAAGCTTATAATTATCAATATACGACGCCTGAAAAGAGACCTGTAATTGAATCTACTCAAATGGTAGGGGATATAAAGGAAGCTCGTCTAAATTATATTACGGAACTTACACTTGTAATGAGTGCTAACGATATAGTAGGTAACGCAGATAGCTCGAATTTAAATACAATTAAGATGGATATTAGGGACATACCAAATACTGATCTTATTTATGATTCAAAAACAGATACTATTAAATTTATGGATCAGACCTTTAAACGAGTAAGCGATACGAACAATTTACAAACATTGGCCGATGCGTATAAGAAAGACCTTCAAGTAGCTTCTAATAAATATTTAGAAGAGATTGGGAATGCAGCAAATCCTAAAACAAAATTTATAACAACCTATAACTTTGATGACTCTATCATTAAAGACAATAAGAAATGATTTATAAAAGAAAACCCACTTCTATTATGATATATTCCTTTATTAGATACTTAATAAAGGGGGGATATATCATATGGAGTGGGTTTATTTTGTAATGTTTTATTTTTAATGTTATTTTATTACTTTCACCAAGAACATTGGTACAGGAATATAAAATTCATCTTCTTCACTGTAAATACGAGTTCCTACTATGGAATCAATGGTGACAGAGCTAGCACCTAATTTTGTGAGCACTTCTTTGTCCCATTGAGGACGTGTAAAGGATGAAATTTCAAGCATATGATAAATAGTATGGCACCGCTCTTTTAATTCATTGCTTACATGTTCATGAGCGTGATGAACCGATTGTGGTAAGTCATGGTGATTGCGAGCATGTTCCGCATCATAATTGAGGATTAAACCACCTGGACGAATGATACGTAACCATTCAGCATAGGCTTTATCTGGATGTGGTAAATTCCATGTTACATTGCGGGCCACAACAATATCAAAGGTATTGGAATCAAAGCTGAGATTTTCTGCATCCATAACGGAGAAGGTAGCATCACAATCAAGGGATTCTGCTAGTTGATTTGCTTCGTCTATCATATTAGGCGTAATATCGATGCCGTGCACTGTATGTCCTAGTTGAGAGAGGATAATACTAAAGAAGCCTGCACCACAACCAATATCTAATATACGTAAAGAGCGATCAGAATCAAAGATATGACTTGTTAGTTCATCTCTCCATAATTTAAGTTTAGGGCTTTCTAATTCTTTAGCTCGTAAGGCTCCAAAATCGTGAGCTCGATCTGTCCAATAGGATGTAATAAATTCTTTATCGTCCTTCATAGGATGGTTATGTTCAAAAATATCGTTCATACGTAAAATCTCCCCATATTCTATAGTGTTTATAGTACCATAAAATATGAATAAACTATACAGCAAAAATCACATTTATACTATAAATACATAGGGGTTGATATGTTATAATATTTTTATATTTTGTTTAATGAAAGGGCAGAGCTATGATATTACAAACTGGACAACGTACAGATATACCTGCCTTTTATGGTCAGTGGCTAATTAATCGTATACATGAAGGTTACGTAGACGTTCAAAATCCTTACAATCCACTACAAGTAACGCGTTATACTATTAATCACGAGGTAGTAGATGGTATTGCTTTTTGTACGAAAAATCCATTGCCATTTATACCATTACTAAATGAAATTAAAGATTATCGGCAATATTGGCATATGACCATAACCCCTTATGGGCGTAATATTGAGCCCTATGTACCGCAATATGAGGCTGTAATAGAAGGCTTTAAACATATTTCTAATGACCTAAATCCTCAGTCTATGGTGTGGCGCTATGATCCAATCATTTTAACTAATGACTATACAATAGATTTTCATTTTGAAAGCTTTTATAAAATGGCAAAGTCCTTAATGGGCTATACCGATACAGTTATTGTTAGTTTTTTAGATATTTTTGATAAAGTAGCTCATAATTTTCCTAAAGGCTATAGACCAAGTTTAGCTATTCAAAAGAAGATCATTAAAGAATTAGTATCTATAGCTCATTCTCATCATATGATACTTAAAACCTGTGGAGAAGGGGACGTTTTCAAAGAATTAGGTGTTAATACGGAAGGCTGTCTTACACTAGACTGTTATGAACGAGCTTGGAATGTAACATTAAAAGCACCGAAACGTACACCAGCTAGACCTGAGTGTAATTGTTATTTACATGGGGATATTGGCGCTTACGATAGCTGTAGTCACTTCTGTCGTTATTGTTATGCCAATACGAATCAAGCTACAGTTCGTCAACATCGAATGCAACATGATCCAAATTCTAGCTTACTAATTGGCACACTTTCAAAAACAGCAATTATTAAAGAAAGTACGGAAAAGAGCTGGGTTGTAGACGAAACTTTTACACAAGAGAGTCTATTTTAACTAGAATTACGAGGAATTACGAAACTCAAATCGTTGACGTATCGTGTAAAATATAAACAAAAGGGTTGGGGCACCTAAAGAATATAAGAGAGTTAAACGATTTTTAATTGTTTATGTATTATTACAAGGAGGTGGATTATGATTACCTATAAAACTGATAGTAAAGAATCTTTACAATCATCTGAATCGTCTATGCCAGTACTAGCTATGTGTTACGATTTTGATAAAACCTTAACCCCTGATGATATGCAGGCACAAGGTTTTATTCAATCTGTTGGCTATAACGAAGAGCAAATTAAACAGTTCTGGCAAGAATCGAATGAATTGGCTAAAAAGAATGATATGGATAATAATTTAGCCTATATGTACAAGATGATTCAAGAAGCAGTAGGTCATTTCTATATAACGAAAGAAAAGCTCATGGAATATGGCAATCAAGTAGAACTATACGAAGGTGTTCGTACTTGGTTTGAACGTATTCGCGATTATGGCTTAGAACATGGTGTACGTATTGAACATTACATCATTTCCTCGGGCTTAAAAGAAATGATTGAAGGCACTGAAATGGCTAAAGAAGGGGCTTTTACCAAAATCTATGCTAGTGCATTCTTGTTTGATGATAAAGGCGTAGCCGTATGGCCTGCACAAGCTATTAACTATACAAATAAAACACAGTTTTTATTCCGCATACAAAAAGGGATTCTAGATATTAATGACACAGGCGTTAATGATTATATTAAGCCTGAAAATCAACGAGTGCCGTTCCGCAATATGATTTATATTGGGGATAGCGATACAGATATACCATGCATGAGCCTTGTAAATGCCAATGGCGGTCATTCTATAGGTGTATATGATCCTATTAAAAAGGATAAAGATAAGGTCTATAAAATGATGCGTCATCACCGTATCCGGTATTATGCACCAGCAGATTATTCAAATGGTTCAAAGCTAGATACCTTAGTAAAGCAAATTATACGTAAAACAGCAGCCTACGAAGTATTAGAGGGCGAATATATTCATTGTAAATACGAAGCAGAGGAGTAATATGGATAAATCTAAATTAACTAGCGAATGGATTCAAACATTTAACAGATTAGGTTCTGAAGGCAAATTAAAACCTACCGTACCATACCATGATTTATTTAACCGTAAAGAACTAAAAGGATTCCCTTTGCATACATTGCCTATGTGGACTGTAAACTTCCCAACAGGTCATATTACATGTTGTGACCCTTTGGTAACGTTACCTAATAAACCAGACACGTATATTAGAACAGTAGAACCAGGTACGTATTTGTTAGAAACAAAAATAATTGAAATGGAACCTAATGAATATCGATATGTAGCTAGCCGTATTGTTTTTAGTGGTAATGAGCCTGTGAACTATGAATTAGCATTAAAAGGTACAGAAGATATTGAAATTCTAGATGATGGTGAAAGCTTCATCGGTTTTCCAGTAGACTCTGGTCTTGCTACGGTTGTGGATGCTGAAACGATTGAGACCTACAGAAAGTTCTACGATCAATGGCATACTAACTATCCTGATAAGAATATTTACGATGATTACTATAGTGATTTATTCCAATTAAATGCTATGGCATATCCTCAATACCAACGATCTAAAGGGGACTGGATTAATTTTACAATTCCTGAAACAGAATTAACAGTACCAATGATTCAATCAGGCTTTGGTGATGGTTTATACCCTGTATACTGGGCATTTGACAAAGATGGTCAAATCTGCCAACTTATCATGGAATATATTGATTGCAGTGAAGCATATCAGTAATATTTACTTTTGTAATCCCATTAATCAAATATAATTGAATGTAAATAAGGCGCTTAGATAACTAAGCGCCTTTTATAGTATCTTATTTAGTTTAGAGAGTTAAATACCAAAGATCCAGTTTACAAGTACACGAATAATACTTAGAGCAAGAACGAGTTCCGCAAGGAATCTTAAGGAACTTTCCATACCATTACCTAAATGCTTTAAACCGCCAATTTTGGCTTTACTTACAATGTCACACCAGCACATATAATACCTCCATAAGAGTTGATATGATTAAATTAGATAGTTTATATGCTTATTTTACATCTTAATTCTAAAAAATTCAATATACAGTTTTGATAAATAGTAAATTTTTATTTACATAGTTATAATGTTTAAGTGTATATAAAGGAATCATTTAATGAAAAGAGTTAAATATGGTATTATGAGATTAATTATTATTGTGTTGTGTAATGGAGAGATATATGAGAAAGTTTATATTAGGTTTAGCTATAGCATTGGCTGCATGTAATATAACATCTGCAAAAGAATATATTACATTAGAATCTCCAGCTGGTAATACTATCGTTGATGAAAAAGGGAGTTGGATACTTGGTCCCTATGATAACTTACACGTAGACTATATGAAAGAATCTAATAAATTTGTATATGGATCATTTTATGAAAATGGACAAAAACGGTATGTAAATTTAAGTGACATAGCCTATTTACCAGCAGGCTATGAATATGAATTTGATTATCATTATGCAAGGGCATTGACTGATGGAGGTTTTAAATTAGTTAACTCCAATGGTACTTATGCCATTAATGACGTAGTACATATGTATAGTGCTATCAATGATAAGTTAATATTAGGAAAGAAAGGGGACTATTGGTATCTATATAATAAAACTG
The DNA here is from genome assembly GCF_002959835.1 of Veillonella sp. S13053-19. NCBI lineage: Bacteria > Bacillati > Bacillota > Negativicutes > Veillonellales > Veillonellaceae > Veillonella > Veillonella sp. S13053-19. Next base: position 366,892 of record NZ_PPDA01000008.1, on the reverse strand, counting down.
ATGGCGTTCAAATTATGGAAAATCCTATAAAGGATGGTTGGGATAATATTGAATTTTACTGGTCAAAAAATGATAAGAAAAATTTATTTGAAATACATACTGCCGATGGTTTAATCAAATACGTAACAGATGAGGGCATATTACTAAGCGAAAGTGAAGCTCTGAACCTAATACATACAAATAACTATGAGAAGTCCACTACAGGTGATGGTACTGGATATGGTGACTTTTCTAGGGAGAAGTTTTTCAGTAGATTACCCTCAAATGAATATGTTTTATTTACAGAAATAGATAAAAAGGGTACTACATTGTATGGAATGAGAACTAGTGAGAATACGTTAGTAATTCCTGCAGTATATACATCAATCAAACATTTAGGTAAAAAGTTTGACTACTTTGTAGCTACTGATAAAAATCATAAGTATGGAATTATTGATTCCCTAAATAAAATAGTTGTTTCTTTTGAATTTGATTCCTATGAACGATTAAGTGATCGTAGTTTTGTATTAAAGAATTCTAAAGGTGTACAAATATTTAATGCCCATTTAGGTAATTTATATAATGATGGATATGATAGTATAGATACAACAAAGCCTAATTATGTATTAAATAAAGTGACGACCGCAACCAAAGGCCAAAGAAAATATGTCATAGATACTAACTCAGGATATGAATTATTCCAACTACCGAATTATGATGACGATATAACATCATTTTATAAAGACTTATATGTTTATAAGTCTAATGGCAAATATGGTCTAATGGATTATGAAGGCCATATAGTCATTGAACCTAAATTTGATAAAGTCACCATAGATGAGCCATTATTAGCTGCATATATTAAAGAAATGGAATCCTTTGATAAATAATGAGTACATATCTTGTTATTTTTAGAAGTAACTTACATAAACTAGCTTATAGAAATATAGGCTAGTTTTTCTTTTGTTTTTTAATTACTTCCGATAACGATATATTATCGGAAGTAATTATAATAAGAAAATTGGGCCTAAATGGCCCAATCCCTTATGTTATATGGTTTTTTAGCTTATTAAGGTTATTTACGTTTAAATGTATACGGTTCGTATTCTACATCATTATTACGGTTTATCCACCAGTTCCAACCAACTCTTGCTAACTTCCAAGCTATGAACCCTACGATGATCCCTAATACTAAGCCTGTTAATACATCTGTTGGATAATGTACAAATAAGTAAACTCTAGAGAATGCTACTACTACTGACAATACCAAGGCTAAAATCCCTAAATATCGCTTCTGAGGTGCTATTTGGCTCAAGCCTAGGTAAATGGTCATGGCAGATGCAAATGAACCAAAACTATGGCCTGATGGGAATGAAAAACTTGTCGCTTTTGGTAAAGCTGACTCTAATGGTACCGTAACATTCGGAAAATCTACAAATGGTCTTAACCGAGCCACATTAGGTTTTAATCCTTGGTCACCGATGATAAATACAAATCCTAAGGCAATAATTATGGCTACGCCTAATACGCGGTATTTTTTTTGAATCATCAATAATAATGCGATTAGAATCCATAATGCGCCATTACTAGTGATTTTAGATATAATTGCCATTATTGGCGTTAAAAAACTATATACAAGGTGTTCATGTACATAGAAAATCACAGAGTGATCAAATTGTAAAATTGAGTCCATAACTTCCTCTTCTATTTTAGTAAATGATAATTATTGAGAATAAATTGATAAATTTTCTTTGTCATTGAGATATCTACTTTTACATACTGGACTATGTATCAAATGATTTCTCATGTATAGTTCAAATAATAGCCTAAACTATTTGTATCGTATGGTCAATAGTTTAGGCTATATTTAATAAAATCTTTAATTATGATTTCTTTTTGTCCGATTTTGTCGGTGGATTTGGTGGTGCTACAGGTGTTGCAGGCATTGTAATAATCGTATCTACTGGATCATATACGGACTCAAAGGAATCTGTTTGCGTAACCCAGTTACCATAGGTAATGGTTCTATACGTATTCATTGTTAAACCTACATGCCCCTCCTGCACTTCTTTTTCTTTTAATGAAGGATCTACCTTAGTAATCGTCTTGTTAGGAATTTCGCCATAGTCTCCTACAGAAATAGAAACATTTTTAGGCTTATCTTGAGCCGTACCTATAATGTAGATCGTTAACGTTCCGTTGTTCATAACACTAAGGATATAAATAGATTGTTGGTAAGGATTTCTAAACTTAAAGTCTAAATAGCCCCAAGCTACCGTAGCATCACGACCAGCTTGAATATATCCTACTGGCTCAAAGTGTGGTGTACGCTCGATAATATTCATACCGGATAGTAAAGCTGTATTAAATATGGTAGAACTTACTTGGCAAATACCACCGCCAATGCCTGGAACTAATTTACCATCAATCATAACAGGTGCATCATCATAGCCAGCCTCTGCAGTACGTTCACCTACAACATCGTTAAAGGAGAACTGTGCACCCGGTTTAATTAGGGTACCGTTTATTTTATCAGATGCTAATTGAATATTATGGGTTCTATTTTCATTACTAGGATCATACTCTGTAGTGTAAGAAGCTAATACAGTATTCAATGGTTTTAAATCGGCATCACTTACTTTTACAGTATTTTGTGTAGTAAATACCATAGATAAGGAGTTTATACTATCACCGGCCTGCAAATCATCTTTTAATTTCTTAAGGGTAGCATCAATATCGATACGCTTACCCTCTTTTGCAGGATGTAATACAACTTGTCCATTTTCAATGGTAAGGTATGCATCATGTCCTGGCGTATCAATTGTTTTAGCCAATTCACTTAGATAGGTTTTACCTTTTACCTCATCAAACTTATATTGTGGTTTAAAATGATAACCGTAGAATAAGGCATTAAATCGATTTGAAAGTAGTGTCCACATATCATCTTCATAGCCATATGTAGAAATAGCTTTTACCATAGCATCTGTATCGATTTGGATCCCTAAATCATGATAAGTAGCTTGTTGTTTTTTATTATTGCCCATATCAACAGATATAGTTTGAGGTATTTTACTATTTAACTCTTGTAAGCGAGCCTGTAATTCATTCTTAGGTGTATTAGATAGATCTGTATCATTGTAATATACACCATAAGAAATATTTTCTGTTGGAATGTATGAACAGCCACTTGTCCCCAAGAGAACAAGCATAGTTCCTACTAAAATATATTTCTTCGTCATTATTTATAAACTCTCCCGAATTAGTTATCATATTCTCTAATTATAGCATATTACTGTCTAATCTATGGTACAATTATATTGATAATTTTAGAGTAAGGGTGAACTATGTCAAATTCTAAAGAGCAACAGAAACATTTCTATTTGCGCAATAATGATGCGCTTATGAATAGCACTAAGTTGTCTATGAAAGCAAAACAAAGCATATTATTATCTAAGGCTGAAAATACTGTTGATGCTTACGAATCGGATTGGGACGATTTCGTAGATTGGTGTACTTATCAAAAGGTATCTTATTTTCCAGCTACACCAGAAACAATTGTGAACTACATAAATGATCTAGCTGATTATGCTAAGGCCAATACAATATCTCGTCGCATTAGCGCCATATCAGAGAATTATAATGCCTCTGGTCATAGAGATAATCCTTGTATGGCACCTATAGTAAAACAAGCTTTACGAGGGATTAGACGTTTAAAAGGTACGTTCCAACAAGGCAAAACACCAGTTCTTCTAGAAGATATTGAAGATATTCTAGAGTGTATGGACAAACTAGATGTGCCTGAGTTGCAATTATTACGTGATAAAGCGATTCTCTTAATTGGATTTATGGGCGCTTTTCGTCGTAGTGAAATTGCGGCCATTACAGTAGAACATCTACAGTTTTCTCCACAAGGTGTTGAAATCTTTGTACCATCGTCAAAAGCAGACCAAGAAGGTCAAGGTGCTGTTGTAGCGATTCCTCATCTATCTGGTTCTCCGTTAGACGCAGTACGTGCCTTACAGCAATGGTTACGTGCCTCTGGTATTACTGAAGGGCCTGTATTTAGAGGTTTTACAAAAAATATGTCACTTCGTAAAACAGGTATATCCGATAAAATGATTGCAGAAATTGTAAAGAAATATATTTCTCTCATTGGCCTTGATCCATCTATGTATGGAGCCCATAGTTTACGTCATGGCTTTGCAACAACTGCTGCAGCTTATGGTGTAGAAGAACGTAATATTATGAAACAAACACGTCATCATAGTGTTAACATGGTTCGTCGTTATATTAATGAAGCCAATAAGTTTGTGGATAATCCTATTTCTACTATCTTTGAAAAACGATTTAGATGATAATTATAAATCAGTTGATTAAGATAATATCTATAAATCGTATAATAATATACATTTGATAACAAAAAGCAGCTATCTCTATTGAGTAGCTGCTTTTTTGCGTGGGTTATACCCATATATATTTAGTTTTGAGCCACATAGTCCAAAGCTCTAACAGGACTATCATTTTTCTTAACCGGTACTTTTAAAATTGTACCAGGAACTAATGCACCAGAGTCATCAATTTTGTTGAGTTCCTTCATAGCATATACCATTTCACGAACATCCATATCTTTATGAGCTGTGCGAGCTGCAATATCCCACATCGTATCACCTGCTTGTACTTTTACTTCACGGATAGCATGTGTGTTTACTTCTGTTACAGGATTTGTCATATTATAGCCGAACAAGATTGTTAAGCACATTCCTACCATCATCAATATATTTTTCATCTCATACCTCACATTTACATCGAACATAATATCTGAGAACATTTGTTTGTTTACATGCTTATATTAGCACACGAACGAATGTTCGGTCAAGTGTCTTAGAACAAATGTTTGCAAAAACTTTTAAAATTGCCTATAATAGGTATATAAGATAAGTAATTATCTTATGTTTTTATTATATAGTACGAAGTGAGTAAATTTTTCCGCATATACATATTGATATTATTTTGACATTACATTGACTATGGAGGTTCATCGTGAGACGCCCTGCTACAGATATTAATACAAAACAGCGCCGTATATTAGATTTTATTAAGGACTCTTTACATAATGAATATCGTTGTCCAACTGTTCGAGAAATCTGTACCCATGTAGGCCTTAGTTCTACTTCTACTGTGCAATCTCATTTGAATGCTCTTGAAAAGTTTGGTTATATTAAACGGGATCCTAATAAAAATCGCGCTATTACAGTACTAGAGGATACAAAACCTTCTATTTCTGTAGAAGGAAATGAAACATCAAGTTCTGATAATTTTGAGTTCTTAGGTGCTGGTTTAAAACAAGTTCCTCTTATTGGTACTGTACAAGCAGGTATGCCTATTACAGCGGTAGAAAATTTAGAATCTACTCTTACATTACCTGTTCAATTAACTGGTGATTCTGACTGCTTCTTACTACGCGTTCAAGGCGAATCTATGATGAATATTGGTATGTATGAAGGTGATATGCTCATCGTACGCCATCAAAATACGGCTAATAATGGTGATGTTGTTGTGGCACGTATCGATGATGAAGCTACAGTAAAACGTTTCTATAAAGAAAATGGTCACATTCGTTTGCAACCAGAAAATGATGATTTCGATCCAATCATTGTAGATGATTGCCATATTGAAGGTCTTGTCATTGGTCTTGTACGAGACAGAATATAGAAAAAACCGGCAACTTATGGTTGCCGGTTTTTTCTTGTATCTATTAAGTTTATATATTACGTAAACTATTCTCTCTACGAAGCATAGCAAAAATAGCACCTGATATATTGTGCCATACACTAAAGATAGCTCCTACTAGAGTTGCTAAAGGATTTAATGCAAAATTTGTTGCCGCCAATGTGACTGCTAAACCACTATTTTGCATCCCTACCTCAATCGCTAACGCTGTAGTTTTATCATATCTTAATTTAAGTATATATCCTACACCTAAGCCTAAAAGCATGCCGAGTATATTATGTATGCCTACAACTAGTAATGTTTCTAAACCAGAAATTAAAAGTTTATCTCTATTAATGGCTATAATGGCTGCTATTAATAATATGATAGCAATCATAGAAACAATAGGACTTACACTAGTTAATGTATTAATCCGTGATTTACAAACATATTGAATGATTGCACCTAATAATATGGGAACTATAATTACTTTTACCATAGTTATTATCATTGGCAGTAATGCAACATTTACCCATGTACCTCCCAAATATAGGATTAGTAAAGGCGTTACAATTGGTGCTATTAATGTTGAAGTAATCGTCATTCCTACAGATAAAGGAACATCACCTTTAGCAATATAGGTGATGACATTGCTGGCGGTTCCACCTGGACAGCAGCCAACTAATATGACACCAATTGCTAAATCTGGAGGTAATGTAAAAATATGACAGATTCCCCAAGCTAATAAAGGCATTATTGTATATTGAGCCAGTACACCTATACAAATATCCTTTGGATGTCTGAGAATACTACACAAATCTTCAAATTTAATAGTTAGTCCCATGCCAAACATAGCGATTCCAAGTAAAAATGGTGTATAAGCTATGGCCCAAGAAAAATATGAAGGCACTATATAAGCAATACAAGAAAAACCTATGATTAGTATCATTAAGTATTTGGATATCAGTTGATTTAGTGTTATTAGTTGCTTCATAACTTCTCTCTCCTAATTTGGATCATATGAGAAGTTATCAATAAGACGTGTAGAGCCAATATATACTGCCATGGCAACTAGAACAGGAGCATTAATCTCTTCAACTGGTTGCATAGTATTAGCATCTACAACTGAAATATAATCTATCTTGGCCAAGGGCTCAGTATTTATAATTTCTGTCATAGTATTAATGATACTATCAGCAGAAGCTCCACGTTTAATGGCTTGTTTTCCTGTTTGAATAGATTTATATAGTATAGTTGCAGCTTTACGTTCGTCGCTAGATAAATATGTATTACGAGAGGATTTTGCTAAACCATCTTGTTCACGCACAATGGGAACACCAATAATATTTACAGGAAAGTTTAAATCAAAAACCATTTTACGGATAATGGCTAATTGCTGTGCATCCTTTTCACCAAAATATGCATTTGTAGGCTGAATAATATTAAAGAATTTTGCTACAACAGTACATACACCTTTGAAGTGAATTGGTCTGCGAATGCCACATAATGTATTAGATAAATCAAGAATATCTACAAAGGCTTTTTTATCTTGATACATTTCCTCTGGACTAGGTGTAAATATGAGGTCCACACCATGTGATTCACATAGCTTTTTATCGCTATTGATATCACGTGGATACGTGCTTAAATCCTCATTTTCTCCAAACTGAATGGGATTAACGAAAATAGAGACAATTACCTTATCATTATTTTTTCTTGCTTGATCTATTAATGATGCATGCCCATCGTGTAAAAACCCCATAGTTGGGACGTAACCAATGGAATATCCTTCTTTTTTCCATTTACTAATCGTATTGCGTACATTTTCTATTGTAATTACATGTTCCATAATGATTCCTCCGTTTATTGTAAATACGAAGATAGGCCTATACAGTCTACTGTAATTCGATCAATAAGAATTAATTCTGATCAACTAATAAACCATGTTTCTCATAGTTCTTTATATGACTTATCTTATTATTTGTATCTACAAATACAACGAGAGGCTTATGGCTCTCAACTTCAATTTCATTTAGCTGTGCATAACACATGATAATAATTTTATCATGTACTTGGACATGCCGTGCAGCAGCGCCATTTAAACATATAACACCACTACCAGCTTCGCCAGCAATTGTATATGTACTAAATCGTGCTCCATTATTAATGTTTACAATTTGAACTTGCTCATATTCTCGTATTCCAGATGCATTCAATAGATCTGTATCTATAGTAATGCTCCCCACATAATCAAGTTCTGCTTGTGTCACAGTAGCTCTGTGAATTTTACCTTTTAACATTGTTAGTTCCATGTTAAACTCCTTGTGTTTTAATGTAATCGCCTTATGGTCGATTCGAAATATCACAAATTTCTGTTTATCATGAATTAACAGTAGACTAGAGTATAGTTGAAAATACTATCTCCAGTGAAATTATATCACAATATAAAATTTACACATTATATTTTTTGTTATTAGGCTATAATTGTTACTAACAAATATAAGACATATAAAAAAAAACCAGTAGCTACATAGTAGTTACTGGTTTTTTTTTATATATTATTGTAAATATTCTGTTAATGCTTTATCAATATATGCAGCTTCATCAGCAGTTGGCTCACACATTGGTAAATTAAATTCACCAACTGGCAAACCAATTTTACGTGCTGCATATTTTACAGGAATTGGATTTGTAGTGATAAACATAGCTTTAATAATCTCAGATAGGCCTTGATGGAGACGAATAGCTTCATGATTATGACCAGCTTCAAAAGCTTGAATCATAGCATTCATATCTTTACCAGCTACATGAGATACTACGGAGATTACCCCACATCCCCCTACAGATAACATTGGTAATGTAAGACCATCATCACCACTGTACACCATGAATTCATCTCCAGGCATTAAGCGTTTGATTTCAGAAGCAATCATCAAGTTACCGCTTGCTTCTTTGACGGCACATACATGTGGATATTCATTATGTAATTGAACTAATGTAGTTGGGAAAATACCAGTCCCAACACGACTTGGTACATTATATACCATAATCGGTAATGTAGTAGCTTCTGCAATAGCTTTAAAATGTAAATATTGGCCTTGTTGGTTAGGTTTATTGTAATAAGGTACTACAACTAGCAAACCATCAATACCGTCGATGTTAGAGACTTCTTTTACAAAATTTACGGAAGATTTTGTATCATTAGTACCAACATTGGCAATAATTGTACCTTTATGACCACATTCTTTAGCGATAGCCGTAAATAAAGCTAATTTATCCTCTTTAGACATAGTTGGATTTTCACCTGTTGTACCACATACAACAAGACCATCAGAACCATTATCTAATAAATGATTAGCAATAGTTACACAATTTTCAATATTAACGGATCCATCACTATTAAAGGATGTCACCATAGCTGTTAATACTCGACCAAAGGTTTTCATATCTGTCCTCCCCTGGAAAGATTAAAATGCTTGTTTTTCCACCAAGTACTCAGCAATTTGCAATGCATTAAGAGCTGCACCTTTACGAATTTGGTCCCCTACAATCCAGAAATTCATACCTTTGTCATTGTACAAGTCTTTACGAATTCGACCGATTTCACAATCATTTTGATTAGATGTATATAATGGCATAGGATAAATTTGTTCTGCAGGATTATCTTTTACTTGTAAACCTGGGAATTTTTCACAAGCCGCTTTGAAAGTTTCTACAGATACTGGTTCAGCTGTTTCTACTAATACAGACTCAGAGTGAGAGCGATATACAGGAACACGGACTGTAGTAGGAACTACTTGAATAGTTTCGTCATGAAGAATTTTTTGAGTTTCATAAACCATCTTCATTTCTTCTTTTGTATAATCGTTCTCTAAGAACACGTCGATTTGTGGCAATAAGTTAAATGCTACAGGATAATGTTTAGGTGCAGAACCTGTAGGCAATAAGTTTGCTGTCATTTCTTCGCCAGCAGTGAATTGTCTTACTTGGTTCTCAAGCTCTTCAATACCTTCTTTACCTGCACCTGATACAGCTTGGTATGTGCTTACAATAACGCGTTTAATAGGAGAAATATCATGAAGCGGTTTCAATCCTAGGCTCATAATAATTGTAGAGCAGTTAGGATTTGCAATAATACCTTTATGTTTCAAAATATCTTCTGGGTTAACTTCTGGTACTACGAGTGGAACCTCAGGATCCATACGGAATGCACTGGAGTTATCGATAACAATAGCACCACGTTTTGCCGCTTCTGGTGCTAAAGTCTTAGATACAGAACCACCAGCGAATAATGCAATATCTACATCATCAAAAGATTCTGGTTTTGCTTCTTCAACAACATATGTTTTGCCATTTACAGTCAACTCAGTACCAGCAGAACGAGCAGAAGCCAATAATTTTAAGTTTTCATAAGGGAAGTTACGTTCTTCAATTAGTGAAATAAATTCAGCACCTACTGCACCAGTAGCACCTAGAATTGCAACATTAGGTTTTCTCATTGATAAATCTCCTTGCTCAAAATTATAAATAATGTTCTAAACCGTAAGTTAAACCTGTTTTAGAACTAATTTTTTTACATGCTAATACTACGCCTGGCATGAAAGATAAACGACTTAAGCTATCGTGACGGATAGTTAATGTTTCGTCATAACCGCCAAATAATACCTCTTGATGCGCTACATAACCTGGTAGACGTACACTATGAATAGTAACATCATCAACCTTGGCACCACGAGCACCTGGTAAGCTTTCACGAGTTAAATCATCATCGGCAGTTACCTTAGCAGCTTGTTTAGCATCATTAATCAATTTTGCTGTTAGAATCGCTGTGCCCGAAGGAGCATCATATTTGTGATTATGATGTAATTCTATAATTTCCACATTAGGGAAATATGGAGCTAATTCTGCAGATACTTTCATCATCATAACAGCACCTAGTGAGAAGTTTGGTGCCACTAGACAATTAGCATTATTAGCACGACCAATTGCATCAAGCTCATCTCGTTGCTCTGCAGTTAAACCAGTAGTGCCGATAACAACATGAATCCCAGCAGATAACATTTTCTTAGCGTTTTCATAGATAACAGCTGGATTTGTAAAATCTACTATAACATCAGGTTTATTTGTATCGAGAACCTCATCGATGGAGGCATTCATCTTGATACCCACTTGTTCGATTCCTGCTACGGTGCCTACATCTTCACCTGCCTTAGTTGGGTCAATGCCACCTACTAATATTAATTCAGGATCGTTATGTACTGCTTTGACAACTTCACGACCCATTTTGCCGCCAGCGCCATTTACCATTACTCGAATCATATATACCTCCAAAAAAGCCAGTGGATGCATCCACTGGCTTTATAGATTATATAGCTATATATACTCTTACTAAAAGCTCAATGATAGCACTCCACCAATAAAAGATTGATGACAGTTGTCTATCTATTAAATAGACAACCAGAACGATGAGTTGCAATCATCGAACTTCGGCAAGCATCCCTTTTATCATGGATCAATGCATGCCTACTCCTCATGATTACTCTTAATACTCGCACCTCTATCAACATATTCATTTAATACTATTAGTATATGTAATTATGCGATTTTAGTCAATTAAAATGGTCAATAAGTTCTTTAGCTGCAGCTAAAGCTGTAGTGGACATTCCTCGACCAGACATCATAGAAGCTATCTGAGTAACTCGTTCCTCCTCATTTAGTACTGCTAAGGTAGAGATTGTGCGGTCATCTTGCTCTATTTTAGAAAGATGATAATGTTGTTTTGCAATACTAGCTGTTTGAGGTAAATGAGTTATACAAAATACTTGATTAGTTTTAGATAAATTCAGGATTTTCTCTGCTACCTTAAGTGCAATATCACCACTGATGCCAACATCGATTTCGTCAAATACCATAGTTTTGAAAGCATCACTACGGAATACTGATTTAAAGGCTAAGGCGATACGAGCCAATTCACCACCGGACGCTACTTTATGTAACGGAAGCAATTGTTCCCCTTTATTAGCAGAAAATAGCATTTCAATGGATTTAGCACCTAATGAAGAGAGTGCATCCCCTTCTTCAATATGGAATTGAATATCACCCTTAGGCATTCCTAAATCAACTAATTCTTGATGTAAAGCTGTAGCAATCACTTTCGCATTTTTGAGTCGAACCTTGTGCAAAACTGTTAATGCTTCTTCTGCTACCTTTTTGGCTTCTTCAAGGCGCGCTTCTAATTCATCCTGAGCAAATACAAGACCTTCTAATTCTTCTAAACGTGCTTGAGCCTTTTCTTCATATGCTAAAATTTCTTCTACGGAATCACCATATTTTTTCTTTAAACCATAGATGGTAGTATCTCGGTCTTGGCAATATTTATAACGTTCCTCATCGTAGCTGATGGTGTCTCTGTAACGGTCTAAAGACTGAGCCGCTTCTTCTAGTTGGAAATACGCAGAGTCAACCATTTCAGATACTTCTTTTAATTCTGTATCGTATTTTACAAGGTCATTCACCTCAACCTTTATAGAATTAATCGTGTCTAATAAAGGCTGACGACCATTGTAAAAAGCATCATAGCAAGATCCAAGTACTTTATCAATGTGTTCAAAACTATCTAGACGCTTAAGTTCTTCAGCAATAGAAATGTCTTCACCAATGCTTAAACCAGCATCTTTAATCTCATCGATTTGATATCGTAACATATCGAGCTCTCGAGCGCGCTCAGACATATTCTCTTGTAAGTTATCTACTTCTTGCTTAGCTTGCTTGTAGACTTTATAAGCCTCTCTATAAGCCTTATAAGCAGTTTTACCTTCTTGATTAAAAGTATCTAAATATTCATGATGTGTATCAGCATCAAGCAATCGTTGGTTACTGTATTGACCATGAATATCTGCTAAATATTGACCAATTTCTTTTAATGCTTTTAATGGTATCGGTTGATCATTAGCTAAGATCGATGATTTACCATTACGGTTAAAAGAGCGTGATAGAATTAATTGGCCTTCTTCAACCATTATATTTTTAGACTCTAATAATTCTTGAATACTTTGGTGATGAGCAATATCAAATATTCCGTCTATAACAAAACTATCTTTACCGTGACGAATAAACTCGCTGCTCGCGCGTTCTCCTAATAGGATACTAAAGGCATCCATAAGAATGGATTTCCCTGCCCCAGTTTCGCCGGTAAAGATAGTTATGCCATCATTAAATGAAATATTCATTTGCTCAATCAACGCAAAGTTGCGAATGCTCATTTGCGTTAACATATGATTAGTCCTTCATTAAATCTTGGATTTTCGCTAAAATCGCTGGAACTTCAGCTTCAGATTTTGCAATTAACAAAATAGTATCATCCCCTGCTAAGGTACCGATAATTTCAGTCCATTTTGCATGGTCGATAGAAAATGCTACAGATTGAGCAGAGCCAGGAATTGTATGTAATACAACTTGGTTTAGACTGTGATCAACCTTAATTAAAGAATCTTGGAATAATCTGTTAATGCGACTACGAGATAAAACTACGTTTTCCTCAGGTGATAACGCATAACGATAATGTCCATCGCCTGTAGGAATTTTGATTAACATTAATTCCTTAATGTCACGGGAAACTGTAGCCTGTGTTACTTCAATACCTTCTTCTAATAAGGCCGCTGCTAGTTCCTCTTGTGTTTCAATCGCTTTGGACTGCACGATTTCTTTAATTTTGTTATAGCGATAGCGTTTCATTGTGAACTCCCTTTTTTAAAACTTGCACATAAAAGAGAATAATATCTTTCTGATAATATTATACCATATATTCATAATTAATATATGGTATAAATCGCATATATCATACTCGTTATGCATATTATACTAATATTTAAAATATTGTTAATTTTCTATATATTGATAACTTACAAACGCTTAGCCTATAAGGTTCATCTATTTATAGGGAATTAATAATTTAAAAGTAGAAAAATATACATGTATAAATAAAAGCCCCTATAAAGGGGCTTTTACATGTTGATTATGAGTTTTATTCATAATGAATAAAGATATATAGCTATTTATCTTTTTTGTAATATAAACAATTCTGGTGGGTTATTAATTTGGTTCATTGGATGCCAATGACATACATTATACAATTTCTGTTCTAAATCTGATAAATAGGATGTAAGGGACTTCATTTCTTTCATCCCTTCAGGCGTTCCAGGATAAGCAACAATTGTGATAACTCCTGACTTAGATAACTTATGTAACCCCTTATCTATGGCATCTATAGTTTGATGCGGTTTAGTTATAACTTTATGATTACTACCAGGCAAATAACCTAAGTTGAAAATCATTAAATCGATAACCTCATCTTTTAATTGATGAGCTAAAGCTAGATCATGGGAATCATGAATAAAAGTTAGACTTACATCAGGTGCAATATCATTAGTCTTTAGTAGTTCTTTACTGGTATTGATGGCTTTCATTTGGATATCGATGCCAAATAAATGACATCCTTTTTGTGCACGCTTTGCTAAGTACAATAAATCATGTCCATTACCACATGTAGCATCAACTACTACTTTGGCTTTTTTCATCGACCGATCCCAGATTAAATGTTGAAATTGAACAGCATTGTTAATGTTAATCACGAAACCACCCCACTTGAGATTTGGTTATAACAATTCGTCTCTACGAGACGCTAATTTTTTAAATAATGTACCAAAGAAACATTGATCTTTGAATCGTACAAATAAGCAGTAAACTGGATTGGAACTTATATGTAAAGTTTCTTTATTTGTAAAAGTATAGTCAAAAGTACCATCAATACAAATGTGTAATTGTGGTTCTCGCTCAGGCATTGTAATTTGAATCGTATCATGCTCCTCTAATACAAGTGATACACCTTGGATTAGATGTGGTGCTACTGGTGTAACTATAATAGATCTATTATCTGGTTTCATAATAGGTCCCCCAGCAGATAAATTATATCCCGTAGAACCTGTAGCAGAAGAAATGATTAAACCATCAGATGGATACATTTGAGTATGTTGATTATTAACATACATATGAATTCGTGCCATTTTTGCCGGTTCTGCACGAGTGATAACAATTTCATTAATAATAGGTACTAACTCCTCTTCATTCCCATCATTACGGTCAATATAAGCATATAAGTGACCGCGCTTTTCTATTTTGTAGTCACCTTGAACTATACGTTTTATATGACTTTGCATTTGGTGAATTTCTATCTGATTTAAGAATCCTAGTTCACCTAAGTTAATACCGCAAACTGGTACATTATACGGATAGATTTGTCGTGCTAAATGGATGATTGTACCATCTCCACCAAAACTAAAAGCAATATCTATTTGTTTAAAGATTTCTGGACGGCTTACAATATGAGTTTTTGGAATCTTAAGTACTCGTGCAGGTGCATCTGATTCGAGATCATCTGGCAAAAATACTTCGATACCTTCTTCTTTACAAATATGAGCAGCCATTTTTAGAACTGCCATAATGTTGCTTTTCCCCATATTCGGGAAGAATCCGATACGCATAGTAATCTCCTATAATGAATGAGCTTCAGTAACGACTGCATCAATTAATTCATCGTTAATAGTTAAAGCTCCTTCTTCGTACTTTTTAAAATAACCTAAGAACTCAATATTTCCTTCCATTCCTTTGATGGGTGAGAAGGTTAAACCATGGATATACAATCCACAGTCATAAGCAACTTGTAGTATTCGGTGTAAAACTTCTTTGTGAATGTTACTATCTCGTACTATACCACCCTTACCAACATTTTCTTTGCCCGCTTCAAATTGAGGTTTAATTAAGGCAACAAGTGATCCCGTATCTTTTAATAAGGTGGTAGCAACTGGTAGAACTTTGTCTAACGAAATAAAGGCTACATCAATAGAAATAAAATCTACAAGTTCACCTAATTGCTCTGGTGTAACAGTACGGATATTTTGTTTTTCCATGTTGATAACACGCGGATCTTGACGTAATTTCCAAGCTAATTGGTTGTATCCTACATCAATGGCAAACACTTTAGATGCGCCATTTTGTAATGCACAGTCAGTAAAACCGCCTGTACTAGCACCTATATCAACCATGACAGCGTCTTGTAAATCGATAGGATATATTTGGATAGCTTTTTCTAATTTAAGTCCACCACGACTTACATACGGCAAGGTATTGCCTTTTACAAGGATATTAGCATCGACAGGAACTTTTGTGCCTGCTTTATCAATGCGCGTAGTATCCATAAAGATAAGTCCCGCCATGATAGCGGCTTTTGCTTTTTCTCTGCTTTCAAAAAGTCCTCGATTGACAAGGAGTATATCTAACCGTTCTTTACTGCTCATAGTACACCATTATAAATATAATAAAACTGAATATAGGCTACGAGAATACCAAGAATTAAACCACCAAATACCTCCACAGGTGTATGTCCTAATAACTCTTTAAGCGCTTCTTTACGCGTTATTTGAACAGGAATATTTTTCTTCGTAAAATATTCCACAATTTGATTAAGTATTTGAGCTTGTTTTCCTGCCTCTAATCGAACACCGGATGCATCATACATAACGACTATAGAGAATACTAAGGACAAAATAAAGAGATCTGATACACCATTTTTAAGGTAAATAGCCGTAGTAGTAGCAATGACAAAGGATGTATGGGAACTAGGAAATCCACCAGAGCCTACAAGGCGTTCTGGACTAAATTTACCATGTCTTACCAGTTGCCATACAAATTTGATAGCTTGAGCAGTAAACCAGCCCCAAAATGCGGCTTGCGCTATGTAGTTATGTGCTATTTGTGGTAATATATCAATCATTCTTTGTACCTTTTAGAGGTAATACATATTAATTCGTACGTTTTAAAAGATAATCAATTAATGCTGCTAAGATAGATGTATCATAAGAAACGGAGTTTAATGCTTTGTGAGCTTGTTCACCTACTGAAGAGGCTTGCTCTTTTGCGCCCTCTAAACCAAGTAAAGATACATAAGTAGATTTATGTTGGCGAATATCACTGCCAGGAGTTTTTCCTAATTCTTCAATAGTACCTGTTACATCTAGAATATCATCAGTAATTTGGAATAACAATCCTAAACAATTAGCATATTCCATTAACGCTGTTCGCGTAACAGTATCTGCATTGCCTAAAATGAGACCTAACTCTACAGAAGCATTAAATAAAGCGCCCGTTTTACCGCGATGTAGAACTTTTAACTCTTCTAATGGAATGTGTTTATCTTCACTAAGCATATCAAAGGCTTGACCGCCGACCATACCTTCTGGGCCTGCAGCAATTGCCACACATTGTATAGCATCGAGTTTATCTTGAGCAGAGGCCTTATTATTAGCAGTCATTAATTGAAAGGCGTACGTCAATAAACCATCGCCCGCTAAAATAGCTAAACCTTCACCATAAACTTTATGATTTGTTAAATTACCTCTACGATAATCATCATTATCCATGGCCGGTAAATCATCATGTACTAAGGAATACGTATGGATACACTCCATTGCACAAAGAAACTCTTTATAATCAGCAGGATCTTTATGAAGCATTTCTAATACAGCTTTACATAAGATTGGTCGGATTCGTTTACCACCTTGCATTAAGCTGTAATTCATGGATTCATACAGAGGTTTAAATTCTTGATTTGGACTAGTTAATACCTCATCTAACCATTGTTCAATATTTTGTTTGCTAGCCGCTAAATATTCTTTGAACATAGAATCTCCTTATTCGCTGATGCGGACTTCTTCGATGATTTGTTGTACCTCAGCTTCAACGGAATCAAGCATTTCCGCACATTCCTTAACTAAGGTTAGCCCTTTTTTATATTGATTTAAGAGTTCAGAGATAGTCATATCACCATCGTCCAACTGCTTAACAATATCTTCTAAGGCTTTATATTTTTTCTCATAACTTTTTAGTGATGCGGCCATCTTTGTGCGCCTCCTTTACCGTGGCAGTAACATAACCATCTGCTAATGTAACTCGTATATCATCATTCGGTTGCAATTGGGACACCGAAGTTATAGGTTCATTATTATGCTCTATCTTGGCGAATCCCTTAACCATCATTTGTAATGGATTTAAAGACTCTAACTGTTGGGCTAATAATGCTAAACTATGCTTTTCAGTATTACATCTCTCTTTAGTAATATTGGTTAATATTTGTGAAAGTTCTTGTAAATGTGATTTTTGCTTATGTAAAAACTGAAGTGCTGGTATACCAAGTCTGCGATTAAAGAGTAATGTCAAATCTGTTCGTTTTTGTTGTAGTGTATAACGTATATATTCGTGTAAATACTCTTCTTTTTCTGTTAACTGATCTTGCAATGTAGTAAGTGGCAACACCGCCATCTCTGCAGCATGACTCGGCGTAGCACCACGTGCATCTGCCACATAATCACATAAGGTGTAATCAGTTTCATGGCCTACAGCGGAAATAACTGGCGTATTAGCCGTATAAATAGCTTCTACTACTGCTCTATCATTGAAGCACCACAAGTCCTCCATAGACCCGCCACCACGACCAACGATGATAAGATCTACATCTGGATCTGCATCAGCAGTAGCAATACCTTTGGCAATAATAGGTCCCGCAGTATTACCTTGTACAGGAACAGAGAATAATTTAAATTGAACTAATGGGTTACGTCGCTCGCTGACATGCAAAATATCATGTAATACGGCGCCAGATTGCGACGTAACAATTCCAATGCAGCTCGCCATATACGGTAAACTTTGTTTGTGGCCATCATCAAAGTATCCTAAAGCAGTTAATTCTCGTTTTAAAGCGTCAAATTCAAGCTGCAACGGGCTTTTAGAACCTATTTGCATATCAGAGGCAATGAGATTTAAACGGCCCATTTTATTGTAAAAATTAACAGATGCTTTTACAGTTACTAATAAACCATTTTGAATGGCATTAGCCAACCCTTTTTGCATAACAGTGCTAGACCACATAGTTACATCAATGGCAGACTCCTCATCTTTCAAAGAAAAATACATGTGTCCACTACTATGACGTTTAGCATTGATGATAGTACCGCTAACATAAACATTTTTTAGTAGATATTCCCTATCTAGGGTGCGCTTTATGAGATTGTTCAATTGTGTAATGGTTAATACATTCACGATGATCCTCTAGATTCTTGTAAATAAGCAGCGCCAAAAGCATTGCCTGTAGCATTATCAACAGAATATTGTGGCTGCGCCACATGCAATGTCATGCGATTCCGTTTACAATAGGTTTCCATTCGCTTACGAAGTAAACTATTGCTCATCACACCACCTACAGCGATAAGTGTATGAACTGGTTTTTCTTTAATATGATAGGTAATCATTTTTTCTAAAGCATTTCCCATAGAAGTAAATACAGCTCTAGCTAAATTAGATTTATCCATATCACTCATGGTTTCATTTATACGTCTCATAGCTGCGCTACAAGGACCGGCAAAACTAATCCATCCATCCTTCATAGATGATGGTAGTGGCTCATACTCTGTAGTTTGTAATGCTAATGACTCTAGATGTTTTCCTGCAGGGAATGGTAAACCCATAGCGACACCGATGCGATCAACATATTGACCGCCTTGCAAATCTTTAGAACCGCCAATGATGTGAGATTCAAAAATTCCTTCACCTTGATAATGGCAATAGACTAACTCTGTAGTACCACCTGACAAATGTAAGGCCAAAAATGGCTCAGTCGGAATATGTTCTAAATCTCTCAGTGCTGCTAAAATATGATTTTCTTGGTGCGCAAAGATATGTAAAGGCACATTTAAAATATGACTCAAGGTTTCCCCTTGGCCTAAACCAACCATAAAGGCGGGCATATAAGAACTTTCCTCACGTCGTGGAAAGCCACTAGCACCGATACCGCTAATTGGTACTTGAGGTAGCTCTAACATTAGCTTAGGCAATGCCTTTGTATGCTGAAAGACCATATTTGATTGTTGTAGTCCTCGCTCACCAGGTTTAACCTCTAATAGTTTACGTGCCTCTCCTACGATGTGAAAGTCACTATCTATAATGGCACAACTAGTGGTATAGCAACTGGTATCAATGCCTAAGTAATATCGTTTCATTATCTACTCTTGTTATATGCATCTAAGATTGCATTAATTAATTTATAAGAAGCATCAGAGCCAAATTCTTTTGCTAGTTGAATGGCTTCATTAATGGCAATAGATGGTTCTAATGGTTCTACTTCGTTAGTCATTTCCCATACGGCAATACGTAAAATAGCGCGATCAACTTTATCAAGATTTGCTACTTTACGAGATTTACAGAATGGTTGTAAATCTGCATCTATTTTCTCAGCTGTTGCTATTACACCTTGAATAATACTATTGGCATATGCTTTATCCATAGCTTTTTGAATATGACCTTCAGGAAATTGAACATCATTTTTATCACTATGAAATTCATTAGCATATAACATTTGTAATGCGTATTGACGTGCTTCTCGTCGATTTCGCTTAGTTACCATGTAAAACTGGCTCCTTTTCTTTTACAATACCTTCAATATGCACATCAACCTTTACATGATCTAGGTCAAGCATATTTTTTAAGGTTTGTTTGATTTCTGATTGTAATTGTTTAGATAATTCAATGAGATTATATCCGTACAATGCTTTAATATAAATATTTATTTCAATAAAACCTTTACGATGTTTTACGTTAATACCCGGTAAGCTGCGTTGTCCAAAAGCATGAGTAATACCTTCTACTAACTCATCGTAAAAGCGTGGGCTTAAAGAATGAATACCAGGAATAGTACTCAAAGTTTTAGTTGCCACATCAATGATGACAGAATCAGCAATATCAATAGTATCCGTATCTAAGCCATAATTTAATTGATTGTCTGAACTCATATAGACACCTCCTATGGTAGTTGTGGCGTAACTAAATCATCAAAAATGATATCTTGTACAACTACATCAATAGTTTGAACCTCAATTTCTGTGTAAGATACTAAGGCTGTATTAATTCGTTCTTGTAGTCGTAAAACCACGTCAGGAATACGGTATCCATATTGAATGCAGACATAGAGTGTAACTGAAATAGCCCCTTCATCGTTAAAGGAAATCTTTACACCTTCATGATCAGACTTAAGTCTAAAAAAGGTATTAACTCCATCGTTAAAGGTGGAGCTCATGTGATGTATACCCTTTGTTTCAAGTGCTGCCATTGTAGCAATTGTTGCATATACATCTTCATTAATCTTAATTTTACCCGACTCTAGTTCAGTATTTTTTTTCGTCATACTGGCCTCTTTCAAAAAAAGCACTTGTCCCTATATATAATTACATAGACGACAAGTGCTTACAGTGCAAATGTTACGATATATGGGAATAAGATTCCATGAAAAGATCTAGTCCCAATACATATCAATGAGTATTAGGCACGTTCGATGTATTGACCTGTACGAGTATCAATACGAAGTACATCGTCAACTTCAATGAAGAGAGGTACTTTTACAGTGTAGCCTGTTTCTAATACAGCTGGTTTGTTGCCACCAGTTGCAGTATCGCCACGGATACCAGGATCTGTTTCAACTACGCGAAGCTCTACAGCTACAGGCAAGTCAAGACCGATTACGATACCTTGGAAGAACATAATGGATACTTCCATATTTTCAAGAAGGAAGTTTTTAGCTTCGCCTAATTGTTCAAGGGTAAGTTCAACTTGATCATAAGTTTCGTTGTCCATGAATGTATAAGCGCCATCAGACTCATATAAGTATTGCATACGACGACGATCAACATGTGCTTTAGGCACTTTTTCACCTGCATTGAATGTACGCTCTACTACAGAACCAGTTTGCAAGTTTTTCATTTTAGTACGTACGAATGCAGCACCTTTACCTGGTTTAACGTGTTGGAAATCTACTACTTGCCATACATTACCGTCGATTTCAACGGTTACACCTGGGCGAAAATCATTACTGGAAATCATCTAACTCTTCTCCTTCTAAATACTTATTTCAATTAACTCTTTTGGACTATGTGTCAACACCTCATAGCCGTCAGATTTGACGATGACACTATCCTCTATTCTCAATCCGATAGTACCGGTAATATAAATACCTGGTTCCACCGTGATGATCATATTTTCTGTAAATACCGTATCGGATTTAGTATTGGCTACTGGTTCTTCGTGAATTTCAAGGCCTAACCCATGACCAGTACCGTGATTAAATTCCTTGGTATATCCATGCTCTTTAATATAATCACGACAAATTGCGTCTAATTCTTTACCAGTAATACCAGCTCGAACAGCAGCAACGCCGCGCTTTTGTGCTTCTAAAACTATACTATACAATTTCTTTTGTAAGTCAGAGGCAGGGCCCATTACAATGGTTCTTGTCATATCAGAATGATAACCTTTGTAAACAGAACCAAAATCGATGGTTACAAAATCGCCTGCTTCGATAACCTTATCACTAGCCACACCATGAGGCATACTAGAACGACTACCTGAAGCAATAATTGTGGCAAAGGAAGGCTCCTCAGAACCACGTTTTAACATTTCTGTTTCTAAAATAATACGGACTTCATTTTCCGTCATTCCCACTTTAAGTTGTGGTAACAATGCAGCAAAAGATTCATCACCAATATTAGCCGCGATGCGTAATAACTCTAATTCATCCTCTCGCTTTACTGCTCGAAGTTTGGCGAAATTAACAGATGTAAAGTCAAAGTTTTCATCTAATGTATCACATAAAGATTCATACGTATCTACAGGCATTTGTTTGCCCTCTATAGCGAATAAACCTTCGTGAATATGATGTTCATTGAATATATCTACAAGAGTATCCATAACAGTTGTTTCATATTGAATAACCGTATACCCTTCACATTGTTTTGTAGCTTGTTCAGTATATCTGAAGTCGGTAATCATAAAAGCTTTATCTTCTGTAATAATAGCAAAGCCTGTAGTACCAGTAAAACCAGCAAAATAATGTAAATTTATAGGGCTTAACAAAATAACGCCTGTTAATTCTTGCTCTTTAATATACTGTTGTAGCAGATTTAATCCATTCATAATCGTGCTCCTAGTCTATAAATTACAATTAATCTTACCATAAAATGCCTATATTGAATAGAATTTTATGCTATTTTTTAAAGCCCTCTACGTCATCAATAGTCAAGTCCATTACAGAGCCAACTTCTTCGATACCATTTAAATCTACATGGCCTATAGTAAGACGCTTTAAATACGATACGGTACCACCAGCAGCACCTATCATACGTTTTACCTGATGATATTTGCCTTCTTCAATAGTAATGGTGGCCGATTGATCTGATAATAATTCAATTAAAGCCGGTTTACATTGAGTTCCATCACCTAATACAATACCCTCTTTAATGCGCTGGATGCCCTCCTCAGAGAGTTCTCCTTCAAATTCTACGTAGTAAACTTTAGGTACATGTTTATGACCGTTGATGATTGAGTGTCCCCATACGCCATCATTCGTAAGCAGTAAAAGGCCTTCTGTATCTTTATCTAATCGCCCAACGGGAACTACGCCCATTTTTAAATACTCAGGCGGCAATAAATCCATAACGACGGGATGAGTAGAATCTTCTACAGCCGTAACATAGCCCTTAGGTTTGTGAAATTTAACGTAATATAGTTGTGTGGTATTAACAGTTTGACCATCTACGGCTACTGTATCAATGTCGATATCGATATGAATATCTTTTTTTGTAGTAATCTCATCGTTAATAGTAACTCTTCTATCCTTTATAATTTGATGAACTTCTTTCCGACTACCAAATGCTTTATTAGCTAATAATTTATCGAGTCGCATTATTCATGTCCTTGTAATACATCTACATGAGCAGTATCATTAAGCAAATTCAAAACATTATGATCAAATTCGCCCATTCCATTGTAGAAAATACGATTGATAGCCGTGTTGCCTTGACTAAAGTTCCAACAGTGACTAATAGAGATATCTAATAATTTACATAGTAATGTTCGTATTGTACCACCATGACAAGCAATGAGAAGTGTTTCTTCCTCATCATTAGCATTAATAAATTCCTCTAGGCCTGCCCACGCACGGTCTTGCAAATCTTTAAAGCTTTCACCATTAGGCACCTTAACTAGATGAGGCCTCAAATACATTTCATCGATTAAACCAGGCCAACGAGCTTCAATATCGGAGAATAGCATAGCCTCCCAATCACCAAAATTTAACTCTCGTAAACGTTCATCTACAGTAATCGGTGTTGTACGATCACCACGAATAGCTTCGGCAGTAACTAAAGCACGACTTAAATCACTAGATAATATACGATCAAACTTTACATCTTTAAGGGCTTGACCACATGCTTTTGCTTGGTTTAAACCATTTTCATTGAGTGGAACATCGGTAATACCTTGGTATTTCCCCATTTTATTCCAATCTGTTTCACCGTGGCGCACAATATATAATGTCTTCATGATCTACCTATACTTTCAAAATTTCTGTTAGTGTATCAACTAATCTAACATTATTATCATGGTCTTTAATAGCAATGCGAACCCATTGATTACTTAAGCCCATATAAGAATCACAATTGCGAACAATTATGTTATGTTTTTTTAGAGCTTCATTAATTGTATCTGCCGTCACTCCCTCTTGTTCGATATGGAACAAAATAAAGTTAGCTGAAGGCGGATAAACAGTAATACCTGCTATAGCATCTAATGCGTTATACATGTAGTGTTGTTCTTCGCACAATACTTGTTTTGTACGCTTTACATACTCTATATCGTTTAAAGCAGATTCTGTATATGCTTGGGCCAATGTATTAACAGACCATGTCGGGATAAATTTATTTAATTGGTCAATGATTTGAGGATTGCTGAAGGCAGCTCCAATTCGTAGACCTGGAACAGCATAAAATTTTGTAAAGGAATGAACGACGATGATATTATTGAATTCATTTATTAAGGAACGCATAGAGTATTCATTATCTTGTAATGTATCATTTCCCACAAAGTCGATAAAGGACTCATCAATAACAAGTAAGCTATTAGCATCTTTAAGCATACTTGCAACGGTGCGGATGTGATTTTTATCAAGTAATGTACCATCCGGATTATTTGGATTCCCTAAAAATACGATGATACGACCATCTTGCCCTTTTAGTTCAGCAGCAAAGGTTTCGAGCGCTAAATAAGGAACCTCAAAATATGGTTTTCCATTGTCATCCTCTCGTGGTCGATAATAAATATCGCGCACAGCAATTCGACTAGCCTCTAATGCCTCTTTATATTCGGAGAAGCCTGGCGCTGGTACAAAAGCACCTGTATACCCAGGTAAACGGCATATAGCATATAATAGCTCTGCCGCCCCATTACCAACTGTAATTTGATGTTTATTCATACCATAGGTATCTGCAATGGCATTTAACACATCATCATTGGTAGCATCTGGATAATGTGAAATATAACGTAATTGAGCCTCTAATGAAGACAAACCTTGTTGACTAGGACCTAGTGGATTGATATTAGCACTAAAATCAATAACCTCGTACGGTTCAATTCGTTGTTCATGGGCAAATTGAAAAATATTGCCCCCATGTATGTTAGACATTCTATTCTCTTTCTATAAAATACGTTACCGTTTAATATAAGTTAATCCTTCATTTGTAGTTTCTACTGTGTCTACGTAGGATAATTGTGGCAACTTACGTATAATTTCATTTTTACAATCATCAATTCGTCCATAATCAACAGGAAATAATAATCCCATTATGGTACCGCTATGAGCGATGATTGTACCAACACTGTTATAGTAATTACCTATATCGTGAAAGTCATATAAATTCGGTTTATACAAGATCCTTTGATTACCAAAGGCACTTAATGTAGCCGCTTGGCCTATGAGCTTAATATCATGAGTAATAAGACCATGTTTAAATAACTCTAGAGACTCTCGTATAATCGATTCTTTTTCTAATATTTTATTTTGTAAATCCACTTGTTTATTAAAGCTTACAGTATCAATACTGCCACCTTCATCAAATACGAGTATTTTTAATGGAGGGCACATACCTAGCGGTTGAGATATGGTTCCCTTAATATAATCGAACTGCGTAACACCTTGATAAAAAGAAGCATCTGTAGGCTCTACAGACAAACAGATTTGTTCTAGCTCTTTAAATGATAATTCGTAATCCATTGCTAAAGCGGTAGCCATAGCCGTTACAGAAATATCAGCTGAACTAGATGCCATGCCCTTCCCCTGTATAATATCAGACCGAACATATACAGGAGGACATATACTAGTATTTTTTTTAGAATTTACTAATTGTTTGACTAGCTTTCTAGCTTGAGCTGACTTAGGTTGTAGCGCACAATAAGTTTGTGAAAAGGGATGCACTACATTACTTAATGCGTAGGAGTATCGATTGATCGGACATGTGACTAAAAATGATTGTCCATCAATAGAACCTTGTAGAAATTCCCCACATGTTCCTGGGGCTCTTACATAATAGGTCACATTAAACTCCTTTCACATTAAACTAAATGAAGTATTAAATAACTCTTATTGGTAAATAACTAGATAAAATTATGAGTCAATTAGAACATAGTTGGATTTGCCACAACTGTAGCAGATAATATGGATAGAATAATAAGGTATACTAAAATCAATAATACTTCGGTTACCTCTACAACAAATCCATATGTATCACCAGTAGTGCCACCTAATTCTTTTACAATATAACGGTTTAAGAAACGGTTGATAATATAAGTAATTATCATACTAATAATATTAATTTGGAAAACTCCTATTGTGGCATATACTAATACGCCTAAACCTACAACATACCCTACATCAGGAACCGCAAAAATTGCAAAAGCACCGTATAACAAGGTGTATAATAAAATGCCAATTAATAGTAATACAAAAGGCATAAAGAATGTAGAAATGGTATTGTAGGATATAACATGTTTAGGTGCTAAATTAGCAAATGCTGCCCCCATTCCTTGCTCTCTAGCGTAAGGATAGGAACGAATGCTAAATACCATAGACCAACGACTCATTAAAGGCATCATAATAAGTGCCATAGGAATAAATTCAGCAGTAGGAATAGCAGCTAATAATTGCCATTTTAAAAGCGTAACAAATACGAAAGCTACAACCCCAAAAGAACCTATACGGCTATCTTTCATGATTTCTAGTTTTCGTTCTCTTTCACGACCAGAAAACAAACCATCACTAGTATCCATTAGCCCATCCGCATGAAGACCACCGGTCAGTAAAAACTCGGACACAACGATGATTAACATCAACGGCATGATAGGAATAAATGGAGATAATACGCCATAGAGTAATGCTAAAATGAGGCCGATAATAAGGCCTACATAAGGAAAGGCTACTACAGATTTACCAAAGTCTTCTACGGTCCACTCTGTTTGGTTTACAAGTTTTAAACGTGTTAAAAATTGTAAGGCTATAAAAAAAGGTGTCATTATACATTCATCCCATAGGTAATAACTGTACTAATGATAACCATTAGTATAGTCGTAAAATACATCATATAAATTGTTCGCGTAATATGATTACGATTTAGTTTTTCAATAGGATCTCCCATATATTCACGGAAGGTCATTTTTTTGAAATACTGATTGTAACCACCTAAACGAATATGCAAAGCTCCTGCAACAGGTGCTTCAGCATAGCCCCCATTTGGACTAGGATGTTTTTTTGCATCACGCAAGCCAATTTGTACTGCTTTTTTAGCATCAAAGCGTAAAAAGAACGCAGAAATAACAAATAATATAAAGGTAATGCGTGCAGGAATCCAGTTTAATGCATCGTCAAAGCGAGCTGCGACACGGCCAAAATATAAGTACTTTTGATTTTTATAGCCTAACATAGAGTCCATAGTATTGGCAGTCCTATATAGAATAGCTCCCATAGGACCACCTAAGATAAAGAAAAATAAAGGTGCAATAATACCATCCACAGTATTTTCAGCAATCGTTTCTACTGTAGCACGAGTAATTTCACTTTCATCTAAATCTTCTGTATCACGGCCTACAATCCAAGATAATTTTTGACGAGCTTCTATAATGTTATCTTGTTTGATGAGTTGGCTAATAGTAAAACCTGCTCCAGCCAATGATCTTGGAGAAATTGCAATGTACAGTATGATGACCTCTAGAGCATACGCCACCCACTCATTAACAACGGCACCAAGCCATAATATTAGAGATACTATAATATATACTGATACAAGTATTAAACCAACAGCAATACCACCGTACCATAATTTTTTTGTATCATTGTCAGTATCCTTATAAAGAACAGCTTCAAAAAAGGATATAATGCGACCAATTATGGCAACTGGATGATACTTACTATTGGGATCACCAATAATTAAATCCAGTAATAATGCTAAAACTGGAATACATACAAAGCTATACTTTGAAAACCAGTGCAAAATATCTAAATGTTCCATATATCTCCCCTACTAACCCAAGGTAGACATAATATAATCCATATCTAAATGTTCCTCCACAATGTCAGCTAAACGATCATATGCTGCATTTTTATGGTCAAAATAATGGAATACTACATCTAATGGTTCTAACCCCTTACGTTCACGCAATTGATTGATAATAAAGCGTCTAAACTCATCATTATCAAATACACCATGAATATATGTGCCCATTACTTGATGATTGCCATCGATAAAACCATCGATAACATTAACAGCCTCTTCGCTACGGCTTGTAATAGTAAAGCAACGCGTTACTGTATCCACTAATGGTGTAGTATCGCCCATATGGATTTCATAGCCTACTAAATTTTCACCTGTGAAAGTACCATTTAAGAATTTCAAATTAGACACATTAAATTGTACTTGATGCGTCGTTTTTTGATCCTTCATAGTCGTTGAAGATTCTACAAGACCAAGTCCTTCTATCTCTTCAATATCCCCTTCCATATGATGCGGATCATAAATGGTTTTACCCAACATTTGGTTGCCTCCACAAACACCAATAACTGGAGTTCCTTGAGCAGCCAATTTTTTTATTTCCTCAGCAAAACCTGTCTCGCGTAAATATGTTAAATCTGCCAATGTATTTTTTGAACCTGGTAGAATAATTAAATCTGGTTTACCAATAACATCGCCAGGGCCTACAAAGCGAACAGATACATCTGGCTCGTAATTAAGAGCATCAAAGTCGGTAAAATTGGAAATTTTAGGTGTTTGCATTACTACAACTTGAATTTCTTTAGAACCACTATTGCGTTTATTTTCTAATGCCACAGAATCTTCTTCATCAATATCAAGATTTTCAATAGCAGGAATAACGCCTACCACTTTTTTACCTGTTTTTTCTTCAATGAAAGTAAGGGCTGGTTCTAATAATTTAATATCTCCACGGAATTTATTGATAACAATACCTTTAATGAGGTCACGTTCTTCTGGCTCTAGTAGTTCTAATGTACCTACGATAGACGCAATGGCACCACCACGATCGATGTCAGCAATTAAATATACAGGAGCTTTCGTCATTTTAGCAATGCGCATGTTAACAATATCATTAGCTTTAAGGTTAACTTCTGCAGGGCTACCTGCACCTTCGATAACCATAACATCAAAATTAGAATCTAAGAAATCGATAGATTCTTTTACTTTATCAAGAGCAGTTAAAGAGTATTTTGTATGGTATTCTTTCGCGCTATAGACACCAACAGGTTTACCCATTAAAACAACTTGAGATGATTGATTCCCTGTTGGTTTTAATAAAACAGGATTCATTTGTACAATTGGATCAATGCCAGCTGCTTCCGCTTGTGCTACTTGAGCACGACCAATTTCATCACCCCATTTTGTAACGTATGAATTGAGGGCCATATTCTGCGCTTTGAAAGGAACCGTTTTAAACCCTTTTCTGTAAAAGATACGGCATAATGCAGTACAAAGGATACTTTTACCTACATTAGAACTTGTTCCTTGGAACATGATTTTCTTAGCCATTTATATGAACCTCCTGTGATTTTAATTCAATGGTAACACCGCTAATTGTTAAGTATAGTTTATCTGCAGCCGTTGCTACAGTACGATTTACTCGACCAGCAATGTCTCTAAAATATCTAGCAAGTTTATTGTCAGGCACAATGCCTAAACCAATTTCGTTAGTTACAAATATAACTGTTTTACCTTCACATGATTTTATAGCAGCCAGCAATGTTTCTAATTCAGTAAGAACAGTTGCCTCTAATTGATTGGCATCTTGTTGTCCTTGTATAGAACCATGGGCCATCATGTGATTAGTAGTAAACATAGTCAAACAATCTATAAGAATTACATCAGCAGTTTGGCTAATATTTTGCCATTCTTTAGCTAAATGTAATGGTACTTCAAAATTATTCCATATCTCACCACGTCGCTCTTGATGTTTTTTAATGCGATCAATCATTTCTTCATCAAAAGCTTGCCCTGTTGCTACATACGCTTTTCGGCCTGCTGTAGCAAGTGCTAAACGTTCAGCAAATTCACTTTTTCCACTACGTGCTCCACCGGAACACAATATAATTTGGGATTTCATAATGCACCTATACAAGAATTTATAATTTCAGTATCATTATAAGTATAACAAAGGAGCGATACTATGGAAATTATGAATATGAAACTAAAAATGATGGCTACGTTATGGGATAATACATATCGTGTTGCCATTGATGATGGACAAGGAAAATATATTGGTACTGCACGCGTAGTAGTGAATGTTCCACTACCCCCTGAAGCATTACCTGAAAATGCACCACAAGTAGAACCTCAACTATTAGTACTAGTAGAAGATTTTGATTTTGGTGCTGATAAAATTATAAACTTCGAAGCTACACTAGCCGATTTATTAAGAGAAAAATTTCGCTACGTAATTCCTCATATCTTCTTCTACTATCCAAGCCCTCAAGATGTGTTAAATCAAACGATTTCACAATAAGGTCTATAACGAGCAAAAAGCTATGTAAAATACATAGCTTTTTTTTATTTTATTCAGCTCCAAGTTCCTCTTCTACACGACACATGATGAAGCATAGGTCGGATAGACGATTTAAGTATTTTAAATTAGATTCGTGAACACTTTCACCGGCATCTAATACACGCCACAAATCGCGTTCAGCACGTCTAGTAATCGTTCTAGCTACGTGCAAATAAGAAGAAGATTGTTTTTCACCTGGTATAACAAAACTAGATAATGGTTCTAGCTTTTCATCGAAGCGATCGATGACTTTTTCCAAATGTTTTACATGTTGCTCGGTAATTACTGGAGCCGCATTTAGACTAGCAATATCGGCCATTAATGTCCATAAATTGCGCTCAATATCATATAATTCCGCTGCAACACGAGGGTTTTCAGCATAGGAGCGAGCCAAGCCTAAGAAAGCTTGTAATTCATCGATTGTACCATAAGCTTCTACGCGTAAAGATGACTTCTGTACACGTTCACCTGTGTATAAACCAGTTGTACCAGCATCACCTGTTTTTGTATAAACACTACTTGCCATATTATTACCTCCTATAGATATACATGGATGTAGAAATAAAAGCTAAATGATCTCAACCTAGAGATTATTTGTATTCTGGAAACCAAAGGCTAACTTCACGAGCAGCAGCTTCTGGAGAATCAGAAGCATGTACTACGTTAGCATCCATTGTTAAGGCATAGTCACCACGAATACTACCAGGGGCAGCATCTACAGGATTTGTTGCCCCGTTTAAAGCACGTACGGATACAATTGCATTCTCACCAGCTAATACAAAAGCAAGAACTGGACCAGATGTAATAAAGTCAACTAATTCACCAAAGAACGGTTTTTCTTTGTGCTCAGCATAGTGCTCTTCAGCGAGTTCACGAGGTACTTGTAATAATTTTAGTGCTTTAATAACAAGACCTTTGCGTTCATAGCGACTAAGAATTTCACCACTTAATTGACGCTTAACAGCATCTGGTTTAATTAAAACTAATGTTTCTTGCATGATATCCTCCTGTAGATATTAATTAGAATTTTGCCTTTTCTTTATATTTAGGATTCATGGCTTGTTTTTTTAGCTTTTCAATACGTTCTTCTGTACGAGGATGTGTACTAAAAAGATTACTCAAGCTTTCACCAATCCCCATCATAGGGTTAATAATAAACATATGGGCAGTTGCATTACTAGCATTAGGCAATGCACCATGTTTAGAATAGTAATCGATCTTAGCAAGAGCAGAAGCCAAGGCTAGTGGATTACGACACATGTCTCCACCACCTTCATCAGCTAAGAATTCTCTGGCACGAGAAATGCTCATCTGAATAAGACCTGCTGCGATAGGAGCAATAATTATGGCACCTATTAATGCTAAAGGATTAGAACCTTCTCGATCATCGGAGCGACCAAAGATTGCAGAAAATTGAAGGACGTGAGCAATCATAGAAATAGCCCCCGCCATCATCGCAGCAATGGTACTAATTAAAGTATCTCGATTCTTAACATGTGTTAATTCGTGTCCTAATACACCTTCTAATTCATCATCAGTTAATAACCGTTGAATACCTTCAGTAACTGCAACCGCAGCATTACTTGGATTTCTACCTGTTGCAAATGCATTAGGTACTTCACTAGGAATGATATATACCTTTGGCATCGGTAAATTACCATTTTTAGCCAATTGTTCTACCATACCATATAGTTTTGGATTAGATTGTGCAGTAACTTGTTGAGCATTATATTGAGCTAATACGATTTTATCGCTAAACCAATAGGACATAAAATTCATGCCCATAGATACAACGAACATAGCCATCATGCCTGTTCTACCGCCAATCATATCACCTAAGACCACTAAAATGGCCGTTAGAGTCGCTAATAAAAGCGTTGTTTTCATACTGTTCATAGTTTCCTCCAATTATAGTTATGGACTATGCCTAACACTATAATTATATCATAAACTATATAATGGACGCTCCTATTGTATCCGCTTCTAAACAATAGGTTCTATTATCAATGCCATTAGCAGTAAATACGGCCCCCATTGCATCTGCGACATCTTGTACATGTGCTTTATCTACATAAGCAATTAGTGTAGAACCAGAACCACTAATAGTGGCACCATAAGCACCAGCAGTTTTTGCAGCCTCAAATACTTTATCACAATGTGGAATCAAGGTCTTACGGTAAGGTACATGTAAATTATCATCTAATGCGACAGATAAATTACCTAATTGATGCGTAATAAGGCTTGTAACAAATAAAGATGCATGACTTACGTTTTGTGCGGCCTCTTTAAATGGCACATGATTAGGTAAAACAGAACGAGCATATTCAGTAGATACCATGACTTCAGGTACTACAACAGCAAAATGTAACTCAGAGGGTACAGAAATAACTGTGTTAAGTACTTTTGTTTTTAACCCAGTTGCACAGCATAAATTGCCATAAATAGCAGGTGCTACATTATCTGGATGCCCTTCCATGCGATTTGCAATAACAAGTAACTCTTCCTTTGAAAGAGGATGTTTTACTAATGCATTCGCTAGTAAAAGCCCCCCTACAATAGCCGTACTACTACTACCTAAACCACGAGATGGTGGAATTAAGGTTTCAGACGTAATCTGACCGTATTGAATTGGTTCTTGAGCTGTAGCAAAAACTTGATCCATTGCAAAACCAATAAGGTTCTTTTTTGGATCTTCGGCGCGTAAAATATCTGCACCGAAGCCCTCAAAAGTATATGTATATTCTGTAGCATTAACATCGGGTGTAAAGCTAAAAATATTATAAAGGTTTAAGGCTAAACCTAAGCAATCAAAACCAGGGCCACAGTTTGCACTAGTGGCAGGTACTTGTACGCGAACAGTGTTCATAGTTTAAACTTCCATAATACGAATTACACTATTAACAGACTTAACAGAACGCAAGCTATTAAAGGAATCGATAAGATTTGAAATATAAGAACTAGGACATTTAGATGTTACAATAGCCAGTACTGCAGTTTCTGGATCCATATTACGTTGAACGATAGATAGAACAGAAATCTTTTGTTCTGCTAATTTTGCAGAAATTTTTGCCAATACACCTGTTTTATTATCCACAGCTAAACGTAAATAGTAGCTAGATTGAATTTTACCTGGAGAGTAAATATCTTTTTGATCGTAATAGAATGGTTTCAAACGACCTGTTTCATTATAAGAAACATTTTTAGATACTTCCATAATGTCAGATACTACTGAGCTACCTGTTGGTAAGCTACCTGCACCACGACCATAAAGCATTACATCGTCAATACCATTACCTTTAACATAAATAGCGTTATAGGAGCCACGTACAGATGCCAATGGATGTGTGGTAGGAATAAATGCAGGATACACATTTAGGGACAAACCTTGAGAAGTTTCTTTAGCAATACCTAATAATTTGATATTGTAACCAAACTCTTTACCGAATTTAATATCCTCTGTATCAATACTTGTAATGCCTTCTACCGTTACATCCTCAAAGAAAATGCGACGGTTAAAACTAATAGATGCAAGAATAGCTAACTTACGAGCTGCATCAAGACCTTCTACGTCAGCAGTAGGATCAGCTTCAGCATAACCTAAATCTTGTGCTTCTTTTAAAACATCTTGATAACTTAAACCTTCTTCGGACATTTTAGTCAAAATAAAGTTTGTCGTACCATTCATAATACCGATAAGTTCAGTAATACGGTTACCTGCTAAAGACTCATACAATGTACGAATAATAGGAATACCGCCCAATACAGAAGCTTCAAAACGTAAATCTACTCCATTCTTACTAGCTAAATCTAATAAATATGGACCAGATTCAGCCAATAAATCTTTATTAGCTGTCACAACATTTTTCTTTGCTTTTAGAGCTCCCTCAACACATTCCTTAGCAAAGGTTGTACCGCCCATTAGTTCGACAACCATTTGAATATTTTCATCTTGTAATACATCATCAATATTTGTTACATATTGAGCTGTTTCAGGCAAAGTAATATGGCTATATTTTTCTGGATTACGCACATAAATTTTAGAAATTTCAACATTTACTCCAGTACGATTTTTAATAAGTTCAGCATTATCTTGCAATAAATTGAAAGTGCCTTGTGCAACAGTACCGAAACCTAATAAAGCAATTTTTATAGTGGTCATAATAGTCCTACTCTCTTAACTAGCCTATGCTTGGCCTAAAATCTCTACTTTAATAATGCCCTTCATGGAGCGAATATCCAATAATAAGTCTTCTAATGAGCCTTGTAAGTCCTTTGTTTCAAAAGAAATACTGCTGTTTGCAATACCTTGTAAGGGAATATCTTGATTGATTGTCAAAATACTGCCATTACGCTCAGCTATAGCTTTTAAAACACTGGATAACATGCCCGATTCGTTAGACATAGAAACATAAATACTAACTATTTTCCCTTGAGCAATTTCAAAGAATGGAAATACATAGTCTTTGTATTTGTAATACGCAGAGCGACTTAAATCCATTTTTTCAACAGCTTCATTGATTGTTTTAACTTCACCTAATTTAAGAATTTCTTTTACTTTGATTGTCTTTTTAATCGCTTCTGGCAAAATATCTTCTTGCACCAGATAAAACTTATCTTTTTTTGGTTTAGACATAGAGTACACTCCCTTATTGTTCTCTTGAAGTTTCTTGGGCCACAAATTGACGCCCATATAATGTTAATACTGCGTACATACCGATAAAGAATGGCAAATATTCAGCCACAACACGCCATGCTACAGCAACAATACCAACTGTTCCATTTGGGACAAAGGCACTAAACAATACTACAAATAGTCCTTCTGCAATCCCTGTTCCCCCTGGAGTTGGTGCAAAATACAAAATAAGATTTAATAAAATCATGCGATCTAGTATGTCGATGATCGGAATATGTGGTGTAAAAGCATACATTAATGCTGGTGCAATACAATACAAGCATAATAAGCTTAAACCAGATTCAATAAATACTATGAAAGATTGAAATGGCTCTTTATAGAGTAAACCAAGGCCTTGATTTAATGTTTCTAACTTAGAAAGCCAATCCTTTGTTTTATGAGCCTTAAAACGCTGAGCTAGATTATAGACAAACTGTCTCATATATTTAGTCTGTAATATATATGTTCCCAGTAGTGTAGCTATAACGGCAAGCACCGCAAACAACAACAACATATCTCGTGAAATATAGGGAATCTCAATAGCATCACGTAAAAATACTAAAGGCAACATAATGACTAAAAACATAATGGAAAATACAGTTCGTATTAATACGATTGGTGTACCTTTAGATATGGGTACACCATAACTTTTTAGTACTAGTACTTGTGCTACGGCCCCCCCACTAGCACCAGGTGTTAACATGGCCATAAAATAGTTACTAAAGATAACACGCAGTACTGCTTGGATAGATAGCTTGTAGCCACCGATTTTAACAAGACGTTGCAAGCGGAGTCCATCAAAATACATACCAGCCGCTAGTGCTACGATTGCCAACAATAAAGATACACTATTAAAAGACGATATAGTTTTTAATGATTCTAAATCGATGGTATAGTAAATGATTCCTATAGATACGGCTAATAACAAGAGAAACATAAAAATGCCTCTCTTCATCATTTTGCTCATATCAAGTCTCCATAATTAATTAGCTCTATACCATGTTGTCTTATATACAATCGGGTATGACTAGAACATAGTGCATGCAACTCATCTTCCCAGTGATATCCCCAATTATAACGCTTACCTAGAATTGTATTATTAATACCAGGATGAACCATCAATTCATGGGTACCAGAATTATTATTTACCTTTTTCAAAATACCCATTAATGATTTTTGATCTATATTTCCGCCATTCACCATTCCCCAGAAGTATTGGGTGGTCAACATATTGTTATTGCGTACTATTGGCCTTGCATTAGCAGCAACAGTTGATAAACCAACTTTACCTAAAAAACGAGTTGGAGAATATATGTAGTTCATAAAGCTTGTAGGTTCATCAGGTACTCTAATAGCATTTATACCAAAGGATTTTGCCTGTTCCATGACAATAGGTAAAACCGTAGGTAACACATGCATATGTTGATGACCGTCAATATGAGTAACCTTTAATCCAGTGTCTGCAATTTGTGTGATCTGTGCATTAATCTCTTTACGTAGTTCACTATAATTGATTTTGCCAGAGTAAATGAGTTTTATAAAATCAACATAACTTTCTGGAAAAACACCTTCTGCTGTTACGAGTGAAGGAACTTCAGCTGGATCACATACTGGTTTTAGTCCACCAACTAAAGCAATATGAATACCAATGCCCAACTTAGGGTTTTCTTTTGCCATGCTTACGGCTTCTGTAAAAGCATCTCCTCCTGCTAATAAAGAGGTACTAGTAATAATACCTGTACGATGACCATCAATAATACCAGCATTAACCGCACTATGAAGGCCAAAATCGTCTGCATTTACTATTAATTTGGACATAGTTATCTTCCTTTTCATTAAAAAAAGGGAGAACTTTGTTCTCCCACAAAGGATATATGTTATTGTATCAAATACACAACTAATAAATCAATACAAAAGCCCTCTACTTGTATACTAGTAGAGGACTTTTTATAATGTTATAAATTTTTATCATAAATATAAAATTAAATACATTTTACGAAGCATAAATTATAGGTGTTATGTTCTATATAAATTAATACTACATAAAAAATACAGTAGTATTTATTAGTATGAATTTAACTCATCAATTGCTCTTGAACCTTATACATACATAATGCAGCTGCTACACTTACATTTAATGATTCCATATCTCCATACATAGGAATCATGATGCGATTAGTGCAAAGATTCATCACCTCTGGTGTCACACCATTACCTTCGTTACCTAATACTAACATAGTTCGTTTAGCATACGTCACAGAATGATAAGGCTCTGAATCTTCTAAAGCTGTAACATAAGTAGTCATAGTTGATTCAGACACAATATCATGTAACATAGATAAAGTAACATCCTCGTATAAAGGTATTTTATGTAAAGCACTCATTGTACTGCGTACCGTTTTATCATTAAAAGGATCTACAGTACCTTTCATTAAGAAAACACCTTTTACACCTGCTGCAACTGCGGTACGAATAATAGTACCTAGGTTACCAGGATCTTGAACACCATCTAATGTAATATATAACCCATCCTCGATAGAAATACTTTCAATATTGTGTTTAGGTTTTGATACTATGGCCACAACACCTTGGCCATTTACAGTATTATCTATTTTATCAAACACAGGATCTTGAACTATATACGTATGTGCAGATTGAACAGAATCTAATGCTAATAAATCTAATACATTTTTATCTTGTCCTTTAGACTCACGAATAACAACTGTTTTGACTGCACCCATAGCTGCAATATCACGTATAGATCGGATGCCTTCAACAATATACTCCCCACTTTTTTGACGATTCTTACGCTGACCTAAAGCGATAATGTGCTTTATAGTTTTATTATCTTTCGATTGGATAAATTCCATACTAACTCCCGCTTTGTTGATTACTCCAGAGATTATAAAAGGCACCTTTTGAACTGATAAGTTCTTCAAAAGATCCTTTTTCTATTATTTTACCATATTCCATATACACTATTTTATTAGCATCCTGTACCGTAGAAAGTCGATGAGCAATGCTTACAATAGTTTTGCTACCACGAATATTTTCAATACTAGCTTGAATTTGCTTCTCCGTATGACTATCAATATTGGCTGTAGCCTCATCTAGCAATAAAATAGGTGTTTTTCTAATTAGAGTGCGCCCAAATGCCAATAATTGCTTTTGTCCATCAGATAACAAGGAACCTAAATAACCTACAGGTGTATGATAACCCTCTGGCAATTGTTCAATCATACTATCCAAATTTACTTGTTTTGCTGCATCTACCATATCATCATATGAAATAGACGTATCAAAAA
Organism: Veillonella sp. S13053-19; assembly: GCF_002959835.1. NCBI lineage: Bacteria > Bacillati > Bacillota > Negativicutes > Veillonellales > Veillonellaceae > Veillonella > Veillonella sp. S13053-19. The sequence continues at coordinate 328,201 of NZ_PPDA01000008.1, read as the reverse complement.
GTGTTAAGTTATCCTTTATAGAACCTTTAAATAGATACGCTTGCTGGAAAACATACCCCATCAAATGACGCAGTACGGAACTATCGTAATTTGCAATATCAATGCCATTAATATAGATTGATCCCTTAGTAGGCTTATAAAGACCCATTAACAAGGATAATAGCGTTGATTTACCACTACCTGAAGGGCCTACGATGCCTACAAATTCACCTGCCTTAATGCTTAACGTAAAGTCCTCCAATGCGTATACATCGTTATTGTCATAAGAAAACCATACATGTTCAAAGTCAATAGATTCTATATGTTTAAATTCACTAGGAACTTCATTGGCGATTTGACGATCCTTTTCCTCTAATAAAGGAACTAATCTTTCAGCCCCAGCTAATGCACTTTGTAGAGAATTATATTTATCAGCAATTTCTTTTAATGGTTGGAAGAATCGATCCATATATTGAATGAAAGCAAAAACAGTACCAGCATCGGCCACCGAATCTATTACGTTTGTAGTAGTAAAAATAACGATTAGTGCCACAAAGAATAAACCATCTACGAGAGGTCTAAAAATAGAAAACGTAGTAACTTCAAAAAGGCCTGCTTCTAAGAAACCTTTATTAACCGTATTGTAACGTTCTTCGATGTCTTTTTCACCGCCATAAGATTTGACAATGACTATGTAGTTTAATAGCTCTTTAATGCTCGCATTAGAGGCCGCTACAGATCGGCGAACTTGACGGAATGCTTTACGAGAAAACTTTTGGAATACCCAAATAATTACGCCCATTATTGGTAATAAAATCGTCATGATAATTGCTAAAGGTACATTAATAGCATACATGAATCCTAAAATACCGATGATCATTAAACCGCTACTCGCTAAATTCAGTAATACATCTGTATATAAAGTGCGCAATGACTCTACATCATTTGTGATACGAGTCACCCAATTACCAATGGGTAATTTATAAAACTCATCATGGGACTTATGAAGTATCTTTTGAAATATAATGGCACGTATATTATAAATAATTTTTTGTCCAAAGCTTTTCAAAAAATAATTTTCTACAAATATACATAACACACTACCAATAATAGTAAGACCGTATATTACAGCATAATATTCGATAACATTAATATCATTAGTAGCAAAGCCGAGATCAATAACTTGCTTAGTTAAATAAGGTCTTAAAAGCAAAAGTACTAAATTGCCAGCTAGCGCAATGGTTGCTAACAATAATATACCCAAATAAGGCTTAATATACGCACTTATGTAGGAGAATAAAGCCCAATCATTTTTTAAATTACGCTTTTTCATGATGAGCCCCTCCTTTCTGTGCTTCATATAAGGTGAAATATAAGCCTTTATTAGCTAATAATTCTTCATGAGTACCTTCTTCTACAATACGACCCTCATCAAATACAAGGATTTTATCTGCTTTCTCTATAACCTCTAAACGTTGAGAAATACACAGAATAGTCTGTTCTTTTACATTATTTAAAGTATCTAATATGGTTGTAACTGTTACAGCATCTAAAGCAGAGAAACAGTCATCTAGTAATAAATATGGTGCATTTTTGTAGAAACCACGTGCCATATTAATACGTTGCTTTTGTCCACCTGATAAATCTTGACCTTCTTCAGCTAACCTATGTAAATCATTGTTTAGCAAATCGCCCAAATCTCTGTATAAATCGGCCTTTTTCGCTGCTAATTCCACAGTTTCATGCATGGGTAACTCTTTACCGAATTTTATATTATCAGATATGGTAGTACTTAATAAGTAAGATTGAGTTGGTACATAGGCAATGGAATTCCGAAGTTTTGCTAAGGGTATATTCGTCAAATCTTGATTGCCAAAATAGATAGATTTTTCAGGACATTCTTGTAATCCAATCAACAATTTAAATAAAGTACTTTTACCAGAACCAGGCTTACCCACAAGGCCGATAAAAGATCCTTTAGGTATAGTGGTGGTCACTTGAGATAATGCATGACCTTTAGAGTTTTCATAATTAAAATCTAAATAACGAACGTGAATATCTTCAAGGGATAATACGTCTACACTATCCTCTATTGTTTCAGTGGGCAACTGCATAAAATCAATAATGCGATCTAAGGAGGCTAAACCTTTTTGAACAATTGAAATAAGACCACCAAAACCAATCAAAGGGCCTACAATCAACATGATAAACGAATTGATGGTTACAAACTCACCTATAGTCATTTTGCCTTCTACAGCTAAGTGCCCACAAATAAAGATGCTTATACTAATACAAATGAACGGAGCGATTCTTGTTAATGGTGTTAATATAGCATCTAACAAGGCAACATCCATATTTTTCTTATAGTTAAGTTTATTGATTTTTTCAAAGGACTTTGAAATGATGCTTTCACGATTAAATGCGCGAATTACATCCATTCCCTGAAATAGTTCTTGCCCAAACTCTGTCATATCACTATATGTAGCTTGAGCACTGCGTTGTTTAGCTCTTAATTTTCTACCTAATACAAATATTGCGACGATAATAAAAAATATAGGTGTCATGATTTTAAACGCTAACACCCCATTTATCTTTTGAATTAAAATTATGGATCCTACAATGGAATAGAAAATAATATCTACTATTATCATTACACCTAAACCAAGTGCAACGCGTAATGATGTAACATCATTGGTCATAAGCGCCATAACCTTACCTGGCCCATTAGATTCATAATAAGTTGTTTTTACTTGTAATGCTTGGCTACATAGAATTTCACGAAAAAGATATTCCATACGTCGAATAGAACCCAATAAGGTTCTACGAGAGATTACCTTTAAAATAGTAATAATGATCAATAACAAAATAAAATAAAAAATATAATTCACTAAACCTTCTTTATTATTGCTCAATGTATCTATGGCATTGCCGATAAATTGAGGTACAAATAAAAAAGCTACATCTATAGCCATCAGCATTATTAAACCAATGACATATATCCACCCCTCACGGCGGAAAAATTGCATAAATAAATCTATAGGTTTCATAGGCCCTCTCAAATACACTATGTTTTTATAAATATTAGATACATTAAAACTAATAGAATATAATGAAAAACCGATTTCTAAATCAGTTCATATAAATTAAAGTAATATTGATGTAAATGTACTCTTTATAGTATACACATTTTTCTGCTATTCATTAATACACCTATACGTATAATTACACTATATCGAATTTTTTAGTTTACTTATAGTAATGTAAGTGTTATACTATGCATAGATACAAAACGTATCTTTAATAAATTGGAATTAAAACTCTTAGGAGGAATACAACATGGAAAAACGTACTGGCGTAGTAACATTTGCAGGTGGCCCTATCACATTGGTTGGTCCAGAAGTTAAAGTAGGTCAACAAGCTCCAGACTTCACAGTAATTGGCAATGACTTACAACCTAAAACATTAAAAGATTTCGAAGGTAAAGTAAAAGTTATCTCCGTTGTTCCTTCCCTTGATACAGGCGTTTGTGACGCTCAAACTCGTTGGTTCAACCAAGATGCAACTTCTCTTTCCGAAGACGTTGTAGTATTGACAGTATCTATGGACTTACCATTCGCTCAAAAACGTTGGTGTGGTGCTGCTGGCGTAGATAAAGTTATTACTTTATCCGACCACAGAGATGCTTCTTTCGGTGAAAACTATGGTTTCTTGATCGAAGAACTTCGTCTTTTAACTCGTGGTGTTGTAGTAATCAACAAAGATAACAAAGTAACTTATGTTGAATACGTACCAGAAGTAACTCAAGCAGTTAACTTCGACGCTGCATTAGAAGCTATTAAAGCTGATATCTAATCGTTAGATAATCAATTCGTATTATATAGACGTTAAAAAGACCGTACGGTGTACGGTCTTTTTTATGTGTTGTGTTGTTATTATATTTTAATTGGAGTATTTATGTGGATTCGTATTTCTCGTCTTTTATTAACCATTAAAAATATTGCTCTTATAGGTGTTGGCATTGGTCTATGCATTGCAATGATTAATAGTTTAATAAACTTTGGTTTCATTGCGTGGGCTAATATTCAAGGCTATAGCACATATGATTTATTGATTGAAGAATTAATTACCTTCTTCCTCTACTTTGAGTTTATTGCACTCATCGTAAAGTATTTTAAGAACAACTTCCATTTCCCTCTTGATTTCTTCTTATATATTGGCATTACTGCATTAGTTCGGTTACTCATTATAGATCATGAATCGGCTTTAGATATGTTATTATGGTCTATTTCTATTTTTGTATTAGTATGTTGTTTAGTATTAGTAGAAAGATTCCTTAATAATAAAGAATAATATTATATATTTGTTCATCTATATATAAAGACCATATTATAGTACTAATGAAATAGAGACTTTACCTATTGGTAGAGTCTCTTTTTCATTTTCATGTTATGTGATTGAAATATGTCCTACTATCTTAGAATATATTTTTAGCGTAATTAGCGTATTTAGCCTCTAGTTCTTCCATTTTATCATTCATTTCAATTTGTAATTTAGATGCTAAATCATATTCACCAGCATTTAAAGCTTCTGTTAAACGAGTGAATAAAGATTTGCGATCATCACTATCTTTAGCAAGGTAGAAACGTAAATCGTTAACTTCAGCAAAACGTTTATCATCTACGCTATTACGACTATCTGTGTGAATAGCAACCATATTACGAACTGCATCGAGATTATTTGGGATCAAACGATTAGCTAGAACAAGTTCCCAACGTTTTAAAATAGATGCGATGAAGGATTCCATTAAATCTTTAGCAAAAGCATCACCTTGAGATAATGTTTCTACTAATTCAGGATTGTTATAATAACCTTGTACATTTTCCCATACAGTAGCAGGTGCTACGCCGAACATTTGATTACGTTCTTCTTGTGTGAAATCATCAAATACATCTTTTTCTGTACGGTAAGCGCGATTAGTATCAAGATAATCTGCTGATTCGCCAACTTCTTTAGAAATTTCTGCTAATAATTGAGCTTGAGTTTTACCACAAGTAATAGCATATTTCATACCATCAAAAGCAGAAACGAAAATCAATGATAATGCAGTATATGTATTAGTGTATGGATTTGGAGAACGCAATTCAAAACGTGTAGCCATTGGATTGTCGATATCACGAATTAAACCGCAAAGAATTGTACGGTTACGATTTGGTTCGGATGGATCGGTACCAAAGGATGTTACAATACATACTGGTGCTTCGAAACCTGGTTTTAAGCGGTTTAAAGCATCTGTTGTGGAGCTAATGAATGGATTAATAGCCTCATAATGTTTTAAGAGACCCATAATTGCACCAATACCCAAAGAGCTACAAGCCTCTTTACGCATATCTTCTGGGCTGAATAAGTTAACTAATTTACCAGATTTAAGTTTTGCCATTACACCAAAGTGAGTATGTTCACCAGAACCAGCAACGCCGATAATTGGTTTAGCATTAAAGGTTACATCAAGACCATTTTCACGGAACACTTCACGCACGATAATTCTGGCTTGCAATTCATTGTCTGCAGTTTGTAATGGATTATTACAGAATTTCCAGTCAATTTCTAATTGTTCAAGTACAACAGCTTCATGGCCGAACTCGTCAAGTTTAGCTTTAACGCCGCCTACCTCTTTATGGCCCATTTCAGCAACCATGCCATATTTATCAAGACGTTCAACAGCTTGTTCTAAAGCAGTACGAACGGTGCCATGTGTACGTTGCCAATATTGTTCTTGTAATTTTTGAGATACAGATAATTCTTTCTTAGTAACTGTTCTAGCAGGCGTTTTAACCCAGAACTCTAACTCTGTGGCGGATGTAAAAATAATATCTACTACATCATCAGATTTAACATGTGGCATACCTGGCAAGCCATGTTCTTTAATTAAATTTAATAATTCAGTTTTTACATAGTCACAGCTGCGTTTCAAAATAGAACGAGAATCTACGTAACGGTAATTGTGCATCAAGAAGGCAGGAATACGTAGTGTACCAGTTGGTAAGCCTGTTGCAGGATCAATATTTTCATAGTTGTAATCTACGAACCAGTTTACACTTGGGTCACCCCACATATCAACACGAGCATTATTCAATGTAGCAATATTTGTTAATACTACAGAAGAACCATCTGTTTGAACTGCACGACCTTCAAAGAAGGATTCATAGTCATCAAAGAAGGCAGACATAGGAATTTTTTCATCTGTATCATTACCTGCTAAATCAATACCTACTAGAGATACGAATTTAATTTCTGGATGCTGTTCTAATAATGCGAGTACACCTTCTTTACCGTATTGGCCGGCAGGAATATAATACAATAATTCATGATTAGTAGTAGCCATATCTGTTCCTCCTAAAATAAAAAGACTCCAACAAATAGATATACGATTACATATATCTAAAGTGGAGTCATCGTTGACTAATTATTTTGTTGAGTTCATATTATCATATGTTGAAAATATATGTCAATAAACTTCTATAGAATTTTTATCTTTTAAAAGCTATATTAGAATCAATGTATTTTCAATACAATTAGTTAGTCATATAAAGTTTAACAATATCATTAACCAAGCAATTCTTTAACAATATTATTAACTACTTTACCATCTGCACGGCCTTTAGTTTTAGGCATAACATGTTTCATAACATTACCCATATTTACGATATCACCACACGCAGCTATTGCTTCTTTTACAACTGTGCGAATTTCATCTTCAGAAAGCTGTTCTGGTAAGTATTTTTGTAATACTGCCATTTCTTCTTTAACATGACTAATTAAATCTTCACGGCCAGCTTTTTCAAACTCAGCTAAAGAGTCTTGGCGAGTCTTCATTTCTTTAGCTAAAATACCAAGAATGCCATTATCATCAAGTTCTACTTTGTCGTTAATTTCTGTATTTTTAATAGCACTGTTAACCATACGAATTACAGATAAAGCAGTTTTTCCTTCTTCGCGAGCTTTCATAGCCGCTTTCATATCTTCTTTTAATTGATCTTTTAAGCTCATAGTTCCTCCTTGTTTATAAAATAAAGAAACCCCAATTCTGGATTTCATGAAGCCATGAAAAGGCAGAATTAGGGTAATCATCTTATGCTCTGAATTTGCGTTTTCTTGCTGCTTCAGATTTTTTCTTTCTTTTTACGCTTGGTTTTTCGTAGTGTTCACGTTTTCTTACTTCAGACAAAACACCCGCTTTTTGGCAGGAGCGTTTGAATCGACGAAGAGCACTTTCAAGCGTTTCGTTTTTACCGACTTTGATTTCAGACATCTATATCCCTCCCTCCAAAATAATCTCGGGAAGTGCTGATAATTTACATACGCACATATAATATTATATGTATAGGTATATATGTTGTCAATATTTTCCAGTATATTTTATAGGAATTTTAATAAGTATTATAAAAATAATACATTATACACAATATTAAGCTTCTGGCCAGCCCATTTCCTCGCCACCTAATAGATGGGCATGCATATGGAATACAGTTTGACCAGCTTTACCGCCAGTGTTAAAAATCAAGCGATAACCATCTTTAGAAATACCTAATTCTTTAGCTACATCACGAACAAATGGTAGCAAACCTTCTACATAGTCAGCATTCTTTTCTGTAAGATGTGCAATATTAGATACATGGTTTTTAGGCACGATTAAAACATGGACCTTTTTCACCGGTTGAATATCATGGAATGCATAGAATTTATCGTTTTCTAATACTTTATTGGAAGGAATTTCACCATTAATAATTTTACAGAAAATGCAATCGCTCATAATTAGACTCCTTATTCAATAATTAAATAATTATCTTCTAAACCTATAACAGTACCTCCGATTAGATCACCAATCTTATGTAATCCATCAGACTTTACTTTACCATTTACATACTCATTTGTTAAGCCCATATAGTATCCATTCTCTTCCTTTTCGATGAGAATCTCACCAGGCTTACCAATGCGAGATTTAGCGTATGCTTCATAACCTGCTTGACTAAGACCATTTAACAGTGCAACACGAGTCTTTTTAACGGCTTCAGGTACTTGATCAGGCATAGTTGCAGCCGGTGTACCTTCACGAATAGAATATGGGAAAGCATGAATATGGGTAAACCCAATTTCACGTACTGTATTCAATGTTTCTTCAAAATCTTCATCTGTTTCTTGTGGAAAACCTGCAATGATATCAGTCGTAATAGATAAATCTTTAATGCGAGAACGCAACTTGGCAATGAGATCTTTATACTCTTGTAATGTATAATGACGTCTCATCAATTGTAATACATGGTCTGAACCCGCTTGTAATGGTAAGTGAAGATTTGGACATACTCGTTTATCTGTAGCCATTAATTCTACTAGCTCATCAGAAACCTCAACAGATTCAATAGATCCAAAACGAATACGATATAACTCAGGTATTTCTAATAAGGCTTTTACTACATCAGCCAAGGTAGGTCTACCCGGTAATTCCACACCGTAATTACCTAAATGAATACCTGTTAGTACGATTTCGTGGAAGCCATGGTCTACTAAACGCTTAGCTTCTTCTACGATATCTTCAATCTTACGAGATTTCAATTTACCACGAGTATATGGAATGATGCAGAAAGAGCAATAGTTATTACAGCCTTCTTGAATTTTCATGAAAGCTCGAGCCTTATCTGATTCATTACCAAATAATGGCATTTCCTCAAAATTGGACTCTTTCATAATATCTCTAACAGCATTGATTTGACGTTCTGTAGATTCTAGTTGCTCTACTAGCTCAACGATTTTTGATCGATTGTTTGTACCTATCACAAGGTTAACACCATCAATAGCAGCAATCGCATCTGGATCAAGCTGAGCATAACAACCGGTAACGATTACATAAGCATCTTCATTTTGACGTTTTGCTTTCCTTATCAATTGACGGGATTTCTTTTCCCCCATATTGGTTACAGAACATGTATTAATTACATATATATCAGCTTTTTCATCGAAGTCTACAGCTTCGTAATTATTTTGTAAAAATAAACCTTTCATAGCATCTGTGTCATACTGATTGACACGACAGCCTAAGGTTGTGAAAGCAACGGTTTTCATTGCACCTCTCTATTCTTATTTAATTTATAGTTCTAATTCATATTGAATCATCGCTAATGATCCAATGGCAGCAGTTTCTGCTCGTAAAATAGTATTACCAAGAGAAACTGATTTTCCACCACTCTCTATAATAGCATTGATTTCCTTCTCTTGATAGCCCCCTTCAGGACCAATACAGATAAGAATGTCAGTTATATTTTGATTGCTATGTATTGATTCAAGTGCAGTCTTAATAGTATGACCCTCTTCATTTTCATAGGCTACTAGTTTTAATGCGTCATCCTCTATTTCAAGCACTTGTGAAAGCTTTTCGCCTACTACAAGTGTGGGCAGTTGATTACGCCCACATTGTTGAGCTGCTTCTAGCATAATTTTTTCCCAACGACTAACTTTTGATTGTAGTTTCTTATCATCATATTTAGCTACACAGTTTGCGGTAGATACAAGATAAATGGTATCTACATTTAACTCCGTCGCCTTTTGTAATACCCATTCTAGCTTTTCACCTTTCAATAAGGCTTGAACAAGAATAGTTCGATACGACGACACATCAGTCGCTACATATTCAATAAGTTTAGCTTCTGCTATACCATCAACTTCTTCGGTAATCTGATAGATACCACAACGATTATCACTGCCCGTTACAGTAATGGGTTTATCCATATTATGACGAAATACATGTAACACATGATGTGTCACATCTTTTGGTAATTGTATTTTTTCATTTAATGGTGTAGGGATAAATATTTTCTTCATATCTTTTTTAACGCAAAGGTATGCCAAGGGCCTGCCACGCGTTCCTCTATAATATGCCAATGTTCAGTGATATACGGCAAGATTTCATCATACCGATCATCAATAATACCACTAATGATTAAAATGCCATTATCTTCAAGTTTCTTACCTATTTGTGGTAACAATATCTTCAAAGGGTCTACTGTTAAATTAGCTAAAATTAATTGAGCAGTACCTTCAAAATCCGTATCTAAATTACCACAAATAATTTCGACATGTACTTCATTATTTTCACAGTTAATTTTTGCTTGATTAGCTGCATATTCCTCAATATCAATGCCTACTAAATGTTTTATACCTAATTGGGCGGCTACTAATAAAAGTATCCCTGTACCTGTACCGATATCTAAACATGTAACCTTATCAAGATCCATAGATTCACTATAAACTTTTAACAGCTCAGCACACGTTCTAGTCGTTTCATGGGAACCAGTGCCAAAAGAAATATCTGAATCGATTTCTATAATCGTTTTATTATCGACGTTATCATATTCTTGCCAAGCAGGTTTTATTACGATATTTGGTAATATTTCTGTAGGCTCAATGTATTGTTGCCATGAATTTAACCACGTAGATTCGTCTAGTATATGTGCATCTATTGATTTCACCGTAATATTTGCCTCTGTAAGACGTTTTTCTAAGTCTTCTTTAATCACATCAGCATCAAGTGTTGGATCAGCGTAGAGCGTTAATTTTATTAAATTAGGTTCTTCTTCAATATCTTCTTCTATAATTCCATTGCCTGCGTAATCGTCAAAAAGAGTAGTCACCTCATCGGTGGCTACTCTTTCACAGACAATGGATACTTCTATCCACTGCATATATGCTCCTTTATAGGGAATGTGATGGAACAAACCATTCCTTCACATGAGCTGTTCATTTAGTCAAACAGTCCTTAATTTTTTCAAAGAGACTTTTGCTCACTTGCAAGTTATTTACATCTTCATTGCTTTCATTAGCAAAGCGTAATAACAACTCACGTTGAGTATCGGTCAATTTTTTAGGCGTTTGGACAGTTACTACAATATGTTGGTCCCCTCGTTGGTTAGGGTTACGCAAATATGGAATACCTTTGCCCTTTACGCGGAATGCCGTTCCCGTTTGAGTACCTTCCGGAATCTTTAACTCTACTTTACCATCTAAGGTGTTAACTTGTATAGTCGCACCAAGAGCAGCTTGAGCAAAGCTAATATTCACACGACTAATAACGTCATTACCATTTCGCTCAAATTCCTTGTGAGGACGAACAAAGATATATACGTAAAGGTCACCCTTAGGACCGCCCAAAATACCTGGTTCCCCTTCATTAGCTACACGTAAGCGAGAACCGCTGTCTACGCCAGCTGGAATCTTGATAGAAATCTTGCGCTTAGCAAGCATTTCACCAGTACCACGGCATTTAGAACAAGGTTTTTCAATGCTTTTACCAGTACCATGACAGCGAGAACAAGTGCGAACGGATTGCATACGCCCAAATGGAGTATTTTGAATAACCGCTTCTTGACCAGAACCATGACAGTTTGGACAAGTATCGACACGAGATCCTGGTTCACCACCAGTACCATGACAGTGATCACATTCTTCATGACGATGCACTTCTATTTCCATAGATTTACCAAAGGCCGCATCTTCAAAGGAAATATCAATATCTTCGCGCAAATCATTACCTTTTTGAGGGCCTTGTTGTTGGCGACCGCCGCCAAACATGCCACCAAAAATATCGCCAAAGATATCACCAAAGCCCCCAGCTTGACCTCCGAAACCGCCAAAGCCACCTTGGAAACCACCGGCCCCAGCGCCGCCTCCTTGTTTGAAGGCGTCGTGGCCGAATTGGTCATATTGAGCTTTTTTAGTTTCATCAGACAATACTTCGTAAGCTTCGTTCGCTTCTTTAAATTTTGCTTCCGCTTCCTTTGGATTATCTTTATTTACATCTGGATGGTATTGGCGTGCCTTTTTACGGAAGGCCTTTTTGATTTCATCTTGAGAGGCATTTTTACTGACCCCTAAGATGTCATAATAATCACGTGCCATTAGTTACCAACCCTTCTTATTTCTTATCGTCATCCACTACTGTGTAATCAGCATCAACTACATTGTCATCAGATTTTGTTTGTTGTTGACCTTGCTCTGCACCACCAGCTGCTTGTTGAGCTTGTTGTGCTGCTGCATACATTTGTTCAGCTAATTTGTGCAATGGTTGTTCCAAAGCTTCACTGTCTTTTTTGATATCTTCGATGTTGCCTGCTTCGATAGATTTTTTCAATTTATCTTTTGCTTCTTCAACTTCTTTCAACAAAGCTGTGTCGCCTTTACCATCAAGTTCTTTCAATGCTTTTTCAGCTTGGTATACCAAGGAGTCTGCATTATTTTTAATATCTAATTCTTCTTTTCTAGCTTTATCTTCTGCTGCATGTGCTTCAGCTTCTTTAACCATGCGTTCGATTTCGTCATCTTTCAAGCCGCTAGAAGAAGTAATAGTAATTTTTTGTTCTTTTTGAGTACCCAAGTCTTTTGCTTTTACGTGTACGATACCGTTAGCATCGATGTCGAAAGTTACTTCGATTTGAGGAACCCCACGAGGAGCTGCTGGGATACCATCCAAGTTAAAACGACCCAATGTTTTATTATCTGCTGCGAACTCACGTTCACCTTGTAATACATGGATATCTACAGATGGTTGATTATCTGCAGCAGTGGAGAATACTTGGGATTTAGATGTAGGAATTGTAGTGTTGCGATCGATAATACGTGTGAATACACCACCCATTGTTTCGATACCAAGGGATAATGGAGTTACGTCAAGCAACAATACGTCTTTAACTTCACCTACTAATACACCACCTTGAATTGCTGCACCGATAGCAACACATTCATCAGGGTTAACATTTTTAGTTGGCTCTTTACCTAATACTTTTTTAATAGCATCTTGTACAGCTGGAATACGGCTAGAACCACCAACTAACAAAACTTTATCGATATCAGAAGCGGAAAGACCAGCGTCTTGCATAGCTTTACGAGTAGGTTCGATTGTTGCTTGTACCAAGTCAGCAGTCAATTCTTCAAATTTAGCACGAGTTAATGTTACGTCTAAGTGTTTAGGACCTGTAGCATCAGCTGTGATGAATGGCAAGTTGATGTTTGTGCTAGCTACGCCAGACAATTCAATTTTTGCTTTTTCAGCAGCTTCTTTTAAACGTTGATCAGCTAATTTATCATTGGATAAATCGATACCTGTTTCTTTTTTGAACTCTTCAATAAGGTAGTTCATAATGCGTTGGTCAAAGTCATCACCACCAAGGTGGTTATTACCAGATGTTGCCAATACTTCGAATACGCCATCGCCAAGTTCAAGGATGGAAACGTCAAATGTACCACCACCAAGGTCGAATACAAGAACTTTGCCGTCTTCTTCTTTATCTACACCATAAGCAAGAGCAGCTGCTGTAGGTTCGTTAATGATACGAAGAACTTCAAGACCAGCAATTGCACCAGCATCTTTAGTAGCTTGACGTTGGGAGTCTGTAAAGTAAGCTGGAACTGTAATAACAGCTTGTTTTACAGGTTCGCCCAAGTAAGCTTCTGCATCAGCTTTGATTTTTTGAAGAATCATTGCAGAAATTTCTTGAGGAGTATAGTCTTTACCTTCTACAGTTACTTTATAGTTAGTACCCATGTGACGTTTAATAGAAATAATTGTGTTTTCTGGATTGGATACTGCTTGACGTTTAGCCAATTGACCAACTAAGCGTTCACCATTTTTAGCGAAACCAACAACGGAAGGAGTTGTACGAGCGCCTTCTTGGTTAGTAATAACCGTAGGCTCGCCGCCTTCCATAACCGCAACACAAGAGTTTGTAGTACCTAAGTCAATACCAATTACCTTTGCCATAATATATGCCTCCTAAAACTTTATAATCTATTCAACAACTTTTACCATTGCTGGACGAATACAACGACCATCAACAGTGTAGCCAGTTTGTAATACTTCACATACCGTATCAGATTCAAATTCATCTGAAGGTACTCGCATGATTGCTTGATGGAAATTTGGATCAAATGGTTGACCTACTGCTTCAATAACAGCTAATCCATGTTTAGATAACATTGCCATCAAGTTTTGATGAATCATAATAAATCCATCGAGGAATAACTTTGCTTCCCCTTCTGCTGGACTTTGAACAGCCCGTTCAAAGTTATCCAATACAGGAAGAAGGTCTGTTAATACATCCCCTTTAACATATCCAGCAAGTTGCTCTTTTTCTTGGTTAGTACGACGCTTGAAGTTTTCAAAGTCCGCTTGTAAACGCTTATAGCGATTATCAAAGTCGGCTTTAAGTTCTTCTAATACTTGAGCAGCATCAGCCACAACTTCTTCAGTTGCTTCCACAGTTGTTTCCTCTACATTTGTAGCATCTACTGTTTCATCAACTGGTTCTTGTTTAATGTCTTGTTCTTCAGCCATTATATGCCCTTTCTATTTTGTTCTTTTACCATAGTTTCCATTATATGTTTCATATGAGATAGCATACCGATAATTCGGCCGTATTCCATTCGTGTTGGTCCTAGAATAGCAAGAGTTCCTATAGGCTGATCTTGATTAGTAAAATCAGCTTGTACCACACTCATCGATTGCAGTGCTTCTGTTTCATTCTCTATACCAATCTTAACCTTAACTGGTGTTGGTGAATCATCTTTTAATAACTGTCCCAATTGATTTTGTTCTTCCACTAATGAAAGCAAGGGTTGTACCTTCTCAACAGACTTAAACTCTGGTTGATTTAACAACTCTGTGGTACCTACCGAATAGAACAACTTACGTTTATTAATAGCTCGTAATAATGTTTCCGAAAGGATTAATAAAATCCCCTGCGGACCTTCCATATGAATCAATAAGTTTCCCAGTGCTTCAGCCGTTACATGACCAATACTTACATTCTGTAATGCATTGCTAAATTGCATAGCTAGACTTTGTAAAAGCTCTGGTGAAATACTTTCACCAAAGTACATCAACTCATTATCGAGCGCACCTGTTTCGGTAATAACTACCATAATGGCTTGATGACTATCTAGTGGTAATACATGAATGTATTTAATTAATGCTCTATCATGGGCTGGAGCTAGGAATAAACTCATACTATGGCTCACTTGTGAAAGTAGTTTAGCCATATTTAAGAAGAGCTCACTCGTCGATCCATTGGAATGTTTCCATAACATTTCAATTTTTTCAGCATCCTGTAATGGAACAGGTTGTTGACTCAACATGGAGTCAACATATAAGCGATAGCCCTTAGCTGAAGGAATACGTCCAGCCGATGTATGAGGTTGCTCTAAATAGCCTAATTCCTCTAAATCGGACATTTCATTCCGTACTGTAGCAGGACTAATGCCAAGATTATAGTTCTTAGCAATCGTTCGAGACCCTACAGGTTCTGCGGATTTAACGTAGTCTTCAATTATGGCTCGCAAGATGCGCTGTTTTCTTTCATCCATAATGACACCTCTTGTTAGCACTCATAAACTTTGAGTGCTAATCGCATGTATAATATTATCACATTGGTAAAAATTGTCAAGCGAAAAATACCGAAAAAGTCAAATAATATCTATTTAGTCAAAAAGACAATTATATATTTTCAAGTAATTGGTCAAAAAATCAAAGTATAACAATAAGAAAACACTTATACTATCTCACTTTATGTGATCTTCTAAATTTATTAATTAAATTGATTTATTCTAATTAATTAATTTAGTAAACCTATAAAATAGTATAAGTGTTTTAATATATTGGATTAAATTGTTATCTTTACGGAAAAATTTGGGACTATTCGATTATGATATTTTATTACTAATACAACTAAATAATTATAGCTCTATACCTTCCAGTGGATTGCCTAATCTAGCTAATAATTTACCCATACGCTCACGAGGTTCACCGTGTTCAGCGTACCAATCAACTAAAATATCGACAGCTTTTTTAGCTTGTTCTACTGTTAGATTTCTAGCTAATATAGTCCCTGCTTCAGGCTTAATACCTGTATTACCACCAACTGCAAGCATATAACCTTTAGAGGTTCCAATAAAGGCAATATCTTTTACCATTGCATCTGGGCAATTACGACCACATCCACTGATGCCAATTTTGCATTTGTGTGATGTTTTTCGTCCATAATGTTTTCTCTCTACATAATCAGCCAATTCTTTAGTTTCCATTTGGCCATTTTTACAATAGCCTTTACCTACGCAAGCAATTAAAGAATTTACTCCTCTATGAACAACTGTAGTTACGCCTTCTGGCAATTCAGAGATAAGTTTTTCCTTATCGTCTTTTTCAATACCTGTAATTTGTAAACCAGTTACTACATGGCGGAAAGATCCACCATATTTTTCAGCTAATTCTATGCATGCCTTCATTTGATCTAAAGTAAATTCATTATGTAAACCGTGTATTATAACAGATGTCTTCATCGTTCCTCCTCAAATCTAGCATGCTTATTCATCATCATCCTATTTATACTAACATATTAGATTTTGAGAAACTGTGAGAAATTACTCTCGAATAAATTGACTAAATACATAGTTACCATGCTTGGCCCCTTCAGAACTTAAATGATAACTACCATTTTGATACTCTAATAAGCCTTTAGTAACTAAATCTTCTAATATATTACCAAATAAATTATGAACAGATACGCCAAATCTATCCTCAAATTTTTTCTCATCAAGGCCCCACTTAGTGCGAAGCGCTAAGAAGCAAAAGTCCTCTTGCGCTCGCTCTACAGTAATAGTCTCTGTATCGATAGTAGGCATAGTATATCGATCAACAGCTTGTATATAAGGCATTACATTTCGGTTGTTGCTACGGCGAACACCATCATAGAAGGAATGAGCACCAGCACCAAATCCTAAGTAGTCTACATAGTGCCAATATTTTAAATTATGACGACTATAAGAACTATCTTTAGCAAAATTAGAAATTTCATATCGTTCAAAACCTAACTCTTTTAATCCTTCCATCATCATATCATACATCAATTCATCAATGCTTTCACTAGGAATAGAAATAAGATTCTTTTGAACTAAATGATATAAATAGGTTCCTACCTCTACTTGTAATCCATACGTAGAAATATGATTAATTGGTAAATCTTTCACGATATGTAAATTATGTTGAATATCTTCTAAGGATTGTCGTGGCAATCCATAAATCAAATCAATGTTGATATCGGTAAAGCCTGCCTCTTTAGCATCATAAACAGCTTGTTTAGCCTTTTCCCCATTATGACTGCGATGCAGCATGGTAAGCGCCTTATCATCAAAGGTTTGAACACCAAAACTAATGCGATTAAAACCTAGTTTAACTAACTTAGTTAGATACTGTAGATCTACTTCACCAGGATTAGACTCTATAGTCATATGACAATCGTCAGTAATAGTAAAAATACTTTTGATTTTATCTACAATCATCTTTAACTGTTGAATTGATAATTCAGTAGGTGTACCACCACCAAAATAAATAGTATCAATAGGTTTAGCTTTAGACTCGGGGTGTTCCGAAACCCACAAATCCATTTCTTGTACTAATGCATAGACATAAGTTTCGTAATAATCTTGTAAATTTTGATAGGCTGGGAAATCACAATACATACATTTCTGTTTACAAAAAGGGATATGGACATACAAGCCCATATCCCCAAGTGTAGACAGATTCAGGATATTAGAATCTGTTTTCATTATATTAGTCCTCAACCTTGAGAATAGCCATAAATGCTTCTTGTGGAATCTCTACAGAGCCCACAGACTTCATACGTTTCTTACCAGCTTTTTGTTTTTCTAAGAGTTTACGTTTACGAGAAATATCACCGCCGTAACACTTCGCCAAAACGTCTTTACGCCACGCTTTTACAGTCTCACGAGCCACAATTTTCGTACCTACTGCTGCTTGAATAGGAATTTCAAACATTTGACGAGGAATGAGTTCTTTTAATTTTTCTGCTAATGCACGACCACGTGTTGCAGCACGATCCTTATGTACGATAATAGACAATGCATCCACAGGATCACCATTTAACAGAATATCCATCTTAACCATTGGAGACTGTTTATAGCCAATCAATTCATAGTCAAGAGAAGCATAACCCTTGGTAGCAGATTTCAATTTATCAAAGTAGTCGTAAATAATTTCACTCAATGGCAAGTGATATACAACAGATACACGTGTTTCATCCAAATATTCCATAGATTGATATTCACCACGTTTATCTTGAGATAACTCCATAATAGTACCAACAAAGTCTTTAGGTACAATTGTAGTAGCTTTTACATAAGGTTCTTCAATGTAGTCGATTTCTGTAGGAGGTGGCAATTTAGCCGGATTATCTACTTCAAACATTTCTCCATTTGTTTTATATACCTTGTAGTTTACAGATGGAGCGGTCGTAATGAGCGTTAAATTATATTCTCGCTCTAACCGTTCTTGAATAACGTCCATATGTAAAAGTCCAAGGAAGCCACAACGGAAACCAAAACCTAACGCCAAGGATGTTTCAGCTTCATATTCTAAGGCAGCATCGTTAAGCTGTAATTTTTCTAATGCATCACGAAGATTTTCATAGTCTTTAGACTCTGTCGGATAGAGACCACAGTATACCATAGATACAGCCTTGCGATAGCCTGGCAATGGTTCTGGTGCAGGATTATTAGCCAATGTTACCGTATCACCTACGTGACAATCTTTTACATTTTTGATACTAGCTGCAATACAACCTACAGATCCACAAGGTAATTCTTGTACCGGCACAAGATTTGGTGTAAAGATTCCAAGCTCAGTAACATCAAAATCCTTATTATCATGCATCATGCGAATGGTATCTTTTGCTTTAATAGTACCTTCTTTTACGCGCACATAAGCAATAGCACCTTTATAGGAATCAAAGCGGCTATCAAAAATCAAAGCTCTCGTAGGTTGATCGGATTTATCTGGTGGTGCAGGCACCTTATTTACAATAGCTTCTAAAATATCTGGAATGCCAATGCCAGATTTAGCAGAACATAATACAGCATCTGATGCGTCTAAACCGATAATATCTTCAATTTCATGTTTAACCCGATCCGGATCAGCAGAAGGCAAATCTATTTTGTTGATAACAGGAATAATTTCAAGATCATGTTCTAAAGCGAGATACACATTTGCCAACGTTTGAGCCTCTACACCTTGTGCAGCATCTACTACTAGTAATGCACCTTCACAAGCTGCAAGAGAACGAGATACTTCATAGCTGAAATCCACATGGCCCGGAGTATCGATGAGATTCAAAATATACTCTTCACCATCTTGGGCTTTATACAAAATACGAACGGATTGCGCTTTAATAGTAATACCGCGTTCTCGTTCTAAATCCATGGAGTCCAAAACTTGAGCCTCCATTTCACGCTTTTGTAATGTGCCAGTATATTCAATTAATCTATCGGCAATGGTAGATTTACCATGGTCAATATGAGCTATAATACAGAAGTTTCGAATCTTTTTCGTTGACATACTATGTGAACAAGTTCAAGGAACTTGTATTCTCCTTTCTAACATACGCGATCGATAACAGCACCTCCTAATAATTGAGTGCCATTATAAAAGGCTACGGACTGACCTGGGGTTATAGCCCGTTGTGGTTCTTCGAAGATAACTTCCATCGTATCATCATCTAAGATACGTGCAGTACAAGGTGAAGGATTTGCTGCATAGCGAATTTTACCTTCTGCTTTTAATTCTTTATGAATTGTATCATCCAGGAAATTATAGAACTTACAAATCATACGATTTGTAAAGAGTCGTTCATTAGGACCTACGATAACCTCGTTGCGATCACCGTTAAAGCCAATTACATATAATGGATGCTTATATGCAATACCAAGACCTTTACGTTGGCCTATAGTGTAGTTAAATAAACCATTGTGTTTACCTAATACCTCACCATCTTCAGTAACGATATTACCAGACTTTGGTTTATCTTTCATTTCTTCTACTACCAGCTTTTGATAGTTCCCATGAGGCAAGAAGCAAATATCAACACTATCTGGTTTTTTAGCTACTGGCAAATCATATTCAGCAGCTAATTTACGTGTTTCAGTCTTACATTGGCCACCTAGTGGGAACATGAGGTGACTCAAAATGCGTTGGTTCATATTGTACATAACATAGCTTTGGTCTTTAGTAGGATCAACGCCTTTATGTAATTCATATAAACCTGTTTCTTCATTATAATTAACCTGTGCATAATGGCCAGTAACCATATGTGTGGCACCAAGTTCAAGAGCTCGATTGAGCATCAAATCAAATTTGATATTTTTATTACAGAATACACAAGGATTTGGTGTACGACCATAGGCATATTCTTTTACGAAGTAATCTACTACATTATCGTAGAATACATCACGAGCATCAATAACATGATGCTCAATACCAAGAAAATCACACATCTTCTTAGCATCTGTTACAGCGAGAGGTACTGAATCATAAGGTGTACCACTCACCCACAACCATAGGGTAATACCAAATACTTTATAGCCTTGTTTTAGTAGCATTGCAGCAGTTAAAGAACTATCTACGCCGCCACTCATAGCTACAGCGATAACTTTTTCCATACTTTCTCCTTTTAATGATCTCTTGATCATAAAACTAATCAGGGTGAAAGCCTGACGTGTAAAACACTAGTTCGGTGTAAAAGTCCGAGTAGTATTGCTATGAAATTATAGCAACTTATATTATAGCCTAGAATTAGGTACATTGAAAAGATTTGAAATAAAAAGAATCCCTTTCATCAAAAGAAAGAGATTCTAATTATTATCTATGTTTTAGTAATTCTTCTGCAGCACCTAAAATACCTAGCATAGAATGTTCAAATACAAGTCCACCTTGCATGAAAATCGTATACGGAGGACGAACAGGACCATCTGCACTCAATTCAATAGAAGAGCCTTGTACAAAGGTACCACCGGCCATGATGATTTTATCTTCGTACCCAGGCATATCACCAGGAATTGGATGTACGTGAGCATCTACAGGAGAATATGCTTGCATACCTACACAGAAGTGCTCCATTTCTTCTCCATTTTTTAGATTAATAGCTTGGATTAAATCGTAGCGTTTAACATTTACCTTAGGGAATACATCATACCCTAACAATTCACCTACTGCAGCTGTATATACAGCCCCTTTAAGCGCTTGTAATACTACGTGAGGAGCCATAAATAAACCTTGGAAGAATAATCGGTAACCAGGCGCATAAGAGCCCATATGATCACCAAGTCCTGGAGCAGTCAGTTGGTACGCTGCATCTTCAACTAAGTCTTCACGACCTACGATGTAGCCACCTGTTGGTGCTAAGCCGCCCCCTGCATTTTTAATGAGCGAACCAGCCATAATATCTGCACCAGCTTCTAAAGGTTCTTGCAGTTCTGTAAACTCACCATAACAATTATCTACAAAACAAATAGTATTCGAGTTTTTAGCTTTTACAGCATCTACAATAATCTTAATATCTGCAATAGATAACGGTTCACGCGTACTATAACCACGAGAGCGTTGAATCACTACTACTCGCGTATTATCATTAACAGCATTAGCGATGGCTTCTACATCATACGTATTATCCTTTAACGGTACCTCAGTATAGGTAAACCCCTTTTCTACGAGAGATCCACGCACTTCACGAGATGCACCGATAACAAATTGCATCGTATCGTAAGGAGCCCCTACTGCATAGATAAACTCAGTGCCCTTAGATCCATTACCCATTAATGCAATAAGAGTTGTTGCTAGTGCATGAGTACCAGATACAAAATGAGGACGAACAATAGCTTTTTCACCTTTAAATACATAAGCGAATACTTCGTCTAACTTCTCACGGCCCACATCGTTATAACCATAACCCGTAGTACCTGTAAAATGATAGTCAGATACTTGGCACTCTTTAAAGGCTTCTAATACCTTTTTTGTATTGGCTAATGCAATAGGTTCAAACTTTTTAAATTCAGGTTCAGCCATCTCAAGGGCTTTACTACGTATTTCTTCTAATGTCATGCTAATCCTTCTCTACGGATTAAATCCATAGCTTTATTAAATATAAAATCTTTAGATGTATTGCTATCAATATGAATCCATTCAATATATGGCATTCGTTTATACCAAGTGATTTGGCGTTTTGCAAAATGACGCGTGTTCTTCTTAATTAAATCGCGGCATTCATCGAGGCTAATACTGCCATTCATATATTCTACAACCTCTTTATAACCAATCCCCTTAAACGCTTGGCAATCTGGATTTACTCCAGACTTAATGAGTTGTTCTACTTCTTCAATCAAACCTGCATCAAACATCATATCAACGCGTAAATTAATGCGCTCATATAACTGATCACGATCTCTCATAAGACCGATAACAGACCCTTTATAAGATACACCATCTTTGGTCTGATTACGTAACGAATCTACATCACCATGATGCAATATTTCAATAGCTCGATACAAACGATGCTTATCACTATATTGAATTTCTATATTATGTTCTTTTCCTAAGGTGAAAGCATATTCTCGTAAACCATCAATACCTTTAGCATTAAATAGCTCATCTAGCTCTAATCGTAAACTTTCATCAGGCTTAACGTCATTAAAGTTATAGTTCTCTAATAACGATTGAACATATAACCCTGTACCACCAGACAGAATAGGTAGAGTATTCCTATCATTTAATCTACCAATTATCTCTTTAGCTTGATTCTGAAAAATAGACACTGAATATGAATCATTTGGTTCTAATATATCGATAAGATGATGTTTTACCCGCTTAAGTTCATCCGCCGATGGTTTAGCGGTACCAATATTGAGTTGTTTATATACTTGGTAAGCATCACCAGAAATAACCTCAGCATGTAGCTGTTCTGCTAAGTCCAAGGTTAGATCTGTTTTGCCTACCGCCGTTGGTCCAACAATGGTAATTAAGGGATTCACATTAACTCCTTCATATATACACCATAGCCTATACGACTATATTTTCCGCCCACCCATTGATGCGGTGGATAGTTTTGAAAGACCGAACTAAATGGTCGTTCTTTAATAATAACACCATACGTGGCAACACGCATAGCCTGTGCCATGATTTTATCATCTATATGACTTTCCACAGTATGACCTCGAAGAGGTTTGAATTGAGGGCTTTCCTCTATAGGAACTTCAAACATAGGATCAAAATAAATAATATCAATACTATTGTCAGGTAGGTTTGGTAAATAGTGCTCAAAGGTATCATGATTTACTTTAATACGTCGCAATACATTCGTTACACTATCCTCACTATGAATATAATGAGCTAAACCATGACTAGTGGCAAGCCATATAGGTAAAGACCCTTCTAGGCCAGTTATTTGAGCCTGTGGGTAACCATAACTCACTACAATACTGTCACTACCAAGGCCAATTGTACAGTCTAAAAACGTAAATTTATCTCTATTAGATAATCCTTTTTTATCTAATATGACATGTACCGCATTAACGAGATGATCGCCTTCACCGCGTTGTAAACGTAATATACGTAATTGAGCCATAGACAAATGAAAGGTATGTTGTTGATTTTCTGGGAAATGAATAGTTAATCCAGAACCAGCAAGAACCGCAATATATTCGCATTGATACTTACCGAATAAGGCTGGTATCGATGTTTTACCTCGTTTAATATATGTCATATGCATAGAGGAAGCCAGTGCTTTGGCTTCCTCCTGAATGACCTCATTAGATTTTTGAGATGTGGTTAGTATATTCATATTAAGACCGTAAGAATAATTTACCTAATTCATCAGGTGTAAACTTGATTATCGTTGGACGGCCATGAGGACATACGTACGGTTTCTCAGTACTAAAGAGATCCTCAATTAAGGTAGTCATTTGATACATATTTAAATTATGACCTGCCTTAATGGCCCCTCTACAAGATGCATACGCTAGCATTTCATGACGTAACTGAGCCTTAGTAGGCTGTTGATGTTCGTGTAAGTAAGAGAATACATATTGGAGAATTTCAAAAGCCTTTGACTCTACTAAATCTACAGGCGCCCCTACTAATTTTATTTTCGTAGGACCACCTAACTCTACATCAAAGCCAAGATCTAGTAAGGTTTCTCGCTCTTCCTCTACCAAATTCATTTCATCATCTGTAGCCTCACTATATTGAGGCACAAGGATAGATTGCATAGGAATGGATTCAGAAGACTTACAAAGTTTATCATAACGTACACGTTCATGAGCTGCGTGTTGGTCTATTATGTAGAGATCATCACCCTTTTTAGCCAAAATATAACAAGAAGCGACTTGCCCCATAGGTAAGAATCCAGAGTTTTGTATAGTTCGTTCTTCACTATCTTGTTCACGTATATCCTGAGATAAAGATTTAAAACGATCTATATCCTCTTTAGTATAACTAGTGAATTCCTTAGGAACAGCATCAAAACTTTCGTCAATAAAGGATGATTGTTCATAAGTAGCCTTTTGTGCAGGAGGTGTATATCCCTTAGCTTTAAGGTTCTCCACAAACTGTGTAGTTTCACCACGCATAACTTCGTACCCTTTTGTACGGCGACCACCAAAGACTTTATCATAATCTACTGCTGTAGCTATATGTTCTGCAGATTGCATATCGTCGTGAACAACAGGAGATGTTCTATAAGAATCATACGTACTATTGCCATGAGAGATATTAGTATTGTCATCTCCTTGGTTGATAGCTGTATTTGGAGTATTACTACTATCTTTTGACAATGACTCACTTATGCCCATATAAACAGATGACTCCCGTTCATATCGCTCATGAAGTGGATTATTTAGAGCATTTAAAATTCCGTGGTAAACTGCTTTAAATATAATCTTATCATCAGAGAATTTAACTTCACTCTTACGAGGATGTACGTTAATATCAACCATTCCAGCAGGCACTGTAATATTTAGAACTACTAAAGGATGCCCATTTTTAGGCAATAGTGCATGGTATGCATTATCGATAGCCTTCATTATAGTTTTATCGGAAATAACGCGGTTATTAACGATAATAGTTTGCCAAATTCTAGTACTTTTAAGAAGGGTAGGTTTACTCACTACACCATCGATATAAATAGAGTCACTTTCATAAGCAACAGTGAAAATGTCATCCTTTGTTTTATATCCATATAATGCAGCTACCGTATCACCAATATTACCATTGCCAGGTGTAATTATAGCTACCCGATCATCTACGATGAGTTTAAAAGAAATATGTGGATTGCTTAGCGCAAGTTTGCCTACAATATCTTGAATTTTAGAAGCTTCTGTACGCTCTGATTTCAAGAATTTGCGACGGGCTGGCGTATTGTAGAACAAATCTCTTATTTCAATAGTCGTACCCGGTGCAGCACCATAAGGAATACAATCGGTAAATGTACCACCGTCAACAGTAATGCGAGTTCCTAAATCGGAGTCTGCTTTTCGTGTAGTTAAAGAGAAATGAGATACAGAGGCAATACTAGCCAATGCCTCCCCACGAAAGCCTAGAGAAGCAATATCAAATAAATCTTCTACCTGTTGTATTTTAGAGGTGGCATGACGCAAAATTGCTAAACGTGCATCTTCCTCTGTCATACCGATACCATTATCGGTAATCCGCATATAAGCTACGCCGCCATCGCCGATTTCAACCTCAATATTAGTGGCGGACGCATCAATGGAGTTTTCAATGAGCTCTTTAATAACTGATGCGGGACGTTCCACAACTTCGCCAGCAGCTATTTTATTGATTGTGGTTTCATCCAATACATGAATGGTTGCCATTATTTCCCGCCTCCTTTACGAGCCTCCTCTTGTAGTTCATATAATTTATTTAATGCTTCAATCGGTGTCATACTCATTACATCTACTTCTAGCAGACTATCGACTACTGAATGAGTAAATAAGTTACCTAGTGGAGAATCACTCACTTGTTTAATAACTGGCTTCACTACATTATTAGGGTGAGATCCCATAACACGATTATTTAAATCACTAGTATCATGACTTTGGTCTTCCAAAGATTCCAAAATGACTTCTGCCCGTTTTAATACAGAATTCGGTAAGCCTGCCAATCTAGCAACATGAATACCATAGCTTCGATCTGCGCCACCTTTGATAATACGGCGCAAGAATGCAACATCCTTACCTTTTTCTTTAACAGCAACAGTATAGTTTTTTAGTTTACTATAGCTATCTTCTAAACAAATCAGTTCATGGTAATGAGTAGCGAATAATGTCTTGCCATGAATATGCTTACAAATATGCTCTACTACAGCTTGGGCGATACTTAAACCATCAAAGGTACTCGTACCGCGACCAATTTCATCTAAGATGATTAAGCTGTTATGTGTAGCATTCTCTAAAATATAGGCTACCTCTTTCATTTCTACCATGAATGTACTTTGACCAGTAGAAATATCATCACTAGCGCCTACGCGCGTAAAGATACGATCTACTGGAGAAATAGATGCTTCACGGGCAGGAATAAAGGAACCAATTTGAGCCATAATCATCAAAATAGCAGCTTGACGCATATATGTTGATTTGCCGGCCATATTAGGACCTGTAATGAGCAAGAATTCCTCATCATCATGATTTAGAACTATATCATTTGGTACAAAAACTTCACGCTTCAAGAATTTTTCAATAACAGGATGACGACCATCTCGAATATTGATTTGACCATTCATTACAATGGTAGGGCAAATATAATTTTCTTCATAACCTACTAAAGCAAGTGAACATAATACATCAAGGTCCGCAAGGGCACGAGCCGTTTCTTGCACCACTTTAATGACGAGTTTAATATCATTTCGTAACTGTTGATATAACTCATGCTCTAAGGCGATAATTTTATCCTTAGCACTGAGAATTTTAATTTCAAATTCCTTTAACTCAGGCGTAATATATCGCTCTGCATTAGCTAAGGTTTGTTTACGAATGAAATAATCAGGTACTTGTTCAGATTTACTATGGGATACTTCAAAGTAATATCCAAATACCTTATTATAACCAGTTTTAATTTTAGATAAACCTGTAGCCTCTCTAATATCAGCTTCCATCTTAGCCAGCCATTGCTCACTATTAGTCGCTAAAGAACGCAGTTCATCTAAATCTGGATTGAAACCATCTTTAATAACGCGGCCTTCTTTTAATGTCAATGCTGGTTGGTCAGCAATAGCACGGCATAATAAATCATAAATGTCTTTATGATCTTGGATGCGGTCATTAATGGATGTTAATGCTAAACTTAAGCATGTACCTAATACATCTTTAATATCTGGTAATACCGCCAAAGATTCACGAAGAGCCGTTAAATCTCTAGGCGATACAGAACCTGTTTCTACACGACCTACGATGCGCTCAAAATCATAAATACAATCTAATAAACTACGCATATGAGACCGTTCAGCACCACGTGTAATAAGTTCTGCCACGGCCGCTTGACGTCGTTGAATTTGATTTATATCAGTCAACGGACTTTCAAGCCATTGCTTTAATAGACGCGCTCCCATAGGTGTCAATGTACGATCTAGCACATCGAGTAATGTCCCTTTTTGACCACCATCACGTAGATTATGGGTAATTTCTAAATGTCGTAAAGAAGATGTATCTAAGATCAGACGATTACCTACACTCAATTGATGTACATAGTTAATATGAGAAATTTCAGACTTAATAATTTCTTCTAAATATAGAAGCATATATCCTAATGCTTCCCATACATCCTCTTCCATAAGGCCTAGGTCACCAAAGTGATTCACAGCCTTCTCAGCTACTTCACGCTGTGTATAGTATGTAGTGAATGGTGATAAAACAACATTACTAAATTGATTTTCAATGAAATCCTTAATATCTTGCGGTAAAGTTGTCCCTTCAGGCAATATGATTTCACTTGGCCTATACATACTAAGTGCATCATACATATCACTTCGTTTTTCACAGTTAGTAATACGATGCCAAATAACCTCCCCTGTAGATACATCAGAAAATACGAGTATCCATGCGTCTTTTACCATATAAAACAATGATAAAAAGTTATTAGATCTTGCATCATTACCATTTTCAGTCATTACTGTCCCTGGTGTAATGACCTTTACAACATCGCGTTTAACGATGCCCTTAACAGCTTTAGGATCTTCTAATTGCTCACAAATAGCAACCTTATGGCCCTTTTTAACAAGCGTTTCAATATAACTTTCAGCAGCATGAAAAGGAACGCCACACATCGGTGTGCGTTCCTCATCTCCTGTAGGGCGTCCTGTTAAGGTAATATTTAGTTCACGAGATGCAACCAAAGCATCATCATTAAATAGTTCATAAAAGTCACCTAAACGAAAGAACAGTAATTCATCAGGATATCTAGCTTTAATATCTAAATACTGCTCCATCATAGGTGTTTGCTTTTTTGCCATACTTACCCCTTTTGTATTGTACCGTAGCAAACCCAAGTTTGTGCTTTATCAATATAGGCTGGTACTGTTTCACCAATTGATAAGGAATCGTCTTTTGGGAATAACACCATTTTATTCCCCGAAGTACGACCAAACCACATATCTTCATCGCGAGGACTTGGCCCCTCAACAATAATATCAAACACTTGTCCTTCCATAGGTTTGTTCAATTCATAAGAGATTTCGTTTTGTACATCCATCAATGTTTGCAATCGCACACGCTTAACCTCTTCAGGAATTTGATCATCCATAGTCGCTGCTGGCGTACCAGAGCGTTTGGAATAGATGAAAGTATACGCCATATCATAACGTACGTCTTTCAATAATTGTAGTGTAGCTTGAAAATCTTCCTCTGTTTCCCCTGGGAAGCCGACAATAATATCTGTGGTAACCACTACATCTTTGATTTTCTCACGACAGTACGACAGTAATTCTTTATAATGCTCTACTGTATAGTGTCGATTCATCTTTTTAAGAATACGATCTGATCCTGATTGAATTGGTAAATGTAAATGTGTAACAATGTTGGAAGAACGACCAAGAGCATCAATCATAGATTTGGTCATATCTTGAGGATGACTCGTCATATAACGGATCCGTTCTATGCCAGGAATGCCATCCAAAGCATCAACAAGTGTCCCAAAATCAGTGCCATCTTTAAAATCTAATCCATAAGAGTTAACATTTTGGCCTAATAAGGTAATTTCTTTAAACCCTTTTGCACCTAATTCAGTCACCTCTTTTACGATGGCCTCTACAGGACGGCTGATTTCTCTACCACGAACGTGCGGAACGATACAATACGTACAAAACTTGTTACAACCATTCATAATAGGTACCCAAGCATAGAATGTACCATTTGGTTTAGCTTCTAATTCAGGAAGTACTGTATTATCCATATCTACACTAATTTGATGTGTATGTCCCCGTTGTACTTCTTCAATCATTTCATTAATATGTTGAATATTATGAGTACCTAAGACAATATCGATATGGGGAGCGCGCTTAAACATTTCTGCTTGATTCTTTTGTGCCATACAGCCAGTAACAGCAAGAATCAAGTTTTTATTTTTACGCTTTAGTCTCATTAGCTCACCTATGCGGCCATAGACTTTAGTTTCTGCATTCTCACGCACTGCACAAGTATTTAATAAAATTAAATCTGCAGTTTCCACGTCCTCTGTTGACGTATACCCAACAGATTCCAGCTGATGCGATAAGCGCTCAGAATCGGCAGTATTCATTTGACAACCATAGGTGTAAATATAATAAGACTTCATTCTAACTCCTACACTTTAACAATCTTACGTTTAGTTTCAATAATATTTTTAACTTTAATAGACATGCGCTCAATCGACATACCTGTAATGTATTCAATTTCATTACGTACAGATTTTTGTACTTGCTGCATCAATGTTTTTACAGGATAACCATGTTCAATAACAACAGCCATGTCTACAATGAGACCATTTTGGCCTTTATCACCTTTTTTAAAGGAAATAACACTAGAATCATCAACACCAGCTACTTTTTTAAGGCCATTGCGGATTAATTTGATAATTACATCATCATCAAAGGTAAGTCGTCCATAATAACTGAAAGCAGGA
The DNA here is from genome assembly GCF_002959835.1 of Veillonella sp. S13053-19. Classification (NCBI taxonomy): domain Bacteria; kingdom Bacillati; phylum Bacillota; class Negativicutes; order Veillonellales; family Veillonellaceae; genus Veillonella; species Veillonella sp. S13053-19. Next base: position 298,191 of record NZ_PPDA01000008.1, on the reverse strand, counting down.
CGTACTACAGAACGTTCAAAGCCTTCAGAACCAATTTGACCCAATGTATCTTGGTCTTGTTTTTTCAAAGTACGACGACGCCACATAGTTTTGATTGGATCAATCAAATAACCTCTGAAATGTGGCTTTAATTCCATAGTTGGAACAGGAATAATATGCTTACCTTCTTTAAGGCGAGCATGCTGCGCCTTTTCTATTTCTTTAGGCGTAGCAACATCTTCAATACGAATATATCGATCTGGATTTTGTAAGCCTAATGCTTTTGTTATTTTCTTAACCATGTTATCGGATGTACCAATAATCATGAGTTTATTAGGATTAATTTTATCAAGTTGTTCACGAACTGATTTTACTTGTACTTCATCTTGGAAAATAGCACGGCGAACAGCTTTTAAGCGACTAGACTCTTTTTTAGCAGAAAAACCAGCAACAATTTTATTATCATGGATCAAAATGCCATCATCGATGATGCATTCAATTTTATTTTCGTGAGCCAGTACGAGCGCACGATGACTTTTACCAGTGCCACTACTACCAACAAATGCAATGACTTCCATAGTCTACCTCATTATTTATAACAAACTAATAAATTCTGATACATCATTACCAGATACTAAGTAATCACCAAAATTATCTGGTTCCTTTCCTGGAATTCCATGATAATCAGAACCACCAGTAATAAACAATTTATGTTTTTTAGCTAATGCTTTATATCTCTCCACATCTATATCATTATGTTTGGAATGATATACCTCTATACCATCAAAATCAAAATCTAACATTTCTAATACATATTCATCACTAGATACTAATTTAGGATGTGCCATAACAGCAAAACCACCAGCTTTATGAATAATGTCAATAATATATTGAACCTCAACTTTTACCTTAGGCACATAGCAACGACTGTCCTTGCGAAGAATCCCTCTAAAGACTTCATTAACATCCTTAGCATATCCACCATCAATTAAAAGCTTAGCAATATGTGGACGTCCATAAGCTTTCGTATCAGGAAATTGTTTGATTAAATCTTCTTTTGTAATGTGATAACCTTCGATATTACAGCGTCTTATCATTTCATCGACGCGTTCTTCACGTTTTCTTTTAAAGAACGAAATAAATTCATTTAACTCATTATTATTTTCATCAAAACAATATCCTAAAATGTGGATAGACTTATCTTTATAATCAGCACTAAATTCACAGCCGTTTATAATTTTAATCGTTTCATTAGGATCTAATTCTTGCTGAGCGGTACGCAATGCTTTAATTCCATCAATTTCATCATGATCAGTTAAAGCCATCATAGATACATTGCAATCTAAGGCATGACGCAATAATTCCTTTGGAGTTTTAATACCATCGGAATAAACGGAATGCATGTGAAAATCTACAAGCATAGAGCACCTCCCATTACAAATATCCTATCTTTTAATTATGACCGATTTAGTCTTTTAATTCAAGTTTAGAAAGAAAAATTGCGACCCTAATGAGTATTCACTAGAATCGCAATTTATTATAAATCTTGAAGTAATTCAGTAACCTTAGTTGCTACAGAATCAATGGCACATGGAAGTGCCTCTCCAGACTTACGAATTTGAATTTCTACTTCATTATTTTCAAGCGTATTTTTACTTACTGTAATGCGAAGAGGATAGCCAATTAAATCAGCATCCTTAAACTTAACGCCTGCACGATCTTTACGATCATCGAGCAATACATCTACACCAGCCTCTTGTAATGCAGTGTAGATAGTTTCACTTGTAGACATCAAAGCTTCATCTTTTGCATTAATCGGTACGATAACGGCTTCAAATGGAGCAATAGAACGTGGCCAGATGATACCATTTTCATCATGATATTGCTCAATAGCAGCAGCTAATGTACGAGATACACCGATACCATAGCACCCCATAATCATTGGATTAGGACGACCATTTTGATCTAAGAATGTAGCTTGCAATGCTTCAGAATATTTAGTACCCAATTTAAATACTTGACCTACTTCAATACCTTTAGCATGTTCTAAAGAACCACCACATGTAGGACACACATCATCCTTCGTGATCAAGCGTATAGGAGCAACAATAATATCTTCTACATTAAAGTCACGTTTAGGATTAATGTTTACGTAGTGAGCATCTTTTTTGTTAGCCCCACCACAAACATTGTATGTTTCCATAACAGATTCATCTACAACAATAGCAAATTCTTCTGTTTGTTGTAAGCCCACAGGACTGATAAATCCAGCTGTTAAACCTACTTTTTCCAATTCTTCAGGTGTAGCCATTTCTGGTTCTACAGAACCAAGTACGGCATGTTGTACAGCAACCTCATTAACTTCATGATCGCCACGAACGATAGCTAATACTACTTTACCATCGATAGAGAACACTACAGCTTTAATAGTTTTATGTAGTGGTAAGTTTAACATTTCCCCGACAGCTTCAATAGAGCTAGCATTAGGCGTATCTACAACGGATAACTCTTGAAGAGCTTCTTCTGCTTGTTTCATGATGCCAGGCTTTCCGATTTCGATATTGGCAGCGTAGTCGCATTTAGTGCAATATACGATATCAGCTTCACCGGCTTCAGCGATAGCCATAAACTCATGAGTACCGCTACCACCGATAGCACCACTATCAGCCTCTACGGGACGGAATGTAAGACCACAACGATTAAAGATACGCGTATAAGCATCATACATAGATTTGTAAGATTCTTCTAAGCCTGCTTCATCAACATCAAAGGAGTAAGCATCTTTCATGATAAATTCGCGGCTACGCATCAAGCCATAACGAGGGCGACGTTCATCACGGAATTTACTTTGAATTTGATATAAATTTACCGGCAATTGACGGTAGGAATTAATTTCATTTTTTACGAGGGTCGTAATCATTTCTTCATGAGTTGGTCCTAAGCAGAACTCATTGTCATGACGATCATTAATACGCATCATTTCTGCGCCATATGCATTCCAACGGCCAGACTCTTTCCAAATCTCTGCAGGTTGTAAAATAGGCATCATAATTTCTTGAGCACTAGCACGATCCATTTCTTCACGTACGATAGCTTCAATTTTTTTAATACTTCTCCAACCTAATGGTAAAAAGCTATATAAACCATTTGCAGTTTTACGCATAAAACCAGCGCGAAGCATGAGCTGTTGGCTTACTACATCAGCGTCAGATGGAACCTCACGCAATGTAGGTGCATATAATTTAGTGGCTAACATAAAGACTCCTCATCTAAACTTTCTAAATATTGATCAATTTCTCTAAATAATGTATCTACTAATTCGGCTTCTGGCACAGTCTTAATAACTTCTCCTTTACGGAATACGATACCTTGACCATCGCCACCAGCGATACCAAAGTCAGCTTCGCGAGCCTCCCCTGGTCCATTTACGACACAGCCCATTACGGCAACCTTAATCGGTGCTTTAATAGATGCTAATCGTTCCTCTACAATGCCTGCCATATCAAATAAATTTACTTGGCAACGACCACAGGTAGGACAAGATATCATAGTGGCACCAAAGTTTCGTAAGCCTAAGCTACTTAGAATACTACGACCTACTTCGATTTCATGAATTGGATCTCCTGTTAAAGATACCCGTAACGTATCGCCAATGCCATCAAGAAGTAAAGCACCAATACCCATAGCAGATTTAATAGTACCTTGTTTAATAGTACCTGCTTCGGTAACACCTAAATGCAATGGATAAGGAATTTTATCGGATAATTTACGATAAGCTTCAACCATTAAAGGTACTTCAGTAGCCTTGATAGATAATTTCATTTGACGGTAGTCTAATTTTTCTAGAATTCTTACGTGTTCTAAAGCGGTTTCAACCATTCCGTCAGCTGTAGGATGACCTCCATGAGCATCGAGAATATGCTTTGGTAAAGAACCTGCATTAACACCGATACGAATTGGGATTTGTTTAGGTTTAGCCTTTTCAATAACAGCTAATACCTTATCTTCGCCCCCAATATTACCAGGATTTATTCGCAAGCCATCTACATTATTTTCAATAGCCTCTAACGCTAATCTATAATCAAAATGTATGTCCGCAATCAGTGGAATAGAAATACCAGCTCTAACGGCTTTTAAAGCCTTTGCAGATTCCATTGTTGGAACAGCAACGCGAACTAATTCACAACCAGCCTCTGCTAAACGGTTAATTTCAGCAATCGCCTTTTCCGTATGAACCGGATCTGTTGTAATCATTGATTGAATACTTACCGGTGCATAATCACCAATTTTAACTGTACCTACATAGATACCATTTGTTGGTTTACGTACAATCATTGTAATCTCCCATCTGTCTTATAGTAATCGGAAAATATCCTGAGTCGTTACATATAAGAACAATGCTACCATTAAGGCAACACCAACCATTTGAATATACATGAGAGCTTTAGCAGGTAATCTACGGCCTGTTATAGCTTCAGCTAAAATAATAATCAAATGACCACCATCTAATACAGGTAATGGTAATAGATTAATAACCCCTAAATTAATACTAAGGAATGCAGCAAAGCTCAATAATGGTGCAAAGCCTGATTGAGCAATGGTGCCAGCCATTTGAGAAATCCCAACTGGTCCAGACAATTCAGCAGCTTGAGTGCCACGAATCATATCATATAGGCCACTAAGCATCGCAACAATAGTTTGACCTGTACGGCTAACAGCAAGGCTTAATGATTCACCAATACTATAAGTTTCACGAGTAAAACTAGGATAGATACCAATTTTAACACTATCTTGTTCAAGCTTAGGTATTACTGTAGTTTCAACAGATTGTCCATCCCGTTCTACAACGACAGTTACACCATGATTGGCTGTACCTTGTAAGCTAGGACGAATTTCATCCCAAGTAGTAATTTTTTTTCCATCAATAGTAATAATTCTATCGTTAGCTTTTAAATGAGCCTGTTCCGCAGCACTACCAGAAATGATATTGCCAATAACAGGTTCATTTGTGTAGGTAAGGTTACCTACAGTCACATTAAGGCCAAAGAAAATAACAATGGCCAATAAAAAGTTAAATACAGCACCTGCAGAAATAACAATAAATTTCTTCCACGCAGGTTTATTATAGAAGGAGCGCTCATTAAGAGGCTCATCAGGACTCATGCCCGCAATACGGTTGAAGCCACCAAGAGGAATGATACGAATAGAGTATAATGTCTCCCCTTTTTGTATCTTAAATATGGCAGGACCAAAACCTATAGCAAATTCGTCAACTTGCATACCTGACATCTTAGCTGTAATAAAATGGCCTAATTCATGAATAAACACGATCAAACCAAATACAAATATTGTGGCTAATGCCGTTGTCATATATTCTCCTATAACATCAATGATGTAGCCTTTTCACGGGCCCATCTATCGATGGATAATAAATTATCTAACGTAAAGTCATCTTCTGGCCCCATAGATTCAAGAACAGAAGTTACAACTTTATAAATATCGCCAAAAGCGATTTTATCTTCTAAAAATGCATAAACTGCAGTTTCATTAGCTGCGTTAAATACAGCAGGCTTAAAACCACTGGCACGACCGACTTCATAAGCTAAACGAAGTGCAGGAAAATCATCGTACCGTGGTGGTAAAAATTCCAATTGTAAGGATTTCGTAAAATCAAGATGATTCATACTTAAAACTTCACGTTTGGGATATGTCAAAGCATATTGAATAGGCTCGCGCATATCTGGATTACCCATTTGCGCTAAAATAGCACCATCCTTCATACGGATCATAGAATGAACAATACTTTGTGGATGAACTACTACATCAATATGATCAAAATCAAAACCAAATAGCCAATGAGCTTCAATTACCTCTAAGCCTTTATTAAATAAAGAGGCAGAATCAATAGTAATCTTATTACCCATATTCCAAGTTGGATGTCGTAAGCAGTCTGCAGCTGTAGCAGTTTTAATTTTATCGGAATCCCAGGTGCGTAAAGGACCACCAGAAGCTGTAACGATCAAGGAATCAACATTCTTGCGATCTTGACCTTCTAAGCATTGGAATATAGCACTATGTTCACTATCAATAGGTAAAATTTGTACGCTATACTCCTTAGCTAAAGATGTAATCAACGGACCACCAGCAACAAGGGTTTCCTTATTAGCAAGGCCAATTGTTTTACCCTTTTTAATAGCCTCCACCGTTGGCTCAATACCTGCAGCACCAACAATAGCAGTGACAACCATAGTAGCTTCTTGAATCGTTGCAGCTGCTATGAGGGCTTCCTTACCGCCTACAAGTTTTGTAGGACCTGTATAACGTCCTTGTAGCTCTTTAAAAGCACTTTCATCAACTAGACCAGCTACTAATGGCTGATATTCTTTAATTTGTTTTTCTAAGAGGTCAATATTATGATGTGCCACTAAGGCAACCACCTTGAATTGATCTGGATGTTGAGACACTACATCAAGTGTCTGTGTACCGATTGAGCCAGTACTGCCAATAATACTTAGGTATTTCATAAGTTTCCCTCTATTCGATTAGTACGCGAATAGCAATATATAGACTAATGTGATAGGTGCCGCAAATAGTAAGCTATCGAAGCGATCCAATACACCACCATGACCTGGTAATAAAGTACCAGAATCTTTTACATTACATAATCGCTTAATCTTTGATTCAAATAAATCACCTAATGGTGCTAATATACCACTGATCATCCCTACATGGATACCCATCCACCAAGGAATACCAACGATATACGAAAATACTGCGCCTGTAATGATACAACCTACAAAACCACCAATAAAACCTTCTAATGTTTTATTAGGACTAATTGATGGTACAATCTTACGTTTACCAAATGCACGACCTGCAAAGTAAGCAAAGGTATCACTAGCCCACGTAGTAAACAATAATAACCAAAGTGTAATTGTTCCCCAGTTATGTAGTTCAAAAGGCATTGTTAAAGACATGTATATAGAGTCATGACGAATCATGAGCAAAGAAATCATACCAATACCAACGTATAGCAAACCAAATACGCTAAAGGAGACGCTAGCCATAGAGTATTTATTTTCGCCAAACGTACATAACATGTAATTAGCAAATAAACTTAATACTAAAATAGCTATAGCAAGAATATATTGATAACATGCGAAAGCAATCATCAATAATAACATACTGATGTAACCCCATATAATGGACATGCGTACATGTTTAGCCTTGCCGAGCAAAACAAATTCACGCCACCCTAATAGGGCCAACAGCGTAATAAGAACATCATACACTGGTCCGCCTAACGTAATGGCCCCTAAGGCAATAATAAAACCTATAACAGCGGTAATAACACGTGTTTTTAACATTCTTTATTCCTCATCACGTAAGCCACCAAATCGGCGTTCTCGTTTCTGATATGCCGCAATAGCTTCTAACAAAGTTTCCTTTGTGAAATCTGGCCAATGTAAATCAGTAAACCAGAATTCAGCATAAGCTAATTGCCATAACAAAAAGTTACTAATTCTAAAATCACTACTCGGACGAATCAATAAGTCTACATCGCTAAACTCTTTAGTAAATAATTGAGAGCTTACATAGTCTTCAGTAATATCGTCCGTTGTAATAGTACCCGCTTTTACAGAACTTGCAATATCGCGGATAGTTCTTACTATCTCATCACGTCCACCATAGTTAATAGCTAACTGTAAAGTAAGACCTGTATTATTCTGAGTTAACAGTTCTGCATCCCGAATGATTTGTTGTAACTCCTCTGAAAGAGCGCCAATATATCCAATAAATCGAATGCGAACATTATGTTCATGCATATACTTAACATTATTGTTTAAGTATTCTTTGATGAGAGCCATAAGTAAAGAAACTTCCTGTTCAGGTCGTTTCCAGTTCTCTGTGGAGAAACCATATACCGTAAGAGCTCTAATTCCAATATCGTCAGCAGCGATAACGATCTGCTTTAATACGTCTGCCCCTGCACGGTGACCCATGGAACGTGGCATTCCTCTACGTTTAGCCCAACGTCCATTACCATCCATAATAATAGCAACATGTTTAGGAATAGCATTGCTATCAATAGCAGGCGTATCCGATTGTTTACGGTTAAATAATTTCTTTAGCATAGTCTACCTCGATAGAATGTCCGAAGTCGCTGGCAATCATTGGTCTATATACTAGTATATGTAAACACTCATCTACCTTAGTAATACGTGCTACATAAAATCCTTCGTCTGCAATCTCAAAAAAGCGATTAAAGGATGCCCCAATCATTACCTTAAAAGGAATATGGGCAGCCTGCAAACGAGACTTTGCAAGCTGCCATGGCATTCCAATAAGGCTATTAGAATCTAACATTATACTTCTAATACGTCCTTTTCTTTTACTGCTTTTAACTCATCAATATGCTTAACTTTAGCATCTGTAAGTTTTTGGATTTCATCTAAACCGTCTTTAGCATCATCTTCAGTAATTGTTTTAGCTTTTTCTTCTTTTTTCAATGCATCATTTACGTCACGACGAATGTTACGCACTGCAACTTTAGCATCTTCAGCTTTTTTATGAACTACTTTAACGATTTCTTTACGGCGTTCCTCAGTTAATTGAGGAATAGTTAAGCGAATTTGAGCACCATCATTACCAGGATTTAAACCAAGGTCAGATTGTAAAATCGCTTTTTCAATTGCACCGATCATAGTTTTATCCCAAGGAGCAATCACGATCATACGAGGCTCAGGCACGGAGATATTCGCAACTTGATTAATTGGAGATGGACTGCCATAGTAATCAACCATTACCTTATCAAGCAATGCTACACTAGCACGACCAGTACGAATAGATGCAAATTCATGTTTTAAAGCCTCAATAGACTTATTCATGCGTTCTTCTGCTTGTTGTAACAATTCTTTAATTTCCATTTGAATTATTCTCCTCGAACAATGGTACCAATCTCTTCGCCCTTAGCGGCTTTTGTAATGTTACCAGGAATGTCCATGCTAAATACAATAATAGGAATATTGTTATCTTTACATAAAGTTGTAGATGTAGCATCCATAACTTTTAATTCTTTTGTGATGATATCGTTATATGTTAACTCATCAAACTTAATGGCATTAGGATTCGTCTTAGGATCGGAATCATATACGCCATCAGCAAATTTCTTCGCCATCAAAATCGCATCAGCTTCGATTTCAGCAGCCCGTAATGCAGCTGTTGTATCGGTAGAGAAGTAAGGTTTACCTAGACCAGCACCGAAAATTACGATACGTTTTTTCTCTAAGTGACGAATAGCGCGACGACGAATATAAGGTTCTGCAATTTCTTGCATTTCGATAGCTGTTTGTACACGAGTATCTACGCCAGCTTGCTCTAATGCATCTTGCAATGCTAAGGAGTTCATTACTGTTGCTAGCATACCCATATAGTCAGCAGTAGCACGATCCATACCTTGGTTACTACCAGCCAACCCTCTCCATAGGTTACCGCCACCAACAACAATTGCGATTTCTAAATCAGTGGATATTGCTAAAGCCGCAATCTCTTGCGCGAATTCTTCAACAACATCAGGGTTAATACCAAATCCTTGGTCACCTGCTAATGCTTCACCACTCAACTTCAAAACAATACGTTGAAAGTTTCTCTTTGCCATGTTTTTACTCCTCTATTGCAAAATAAGAGAACACTGTACGGTGTTCTCTTATTGTTTCTTAATTATTTACCAACAGATGCCATTACTTCAGCTACGAAGTCATCTTGGCGTTTTTCAATGCCTTCACCTAAACCGTAGCGAACAAAACGACGTACGTTGATGTTTTCACCGATTTTTGCAATACTTTCATTAATTACATCAGTAACAGTTTTGTCACCATCTTTAATGAATACTTGTTCTAATAGGCAGTTTTCTTTATAGAATTTTTCAATACGACCAGCAACCATTTTTTCCAAAACAGCTTCAGGTTTTGGTTTACGGCCAGCTTTTACGTCTTCTTCAGCTTCTACTTTAGCTTGTTCCAACAATACTTGTTTTTCGTGTTCGATTACTTCAGCAGGAACTTCTTCACGGTTCAAGTATGTAGGGTTAACAGCAGCGATTTGCATAGCGATATCGCGTGCTAAGTTTTGGAAGTCGTCAGTTTTAGCAACGAAGTCAGTTTCGCAGTTAACTTCAACTAAAACGCCGATACGGCCACCAGCGTGGATGTAGGATTGTACTACACCTTCAGCTGCAATACGACCAGCTTTTTTAGCTGCTGCAGCTAAACCTTTTTCACGAAGAAGGTCAACCGCTTTATCGATATTACCGTCAGTTTCAACCAATGCTTTTTTAGCGTCCATCATACCTGCGCCAGTCATGTCGCGCAATTCTTTTACCAAAGCAGCAGTAATTGCCATTATTTTGTTCCTCCTAGTACTAATTAAGGTAAGGATATAGTCCTTACCCTAATTATATATGTTATAGATTTATCTTTCAAATGCTAATCAGAAATGATTAAGTAGCTTTGCAGAATTATTCTGCAGCTTCAGCATTGCCTTCTTCAAAGGATTCGCCTTGACGACCTTCAAGAACAGCGTCAGCCATTTTACCAGCCAACAATTTAACAGCGCGGATAGCGTCATCATTTGCTGGGATTGGGAAATCAACTTCATCTGGGTCGCAGTTAGTGTCAACTGTTGCAACTACAGGAATACCCAATTTTTTAGCTTCTGCAATAGCGATTTTTTCTTTTTTAGGATCAACTACGAAAAGAGCACCTGGCATTTTAGGCATATCTTTGATACCGCCAAGGTATTTTTCCAATTTTTCCATTTCATGACGAAGACCGATAACTTCTTTTTTAGGCAATACTTCGAAAGTACCATCTTCTGCCATAGCTTCCAATTGTTTTAAACGTTTAATACGAGTTTCAATTGTTTTGAAGTTTGTCAACATGCCGCCCAACCAACGTTCGTTAACGAAGAACATGTTAGCACGGATAGCTTCTTCTTTAATAGCTTCTTGAGCTTGTTTTTTAGTACCTACGAACAAGATTACTTCGCCTTGAGAAGCAACTTCACGCAAGAAAGAGTAAGCTTCTTCTACTTTTTTTACTGTTTTAGACAAGTCAATGATATAAATACCATTGCGCTCAGTGAAGATGAATTTCGCCATTTTAGGGTTCCATCTTCTAGTCTGATGACCAAAGTGTACACCAGCCTCTAATAATTGTTTCATTGATACTACTGCCATTGTGGCACCTCCTGTTAATTAACCTCCGCCGCTTCATCCTTCGGGTCACCCAAAATTAGGCACAGTACCAAAGTCCACCGACGTGCATATTTTTCATACCCAATAATTTTAACAAATAATTATTGTAAAAGCAAGCAAGGAGTTAGGATTTCTTAAAGAATTCCTAACTCCTTATCTTAATTCGTAGTTTAGATCATCACTCTATTATTTTTAAGCCTATAATAGATAACTCCAATACTAATATAGATTTAGTTATTGCGAATGGCTTCAATCATATGAGCACGATCTTCAGCACCAAACACAGCAGAGCCAGCTACTAATACAGTAGCACCTGCTCTTTTGATGGGTACACATGTAATATCGTTGATACCACCATCTACTTCAATTACAGCCGTAGTATTATCTACTTCCTCTAACAATATCTTAGCTTGTTTAACCTTTTTAATGGCATTTTTAATAAAAGATTGTCCCCCAAAGCCCGGATTTACAGACATAATTAAAATCATATCTAAATCAGCAGCCACATCTTCTAACACGGATACTGGTGTGCTTGGATTTAAAGCAACACCAGCTTTCATACCACATTGCTTAATATGTTGGATTAAACGATGCATATGCGGTACTGTTTCTTGATGGAACGTAAAATATTCTACACCGATTTTTGCATATTCTTCTACATAGTCACCAGGGTTTGTAACCATTAAATGTACATCAAAAGGCAATTTTGTATATGGACGAATCGCTTTCACAATAGGAGCACCAAAGGTTAAGTTTGGCACAAAATGTCCATCCATAATGTCGATATGTAATAAGTCAGCCCCCGCTAATTCAATAGATTGTAACTCTTCGCTTAAGGTCGCAAAATTTGCGGAAAGCATTGATGGTGCAATTTTAATCATATTAAAACCTCTTTCGTTGACTTTCTATATCATTACGTATAGACATATAAGCGTCATATCGCCCTTGATGAATATGACCTGCTTCAAGAGCATCTTTAATGCCACATATTGGCTCATGTTCATGATAACATGGGTTAAATTTACAAACATCCACATATTCACTAAATTCTGGGAATAATGTAGGCAATCGCTCAAGAGATACATCATTGAACTCAATAGCACTAAATCCTGGTGTATCCATAATGAAGGAATCTGCATCTAAACTATATAGGGAAGCATGACGGGTAGTATGTTTACCACGTTTTATTTTGTCACTTACCTCACCAGTTTGAAAGGCAAACTTAGGATCTACCGCATTTAATAGGCTGCTTTTACCAACCCCAGATGGGCCTGCAAAGGCCGTTACCTTATGTTGCAGTACATGACGTAAATCTTCAATGCCTGTCATATCATAGGTGGATGTCATCAATACGTCGTAGCCGATTGATTTATAAAGCTCAACCATCGCTTCCGTATCGGAATCCATCAAATCACATTTATTGATACATAGCACGATAGGAATATCTGCATGTTCAATCATAACGAGCATTTTATTTAGTAAAAGCTCATTAATATCTGGCTCATGAGCTGCTACAACTAATACAACTTGATCAATATTAGCTACTGCAGGACGAACCATAGCATTATGACGTTCGTGGATGGATTCAACGAATCCATCCTCCGAAATCGTAACGCGGTCACCAACAAGTAGACTGTAGCGACCTTGCTTAAGTCTACCTCGAACTTTGCATTCATGAATAGTACTCGTATCATCTTGAACATAAAAGTAACCATTCATATTTTTGACAACAATACCTGTAATCATAGTACCTCTTATAATGCAGTCTCTTGTACTAATGCACCATTGAGATATACCTCAATACGCACATTACCTACGCCAGATACTTTACGAACGATACGATCACCAGGTTTATTGGTATCATCATAAATGACAGCAGAACCTTCATCGTCTTTCACAACGATTTTAAGTTCTTGATTTTTAGAACCAGATGGTACAGTAACATCTACAGTACCAGTTGTTTTATTGCTACTGCTTTCTTCTTTTTTCTCAGATTTCTTTTTATCTTCTTTGAATTCAGTAGTAAGGTTTAATGTGGAGCCTTCATCAATCTCATCACCAGCTTTAATACTTTGCTCAATGACTACAGATTTTTCCTCCACAGAGCCCGCTACTTGATTTACACCTAAATGAGCATTGCTCAAAGTATTGCGAGCATCTTTTAATGTCATACCTACAAGATTAGGTACTTTTACTTTTTTAGCTTTTGCCTTATTTACAACAAGATCAATTGTAGTACCTTTAGAAACTTTAGAATCCCCAGAAGGACTTTGAGCAATAACTACACCATCTTTTTTACCTTCTACAGATTGTTGTGTTATCTTACCTACAACTAAGCCAACATCTTTAAGTCTTTGGCGGGCTTGATCTACAGTTAAGTCAGATAAATCTGGTACTGTAATATCACCAACACCTTTAGAAACAACAAGGTGAATCGTACGTTGCTCCTTAACTTTTTCCCCAGCTCCAGGAGTTTGTGAAATGACTTGACCTGCTGGAACATCTGGGTTTGTAACCTCACTTGTAGATACACGTAAATGTTTATCTTCTAAAATATTTTTAGCCACAGATACTTGTTTACCTACAACATTAGGTACATCTACCGTTGTATTACTCCAGAAGTTACCATAGCTTAAGAAAGCTCCTAAAAATGCTACCAAGAAAATGACAGCAGCACCTAGAACGATGTATTTTTGTGGAATCGATGCAATTTTACTTAACATACTCTTCTTTTGACCCTCGTCTTTACGTTCTTCTTGAATAGTGCTGAAATCCTCAAGTGCTTCAGGATCAACAGCAGGAATCATTTGCGTAGCAAAGTCATATGGCTCATGACGCTGTGTTTTCCCCATCGTAAAGCCTTGAGATAATCGTAAATCACTAATCATATCTGAAATAGAATCAAAACGATCAGCAGGGTTCTTAGATAAGGCCTTTAAAACTACAGCTTCTAAAAGCGGTGGAATAGATGGATTATAACGTGTTGGCGGTGCCACCTTCTCACGAACATGCTTTAAGGCAACTGCGATAGGTGTTTCCCCTTCAAATGGCACGCGACCTGTGAGCATTTCATACAATACGACACCAAGTGAATAGATATCTGTATTACCATCTACAGGTTTTCCACTCGCTTGCTCAGGTGATAAATAGTGAGCAGAGCCTAAAATTGAATTCGTATACATAACTGTATTAGTAGCATTCATAGCACGAGCGATACCAAAGTCAGTTACTTTTACACGACCAGTCTGAGTAATAATTACATTATGCGGTTTTATGTCACAGTGAACAATGCCCATTGTATGAGCGTGTTCAAGACCTTCAGCTATGGCAATAGTAAACTTAACAGCCTCATCTATGGATAGTCTGCCATGACGAGTAATATATTCTTTTAAGGTTTCACCGTTTACATATTCCATGATGATATAGTGTAAATCTTGATCAAATCCTACATCATACATATTTACAATATTCGGATGATTTAATTTACCTGCAGCTTGCGCTTCTCGCTTAAAACGAGTTACGAATTCATCATCATTAGCAAAGTTTGCATGCAATACTTTAATTGCTACTTGTCTACCTAATAAGGTATCTTCTCCTAGGTATACGTCAGCCATTCCACCAACGCCAATTTTATCAACAATTCGGTAGCGGTTATCTAGAAGTATACCTTTTATATTCATAGTACTCATTATTTCTCCATTTCTAGATTAGATTGTTCCCACTACAATGGTCACATTATCTCCTGCTCCGACTTCATAAACAGTATCCATCAATGATTCAACAACCATCATGTTATCATCAGACGATTGCAATGCAGAGGCAATTACATCATCTGTTACATAGCCACTTAATCCATCAGTACAGAGTAAAATACGATCACCGGGAAGAATCGACTCAATGCCGCTATCAACCTCTAATACTTCATCGACACCGACAGCGCGTGTCAATAAATTACGTTGAGGGTGACTTAGCATTTCATCCTTTGTAATCTCTCCAGCAGTTAATAATTCTTGTACCATAGAATGATCCGTAGTAATTTGTCTTAAAAGACCATCCCTATATACATACAAACGACTATCACCAACACTTGCCCAATATAACTGATTATCTTTTATTGCTGTAACTACAGCGGTAGTGCCCATACCAGCAAGGCGTTCTTCACTAGCCACGCGATTAACAATGCGTTGATTAGCGTGAATGATAGCGTCGCATAAATCTTGTTGACCCACCGTTTCAAGGGAGGCCAAATATTCTCTTATTTCATCTACAGCATAAGTACTAGCGATTTCACCACCGCTATAACCACCCATGCCATCAGTGACAGCGCAAACGTTACCATCAATAAAGAAACGGTCTTCATTGCGCTGCCGCACAAGTCCAATTTTACTTAAACCAACAAAATTATTCATGATTCTCCTTTTTCCGACCATGAGCAGCTTTTAATTGCCCACATGCGGCTTGGATTGCATCGCCCATTTCCTTTCGTACCGTTACAGATACTCCATAGGAACCAACGATGTCTTTAAATGTATTCATATTCGTAATAGATGGTTTATATAATTCAATATGTTCATTGCCGTTAACAGGAATTAAGTTAACATGACAATTTGGAAAATCCTTACAGATTTGTCCCAATGCATGAGCCTCCTCCATAGATGCATTTACAGAATCTATGAGGATATACTCAAAGGTGATACGACGTTGTGTTGTATCATAATAATATTTTACCGCATCTAAGACTTCCGTCAATTCATAACGGGCACCAACGGGCATGATACTACGACGTACTTCATTATTTGTAGCATGTAATGAAAGGGCCAACGTTATAGGCAAACCTTCATCGGCTAATTTATAAATATTAGGAACCCAACCACAAGTTGAAATAGTCATCTTACGATAACTAATATTACAAATCACTGGATCATGTAACAATTGCAAAGCTTGTAACACATTATCATAATTTTGTAATGGCTCCCCTGCCCCCATAACAACAACAGAATGTATTTGTTCTTTAGTAAGGGCACCAAAAATAACGACTTGACCAAGGATTTCAGCCACTGTTAAGTCGCGGTATAAGCCACCTTGTGTAGAGGCACAGAATACACAGCCCATAGCACAGCCTACTTGTGATGAAACACATACGGAGTAACCATAATGTTGCTCCATTAAAACAGCTTCTACTCGGCTTTGATCTGTCATCTCCAATAGGATTTTTCTAGTCTTTCCATCTGGAGATATAGACTCTGTAATTAATGTAGGCAAAGAGATAACACAATTATCACTTAACCATTGACGCAATTCTTTTGGGAATTGTGTCATTTCTTGAAAATCGAACACATATCTATGATAGATATAGTCGATCAACTGTTTCGCTCGAAACTTTTGTATATTATGGGTCTTAAAGATAGATTGTAATTCTTCTAAAGACTTACCCAATAATTCTATCATGGTACTCCATTTCTTATATTATGATAGGCGTTTCATACGAGCCATAAAGAATCCATCCATATGATCTCGCGGAGGATATGTCGAAATCATACCATCTGTAGCCGGTGGCAACCCTTCATAGGATACAGGGTCGATAACAAAGTTCTTATGAGTTGCTAGGAATTTTTCCAATACATCCTCATTTTCACCGCTATTGATAGTACATGTGGAATATACTAAATAGCCATTAACCTTAACCATTTCAGATGCTTTTTCTAAAATTTCTAGCTGTAATGGAGGTAATTCATTTAGCAAGTCCTCTGTTTTACGCCAACGCATATCTAATTTCTTTTGTAATATGCCAAGGCCAGAACATGGGGCATCAACTAAGACACGATCAAATTGTTCCTTCCAATTATCGGGTAAATATCGACCATCTTGTAATTTAGTAGAAACAATAGATACGCCTAATCGTTCTGCATTCTGATTCATAAGATCTAACTTATGGTCATAAATGTCACAACTCATAATAGCGCCCGTATTATTCATAAGGCTTGCCATATGCATAGACTTACCACCTGGTGCGGCACAGCAATCTAAAATACGGTCCCCTGGTTGAGGATCTACTACATGGGCAACGAGCATAGACGCTTTATCCATAAAGGTAATATGGCCTTCTATAACTGGTTTTGCTTTTTCTAAGTGCCCTTGGTGACTATTAATATACACTACTTCAGGAATATCTTTATCTTGTTCAATAGTCCATCCTAGATTTTGTAGTTCTTTTATACAATCCTCGATTGATACTTTCACCGTATTAATACGTGCTGTTAAACGAGGTTGTTCATTGAACCAAGCACATAGGTCTACGGTCTTATCTTTGCCAATTTCATTCATCCACAAATTGACAAGCCATAACGGTTGATTGTAGATGAAAGAAATCTCTTCGGCTTCAGACTTAGCAAGTTCACCAATAGAAATACTATCGCATTCACGCAAAACGGATCTCAATACAGCGTTTACAAAACCAGATAATCCTCGTGTTAACTTCTTAGCAAGTTTGACAGATTCATTGACCGCCGCACTTTCAGGAACCTTATCCATGTAGATAATTTGATAAATCCCAAGTCTAAGGATTTCCACAACCATAGAAGAAAGTTTCTTCAAAGGTCGTTTTGCAAAGTGAACAATTATGGCATCCAAATAATTTTTTCTACGAATAACACCATATACAAGTTCTGTAAAAAACCGTCGATCCAAATCGGATAAATGATATTTTTGTAAATACTCTTGCAACTTAATATTTGCATAAGCACCATTACGATTAATATCGCTCAATGCTTTCACAGCAAGCAACCGAATATTCTGTTGTTGGTTATTCTTTACTTCTAACATCACTATTCCTACCAATCAATTGTTCTACTACTGCACGAACACGTTCAGGATCTACGGTTGTATTACAACACGGCCCATTAGGACGTTCATTTAATACGCCAATAACTGGGATGGGAAATACATCAGCCATACCGCTTGCTAAATCTCGTTCGCAAGCTATTGCTACAATAGCTTTTGGCCGCGCTTCCTTTACCTTCATTCGTGCTAAAGTACCTCCAGTGACAACTATAAATTGACACCCGTAGTCTTTAGCCACTTGTAATAAGCTACCAACTTGACATCGCCCACACTGCTTACAGTTGTATACGTCATGTGTAACCTTATGAACACACGAGCTTTCTTGTAGACAATGTGGCGTCAATAATAATATACGTTCTGGATCAACCGTATACATATCAAGCATCACAAGATGATTAATTAAATCAATCATAGACTGACGAAGTTGATCCTTAGTAACCCCTCTCACCTTACCGATAGCCAAGGTTAATGGAAATAGTCCATATATAAACTGATTGGCTAATCTTAAAACAATAGGATGTAACCGAATAATACCTAAAGTTGCAACAATAAGGGATAAACACAATAACCATATAATACCTATCAGAATAGAAAGAACTATACTACTCATAACAGGTGCAATAGGATGTAATTGTAATAACCCAGGTTCTAATACATACATTAGAAAACCAAGTACTGCAGTGAGCAAAGCACATGTAATAGTTGATAATATTAGGTATAACGGATACGTTTCGTACTGTTTAATTTGAGTCCCCAAAAACGATACCTTCCTTTATCTGATGTCCATTAATAAAATCTGTAGCAGAAATGCGCTTTTTATTTTCTGGTTGGACTTCTGTTAATAAAATTATATTTCCATCACCACAAAATACACCTAAACCGTCTATTTTAGATACGATTGTACCAGGCACAGTGGTGACTGATATAGCAATTGGTACATGTTTACCACGGATATCTATCAAACAGTGAGTCGTATCACTTGGAACCACTTCTCCAGACCATATTTTTAAACGTTTTCCATCGAGATAAGTATAACATCCAGGTGCTGGATTAAGTCCTCTAATGAGATTTACAATTTCATTTGCTGGCTTAGACCAGTCTATTTGCCCCATTTCTTTTGTAATCTTAGCAGTATGTGTAGCCATTGTATCATCTTGTGGCGTCGCCACAATTTCCCCATTAACCCAACGAGTTAATACGGGAACAATTGTTTCACCACCAAGCACCGCTATACGTTCAAATAACTGTCCTGTCGTTTCACCAGGTAAAATATCAGTCTCCACGATATCGATAATATCACCAGTATCAAGTCCGTCATCCATGTGCATAATGGTAACACCTGTTTTAGTATCCCCATTTAGAATGGCATAGTGAATCGGCGCAGCCCCTCTATACTTAGGCAAAACAGAAGCATGTACATTGATACACCCATATTGAGGTAATCGAATTAGCCATGGCGGTAAGATTTTACCATATGCAATAACTACTACTACATCAGGTTTTAATGCTTCTAATTCTGCTTGCACTTGTTCATCCCGTAAAGTAACAGGTTGATAAACAGGCAAATTATGTTCTAAGGCAGCTACCTTTACTGGTGGCATTTGAACTTGTTTGCCACGACCCTTTTGTTTATCTGGCTGACAGTACACACCAACAATAGTATGTCCTGCTTGAATTAGCGCTTCTAAAGTGGGAACAGAAAAGTCTGGCGTTCCCATAAAGACAACACGTAAAGGATTATGATTAGACAATTTCTTTCTCCTCTGGATGCTCTGCAATCAATCGTAAGTTTGTCGCTTTTTCTATAAATAAATGACCCTCTAAATGATCGATTTCATGCTGGAAAATACGAGCCAAGAAGCCTTCCGCTTTAATAGTAACCTTTTTGTTATGTGGATCAATACCTTTAACGGTGATCTTATTAAAACGTTCTACATCTCCATAATAACCAGGTACACTTAAACACCCTTCAGGGCCTACTTGAGAGCCTTCAGCATGTGTAATTTCAGGATTAATTAATACAATAAGGCCACTACCAACTTGATCGTCTACTACGATAATTCGTTTAGAAACAGCTACTTGGGGCGCAGCTAGACCTACACCTTCCGTTTTATACATAGTTTCAGCCATATCATCGATAAGGGCTCTAAGTTTTTTATTAACATGTTCTACAGGTTCCGCTACTTGTTTCAAAACGGGATGACCTGCTTTTACAACATCTAATACTGCCATTGACACTCCTATACTACACAGGATCCACGTCAATCAGAAGCCCTTCTTGCGTGAAAATCCATGAGTTATATATATATTCTTTCAAATTCGTTAAATCAGTACCACGGATCATAATCGCTAAGCGATACATGTCCCGTACCTTTTTTATAGTTGCTTCGTAAGGACCATTAATAAGAATATCTTCATCCCCTTTATGAGCCTCCAAATCATCTACTATTCGATTTGCAATGGACTCTAAGGTCTCCATATCTTGATGACGCACTACCATGTGAATCATTTCTCTAAATGGAGGATATCCTAAAGCTTTTCTATTTTGAATTTCTTCATGGTAAAAGCCTACATAATCATGAGCCTTACTCTTTATTATAGCATAATTTAACGGATTATATGTTTGTATTACAACACTACCGGTTTTATCCCCTCGACCAGCTCGTCCAGAAGTTTGGGTAAGCAAATCAAAAGTTCTTTCAGAAGCAGTATACACAGGAATATTTAAAACCGAATCAGCTGTTAAAATACCAACCGCTGTTACATCTTTAAAGTCATGCCCTTTAGATACCATTTGGGTTCCCAATAAAATATCGTATTTATGAGCTCCAAAGTCATGTAAGATGTCTTCTGCCATTTGTTTGTTTTTAGTTACGTCTTGATCAAGGCGGGCAATGCGAGCCGATTTAAAATGACGTCGCAACTCTTCCTCTACCTTTTGTGTACCTGAGCCAAAGAATTTAATGCGTTTACTATTACACTTTGGACAAACCGTAGGAATCGGTTCGTGATGTTCACAATAGTGACAGCGCAATTCCTCACCTGATTGATGATAGACCATCGCTACATCACAATGAGGGCACATAATAGTTTCCCCGCAATCGCGACACATTACAAAGGTACTATAACCACGTCTATTCAACAGAATAATCATTTGATTATGTTCATGTAATGTTTTCTGAATCAACCGACTCATAGCGTCAGAAAAAACAGAATAATTGCCATGGAGGATTTCTTCCTTCATATCAACAATAGTTACCTTTGGCATGGGTTGTTCAAAAATACGATGAGGTAACTCGAGTAAATGATACTCTCCATGCTTGGCTTTATAGTAAGAAGTAATAGCTGGTGTAGCAGAACCTAAAATCACAGGACAATCATGTGCTTCACCACGCCATAAGGCAACATTACGGGCATGGTATCGAACCATATCTTCTTGTTTATAAGATGTATCATGTTCTTCATCCACAACAATAAGACCGATATCCTCAGCAGGAGCAAACACAGCCGAACGGGCACCAATAATGATATGACTATCCTTACGACGCAACCGTTCCCAATTATTATTGCGTTGTTGTACCGTCAATTTACTATGGAATACGACAACTTCATCGCCAAAGGTTTCCACAAAGCGTCGCACAATTTGATCGGTCAATATAATTTCAGGCACCAAGATAATAGCAGTCTTATCTTGACTAATACATTTTGCTGTAGCTCGTAAATATAATTGAGTTTTACCGCTACCAGTTACACCATGAAGTAAGAAGGTTTTATGCTCATGACTATTCATAGCCTCTTGTATAGGCTCATATACGGCTTGTTGAGCTTGAGTAAGAGGAATATTAACCTCTTCCGTTAAAAGCTCTGTAAAGGTCGTTTTTGTAGCTTTAAAACGTGATTCAATAGTAATCCCTTTAGCTTCACTTACTTGCTTTATAACCATGCGAGAAAAGCCTTTAGCTAATAATAGTGCCTTGGACGCACCACCG
This sequence comes from Veillonella sp. S13053-19, assembly GCF_002959835.1. Lineage (NCBI taxonomy): Bacteria > Bacillati > Bacillota > Negativicutes > Veillonellales > Veillonellaceae > Veillonella > Veillonella sp. S13053-19. The sequence goes on along the minus strand of NZ_PPDA01000008.1, from coordinate 276,129 downwards.
ACTTCAAGTAAGTATTGCGCTAATTCACGTTGTTTCTTTTTTCGATCACTAAATTGATCTATTGAAAAATCAGGCATAACTACAAGCCATTCTTCTTTTGGTGCCTCATAGGATTTCAATGTTTTATTTACTGTAAATAATCGTAGTGCATCACCATAAGAAAAAAGATAATACTCATTTAAACGTCGTGCCGTATCCATCATTTCTGGTGTAAACCAAGGCTCACTATCTAATACTTGCACTATATTTCGCAACGTGAACTCAGGTGGCTCAACTAATTCTTCATAACCAATGAGGATCCCTTCTTCACGACTATGACCTAAAGGAATGAGTACGCGAGTACCAGGTAGGACATTACCAAACTTTTCAGGCATTAGATAGCTCAATGGTTTATGAAGTTGTTTGGCAGGTCTGTTGATAATAACTTGTGCTACACGCATAGACTCATATCCTTTCATTTACTATAAAAGGTCTCAGTAGAAATTCTACTAAGACCTTTTGTATTATAAGCCAGCTTCAGCTTTTAAAATTGCTGCTTTGTCAGTACGTTCCCAAGGTAAATCTACATCAGTTCTACCAAAGTGACCATACGCTGCAGTTTTGCGATAATGAGGTTTTAACAAATCAAGCATTTCGATGATACCTGCTGGACGAAGGTCGAAATGTTTCTTAACGAGTTCTTGAATTTTGGTTTCCTCAATGCGAGCTGTACCAAACGTATCTACCAATACAGATACAGGATGCGCAACGCCAATAGCGTAAGCAACTTGTACTTCACATTTATCAGCAAGACCTGCTGCTACAACGTTTTTAGCTACATAACGAGCTGCATATGCTGCAGAACGGTCTACTTTAGATGGATCTTTACCAGAGAAAGCACCACCACCATGACGAGCCATACCACCGTAAGTATCTACAATGATTTTACGGCCAGTTAAACCAGCATCACCATGAGGGCCACCGATTACGAAACGACCAGTTGGATTGATGAAGTATTTAGTATTTTCATCAACAAATTCTGCAGGTAAAGCCGCATCGATAACATAGCGTTTCAAATCAGTTTTAATTTGTTCTTGAGTTACTTCAGGGCTATGTTGTGTGGAGATAACAATTGTATCAATACGTTTAGGTTTACCATCAACATATTCAACAGTAACTTGAGTTTTACCATCTGGACGAAGATATGTTAAAGTGCCATCTTTACGAACTTCCGCCAGACGACGGGACAAGCGGTGTGCCAAAGAAATTGGTAGAGGCATGAGTTCAGGTGTTTCATTAGATGCATAACCAAACATCATACCTTGGTCACCAGCACCGATTTTATCAAGTGCTTCACCATTACCTTCTTTAGATTCAAGTGCTTCATCAACGCCCATAGCGATATCAGCAGACTGTTCATCAATGGATACAAGGACACCACAAGTATCACAGTCAAAACCGAATTTTGCACGTGTATAACCGATTTCACGAACTGTATCACGTACGATGCGAGGGATATCTACATAAGTGTGAGTAGAAATTTCACCTACTACATGTACTAGACCAGTAGTAACTAAAGTTTCACAAGCTACACGAGCAGTTGGATCCTTTTCAATAATCGCATCCAAAACAGCATCAGAAATTTGGTCAGCTATTTTATCTGGATGGCCTTCAGTAACAGATTCAGAAGTAAAAAACATATGTTTTTCAGCCATTTTATCCTCCTAATACGAAAAAAAGCCTCTCATGTACTCATGAGAGACCCTCCCATCTAACGACATTTGTCATAGGAATTAGCACCTTTTCCCCTTGGAATGGTTGCTGTAGCTTCACAGGGCCTATCCCTCCGCTACTCTTGATGAGTTACAGAATTATTATAGTGTATTTACAGTGAGAAAGCAAGTCATTATTATACTTCTTTACCATCTTTCAAGGCTAAATCATGTTCAGCTTTATGAAAGGCACTGTCGAACAGTCGATACATATGATGACGTCCTAGAACATCTAAAAAGTCAGATTTATACATTTCTCTACGAATATCGTAACTCACATCGCTAAGTAAAACTTCAATGTCTCTCTTTTGAAGTTCTTCTATGATGCCTCGCAGAATACGTAATCCCGTCAAATCTACAAAGGGTACTTTTACAAAACGAATAATTAAATATTTTGGATCTTTATGTATAGAACTTAATGCTCTGTCAAAAGCACTGATAGCACCAAAGAATAAAGGTCCTTCCACGGTATATACCATAATGTCAGGATGAAGTGTTATTTCGTGCTTAATTTGTTCAGATAATTCAGCACAACTCGCTTCATGGACATCGATAGTATTAACCATTTTACGCATAAACTGTAAGACTGCAAGAACCACACCAACGTTTACAGCAACTACCAAATCGGTAAAAATCGTTAAGAAAAAGGTGAGCAATAAGATTATCTGATCTGGTCTTGGTGCTAATATGAGCATTCGTATAAAACGCGGTGCATCACTCATATTATAAGATACTACAAACAATATTGCTGCCATAGATGCTAATGGAATGTAGACAGCATAAGGAGCTAAAAATAATAAAATAGCCCCTAATGTAATAGCGTGAACAATACCTGCTATTGGAGAATTACCGCCTTGCCGAATATTGGTAGCCGTTCGAGCAATTGCACCTGTGGATGCAATACCGCCGAACAAAGGTGCAAAAATATTGGCTAACCCTTGTCCAAATAGCTCCGTATTAGACTCATGCTTAGTACCACTCATACCATCTGCCACTACTGCAGACAATAAGGACTCAATAGCACCTAGCATGGCAATTGTAAAAGCTGGACCAATTAATGTCAAGATTTTATCAACATCAAAGTGTGGCACAGAAAATGCTGGCAAACCTTGTGGAATACCACCAAAAGCACTACCTATAGTCAAAACGGTAGGAAACTGATAAACAGCTTGTATGACTGTAGCGACCATCATGGCTACAATGGGAGCTGGAACTTTATTAATATAAGGAATTTTCGGCAAAACTAATAAAATGATTAAACTCAGTAAAGCAATCCCTAAGGTTGGTATATCAGAATACGGCAATGATTGAATCATAGCCCATAATTTTTCATGGAAATGAGGTATATACGGTAACTGAGGGAATCCAAAGAAGTATGGCCATTGACCTACCCAAATAGTAACACCGATACCCGCAGTAAAGCCCATAATAACCGGCGTTGGTATAAATCTAATAACAGTACCTAATTTGGCTATACTCATTAAAATAAGCATAACGCCAGCCATCATGGTTGCAATTTGTAAGCCATCAAAACCATAATTAACGACGATACTGCTCAATAAGACAATAAACGCTCCTGTAGGCCCTGCTATTTGTACGGGTGAGCCGCCAAACAAAGATACAAAGATACCGGCAATGATAGCCGTATAAATACCAGCTTGAGGTGTTACACCACTTGCGATAGCAAAAGCCATGGCTAAAGGTAAGGCTACAACTCCTACCACTAAGCCAGCAATAATATTATTACTCCATTTATCTTTACTTAAGGATCCATTTAAATATGCTTTTTGAATAGCAAACATATAAATAACACACCTTTCTCAAACTACACACAAAAAATTTGATATTAGGGGTGTTTATTTGCTACTAACTCAACTACTTCTTTCATAATATATTGAGCTAATTCAGATTTCTTCATATTAGCCATTTCTTTAGGCTCTTTATCAGGATATAAGAAATAACCTTCGTTTGTATCTACGTTAAATCCAGCATTAGATTTGCTTACATCGTTCGCTACAAGCATATCTAAGTTTTTTCTTGCTACTTTATCTTGACCATACTTAATTACATGCTCTGTTTCTGCCGCAAAGCCAACAAGGATTTGATGTTCTTTATGAGAGCCTAAACCTTGTAAAATATCTGGATTTTTTACAAGCTCCAGCGTCATAGATTCCATTTTCTTAATCTTTTGCTCCGCTTTATGAAGTACTCTAAAATCGGAAACCGCTGCCGCCATAACCACAACATCTACATTTTTATATCTAGATTCAACAGCTTCTTGCATGGAAAGTGCAGAATCTACTGGAACAAATTCAACACCACTTGGTACTGATAAAGATGTAGGGGCACTCACTAAAATGACATTCGCACCCATTCGTACAGCTTGTTCAGCAATAGCATATCCCATTTTACCGCTAGAACGATTTCCAATATAACGAACTGGATCTATATTCTCCTGAGTACCACCAGCAGTGACAAGCACTGTAGTACCTTCAAGTTCAGAAGTTTTACACAGTTGGGCTTCTAGCCATTCTACAATAGCTACAGGCTCTGGCAAGCGACCAACACCTGTAACGCCACAAGCAAGCCAACCTTCAGCTGGTTCCATAATATGATAACCCAAGGAACGTAGACCTTCTAGGTTACGTTGCGTAATTGGATTGTTATACATTTCTGTATTCATAGCAGGGCAAATATATTTAGGTGCTGTAGTTGCCATAATAGTAGTAGTCAACATATCATCTGCAATACCAGCATAGATTTTACCGATTACATTAGCTGTAGCTGGTACTACTACATACGCATCAGCCCATGTAGCCAATGCAATATGCTCCACATCCCATTGATGCACTTGTTCAAACATGTCTAATGCTACAGGGTGACCACTAATCTCACCAAAGGTCAATGGTGATGCAATATTCGTAGCATTACGAGTCATCACAACCTTGACCTCTGCCCCTTTTTTACGAAGACGACTAACCACTTCAATTGCCTTATATGCTGCAATACCAGCAGAGACTGCGACAATGATATGTTTTCCGCGCATGTTCTTCTCCTTTTAAAAATTCCTTGTATCAAGGATACAAGGAATTGATTTATCTTATTTAATGCCTTCTTTAGTACGTTTATACGTCACTTCACCTTCGGCAATTTCATAGAATGCCAAGGAAACAGGCTTGTCAGTTGCATGTGTAGATTCAGCTAAGCATGGTTCACCATCTGTTAGTTCACGAGCTCGTTTAGCTGCCAATGTTACCAAAGTGTATTTGCTATCTACTTGACTTTCCAATTTTTTCAATGGAGGTTTTACCATCATACTATCACTTCTCCTTAGACTCTTTATATTGTTTATAAATAAATTGAATTTGCTCTTTATTGCGACTAATCTTACAGGATTCAGCCCGTAAAATAGATGCAACCTTCTCTGACGCATCTGCAAGATCATCATTTACAACTATATAGTCATATCGATGAGCTAATGCCAATTCAGAACAAGCTAATGACAATCGTTTATCAATAACCTCTTTTGCATCAGTACCACGATTATGTAATCGTTCAGATAATTCAGTTAAGGATGGCGGTACAATATAAATAAATACGGCATCACTAAAGCGTTCCTTAACTTGCATAGCACCTTGAATATCAATTTCTAATAGTACACTTTTACCATCATCTAATAAATCCATTACATGTTGTTTAGGCGTACCATAGTAATTATCATATACCTTTGCATACTCCAAGAATGCATCTTCACTGAGTAAAATCTCAAATTCCTCCTTGGAGCGGAAGAAATAGTTAACCCCTTCCTCTTCACCAACACGCGCTGCACGTGTGGTCATAGAAACGGAATAAACTAAATTAGGCATTTCTTTACGAATATTCGCACAAATCGTACCTTTACCTGCGCCAGATGGCCCGGATATAACGATTAATAATCCTCTGTCTGACATATGTACTCCTATGATTCCACTGTATCTACATCTACATCATGTTGCACAAGTCGATGTGCTACGGTTTCCGGTTGAATTGCAGATAATACAATTTGACCACTATCCATAACTAATACAGCACGAGTCTTACGACCATATGTAGCATCAATGAGCAGGCCCTTATCTCTAGCATCTTGAACCATTCGCTTAATCGGTGCAGATTCAGGACTAATGATAGCCATAACACGGTTCGCAGATACCATATTACCAAAGCCTATATTCAGCAATTGAATACTCATTCATGGACCTCCTATTACTCTACATTCTGTACTTGTTCTCTAATTTTCTCTAACTCACATTTAAGTTGAACCACAAACTCTGTAATATTGGAATCCATAGCCTTGGATCCAATTGTATTTACTTCACGATTCATTTCTTGCAAAATAAAATCGACCTTTCGACCGATTGGATTTTCATCTGTAAGTGTGTTTTTTAATTGTACCACATGTGAGCTGAATCGGACAATCTCTTCAGTAATATCAGTCTTATCAGCTAATATAGCAATTTCCTGTAGAAAACGCTCTTCGCTGATACTTGATTCTAAAGAAACTAAATACTCTTGAATTTTACTTCTAATATGTTCACGATACGCTTCTACAGCACCAGATTTATTAGTATCAATATGAGAAATAATATTTTCTAGTGTGGCGATACGGCTCACTAAATCTTGTTGAATATGTTCACCTTCCACAGTTCGCATAGCAATCAAAGCATCTAATGCAAAACCTGTAGATTCTTTCACTATATCAGAAAGTACCTCTTCTGCAATGGGAGTATCTTGTTGTTGAATCCAATCATTAGAAATTGAATTTACAGCTTGTAATGGTACCTTTTTAGGATCATCATAAAATTCTTCTTGAACGAGCAATTCTTGAATTTGTTTTCTTAATACACTATTTATAGTAAAAGTTTTAGGTCTCTCACCTGCATCTTGAATAGAAACCGATACCTCTACCTTACCGCGATTTATACGATCTTGTACCATCCCACGAATGATACTTTCAAAAGGATTCATTTGTTTTGGACAACGTATAAATAAATCCAAGAAACGTGCATTGACGGACTTAATTTCTATCGTACAGGTAATGCCATCTTTGGTTGCTGTACCAGAACCAAAACCGGTCATACTTTTCATAAGATATCCTCCTTAGTAGTTTTTATTATTGTACCACGAATTACACAATCCGTGTTTAAATACTAAGAATTATATGTACACTATGGTATACTAAACTATACTTCTAAATAAATTTGAAAGGAGTACTATGAATTTAGACGGTCTTACCATGTCTGTACTCGCTAAAGAGCTAAATGAGCGATTACAAACTGGCCAAATACAAAAACTATATCAAATAGATAAAACTACACTATTATTTAAAATTCGAGCCCTTAATGAAGATCAAAACTTGATCATCACCGTAGGTGCTACCCCAGCCATGTATCTTAGCAAGCCACTGCAAGATTTACCAAAAGAGCCTAGCTCACTTTGTATGTTCTTACGTAAACATATCGAAGGTAGCCGCATTGTAAAAGTTGAGCAAATCAATGGGGACCGTATTATGTGTATCCAAACGGATAAACTAGAAATGGATGGTTCCATTACAAGTACACTTATTTATGTTGAGTTAATGGGCAAATATTCTAACTGTATCTTTGTTCAAGATGGAGTTATCTTAGAATCTTTAATTCATGTTTCTCCACTGATGAACCGTGAGCGTTCTATTAGCCCTAAACTTCAATACGAGTTACCACCAAATGCTAATCGCGTTAGTCTAATGGACTTTGATTATAATGAGATTAGAAATCTACTAGTCTCCTTTGGTAATGGCAGCGTTCAACAATCTATTCGCGCTATTTTTAACGGCTTTGGTAAACCTTTACTTGATGAGGTTTTATATAACGCTAATTTAAATGGTGATGAAATTATAACTGATTTAGAGGCATCACAAGTCGACAAGTTAGCAAATGCTTTGTACGATTTAAAAATGATGCTTCAAAACGGCAATGGATTACTCTCCTTAGTAAATGATAACCATAAAAAAGCATATTCTACCTTTATCTTACACAACTATAATGTTGTGAAAACATACGAAACTATTTCTGAAGCTTTAGAAGAAACAATTCACAGTACAAAAGCAATCCACACAGCGGATAAAGAGCAAGAAAAGATTTTGACGGCGGCCATCAAAAAAGAAGAAGGTCGTCACAAAAAAATTAAAGAGGAATTAGAAGACACGAATAAAATGGATACCTATAAATTATATGGTGATCTATTAATGATTAATGCACATCTTCAAGTGCAATACGAACCTTCTATTGAATTACAAAATCTTCTTTCTGATGAAGGAGAAATGCTAACAATACCATTAAAGCCAAATCTAACGATTGTAGAAAATGCACAATGGTACTACAAACTTTACACTAAACTGAAGAATCGTATGGTCAGCGGTGAGTACCAACTTAACGCAAGTACTACAAAACTTGAATACTTAAAGTCAATTTTGTATAGTATATCGCTTGCAACTACTCGTGAAAGTTTAGAGGAAATCCGCAAAGAATGTATGGATGCGGGCATTATAAAAAAATCGAAAAAGCCCCTATCCTACAAGTTAGGTAAATCTAACTACATTCACTTAACAATTGACGAAGGTGAAATGTTTATCGGTCGTAACAATCAGCAAAATGAATATTTAACGCATCGTTTTGCTAAACCAACGGACATTTGGTTCCACACGCAAGACATTCAAGGCTCTCACCTTATTCTTAGACTTAATGTTAAACCAGATGATATGATCTTATCTAAAGTAGCACAATATGCAGCCTACTTTAGTAAGGCACGAGAAACTAGTAAAGTTCCTGTAGACTATACATACATTAAAAATATCAAAAAACCGCCTGGATCGCCTTTAGGTTTTGTTATTTTTAATACACATCAAACTATGATTGTAGAGCCTAAAAAACCTGACAATTATACTGAATAAACCACAAAAAAGCGAAGGGCTGCCCCTTCGCTTTTTATAATTCAAAAATCAATATGTGCACATATTAATTATAACTAACTTATTATATATAAAACGGCTAGATACATCGTATTTAGCCGTTAATTTATATTATTGGTTTTCTTCTGTACGTTGTTCAGTCTGTTTCAAACTTTCACGGTTTTGACGTAAGCTTTCCAATGTTTTCTCTAAGTTATTTTCTACGTATTTAAGAACATCACCAGCATATTGAATGGAGCTGGATTTCAATTCTTCAGAGGATTGATTCGCAGCATTGATAATTTGATTAGCTTGTTCTTGAGCTTGTTTAACAAGTTCACTTTCTGCTGTTAATTTAGCAATGTAGTCTTTAGCTTGATCAATCAAAGTTTCAGCTTGACGTTGAGCATCAGCTAATACTTTATCCTTATCAGCTACAATACGACGAGACTCTTCAAGTTCCAATGGTAAGGACTCTTGAATAGAATCGATAATACGCATAATTTCGTCTTCCTCAACCATACGTTTTGTAGTCATAGGAATACGGCTGCTAGATTCAATAAGAACCTCTAAATCTTCTAATAATTTTTCTGTTTTCATACAATTCACCCCTATTTATTATGGACCGTATTAAATCGTTCTTCAAGTTTTTCCTTAACATCATCCGGAACAAGGCCATCTAGTTTACCACCAAATTTAGCTAGTTCTCGAATACCTGTGGAGCTGACAAAAGAGTATTTGTTATTTGTCATAATAAATACTGTTTCGATGTCATCATCCAAATATTTCGCAAACAAAGCACGCTGAAATTCATATTCAAAGTCGCTCAATGCACGTAAACCACGAATGATAATAGTAGCATTCTTTGATTTAACATACTCGTTAAGCAAACCACCTGTACAATCAATTTCAACATTAGGAATATGTTTGACAGAATTTTGAATCATCGCAACCCGTTCTTCCATGGTAAATAAGGAATTTTTATTCGGATTCGAGCTAACAGCAATGATTAATTTATCAACTAATCGACTGCCCCGTTCAAAAATATCAACATGTCCATTAGTAACTGGGTCAAAACTACCCGGACATACACCTATACGCACAGGATTAGCTCCTTTCAGCTATGTTTACAAAATAGGAAACTATCGTATAACCAAATTTCTGTTCTTTTATACACTCCCATGATTCAGGTAAACTAAAAACCTCATCCTTATGATGTTCTAGTAATAAAACACCTTCAGGTTTTAATAAATCATAGGTCACAACCAAATCTATGGTATCTTGTATAAATCCATTCTCATATGGCGGATCAGAAAAAATATAATCGAACTGTCGTCCCACTATATAATTTTTTAATTGTGAAAGTTTCCTCGGAATAATTTCTAACCGATCATCCACACGACAATGTTTAGCATTCTCTAAAATTAATTTTCCCGTTTTAAAGTCTACCGCTACTGCATGTGCTGCACCGCGACTTAAGGCTTCAATTGCTACTGCACCAGTGCCAGAAAATATATCTAATACGTCTGTACCAAATATGCCTCTATTAGCTAATACATTGAATACACTTTCCCGAACACGATCAAGTGTAGGTCTAGTATCAACCCCTTTAGGTGCTTTTATAGCATGTCCCTTCGCAGTTCCGCCAATAATTCGCATACAACCCTCACAAGATTATACTCATTAATTATAGTATATAAATAACCAAATTAAAAGTATCTTTTATTTATGATACTTCAATTTTAATATCGCGCCCCATTAACTCAGCCAAGGCTAAAGCAGGCGATTTCTCCTCATATAAAATTTCATACAACGCTTTAGTTATAGGCATTTCGATTTGATGTTCACAAGCCATTTTATATATAATATCGGTGGCAAAAAAACCTTCCACCACCATATTTGTATGATTAATAATATAGTCCATCGTCTTACCATCTGCAAGCTTTTGACCAGCCGCACGGTTACGACCATGAGGACTCATACAAGTAGCAATTAAATCGCCCATACCGGCTAGACCAGCGTAAGTTTCTTTCTGGGCACCTAAGGCAACCCCAAAGCGAGTCATCTCATGTAGGCCTCTCGTTAATAATAAGGCCTTACAATTGTCGCCAAGTTTAAGGCCATCAACGATACCAGCAGCTAAAGCGATAATATTCTTTGTAGCACCAGCAAGTTCAACACCTATGATATCAGTATTGGCATAAATTCTAAAACTTTGGCTACATAATGCTTTTTGAAGTGTAGTAGCCACCTCTAAATCCTCTGTACTTAATACAGAAGCAGCCGGTAAATTACGCCCAATCTCTTCTGCGTGATTTGGACCAGAAAGAACAGCCAAGTGACAACCAACTGGACCTAGAACCTCTTTCATAACAGTGGTTAATAATTTACCTGTTGTTCGTTCAACCCCTTTTGAACAAAGAATATAAGATTGATTTTTATGCGCATAAGGCTTTATAGACTCCAAGCTAGTACGGACATGTACAGAAGGTGTAACCATTAAAACAACTTCTGCATTTCTAATAGAAGTCTCTAAATCAGAGCTATATAGTAACTCTTTAGGTAGCTCTACACCCGGCAAGTAATCTTTATTTTCTAAATCTTTAGCCAATTGGTCAGCAAATTCTGGGCGACGACAATATAAAGTTGTAGTATTTCCAGCTAAAACGGATTTAATAGCAAGGGCTGTGCCCCAACTACCAGAGCCTATAACAACAACATTCATACATTAATCCTTTTTAATACGTTCTACTTTTAACTCATTACCTGCAAGTAAACGTTTAATATTATCCCAGTGACGAACTATAACAAATAACGCAGCTAATCCACCAAAGCCAACAAACCAATAAGATTCACCTGTAACGTACATCAATACAGGTACTAATGCAGCAGCTACAATAGAACCTAAGGATACAAGCTTGGTGAAATATACGATGATGCCCCACACAAGGAAGCAAAGCAATGCTACTAAAGGAGAAAGAGCAATGAGAACACCTAATCCGGTAGCAACGCCACGACCACCTTTGAACCCTAAGAATATAGACCAGTTATGGCCCATCATAGCAAGGATACCACCTAAAATCATATACATAGGTCCATAAGAGGATAATAATACTACCCCAGAAGCACCTTTTAGAGCATCACATAAAAATACTGGTAATGCAGCTTTGAGACCGATAACACGATATGTATTGGTAGCCCCTATATTCTTCGATCCATATTGGCGTACGTCTGTATTAAAGAAGGTTTTGCCAATGATTAAGCCACTAGGAATTGAACCAATAAAATACGCTAATACAGCATAAACGATAATCATAATATCCATTAGTCCTCATCATCCCGTTTCTTGCCACGTAATACTAAGCGAATTGGAGTACCTTCGAAACCGAAGGATTCACGCAATCGATTCTCTAAGAAACGCATATAAGAGAAGTGAATTAACTCAGGTTCATTTACAAACAAAATAAAGGTCGGTGGCTTGACACTTGCTTGTGTCATATAGTAAATCTTAGGAATTCTACCATTGCGAGATGGTACAGGATTTACTGTTTGCGCATCTTGTAACAATTGATTCAACGTACCGGTAGATACACGACGATATTGTTGTTCGGAGACGAATTTCAACATATCTGCTAATCGATGTATACGTTGCTTAGTTAAAGCAGATGCAAAAAGAATCGGTGCAAATTGCAAGAAACCTAATTCTTCATAAATATCTTCAGTAAAGCGCAATGTTGTTTTATCGTCTTTTTCAACAAGATCCCATTTATTAACAACAATGACTACACCCTTACCTGCTTCATAAGCATAACCTGCAATCTTCTTGTCTTGTTCGGTAACACCATCCTGTGCATCTAGCACAAGAACAACAATATCAGAACGGTCTACGGATCGCAAAGAGCGTACAATACTATATCGTTCTACAGCTTCATCAATTTTAGATTTGCGACGCATACCAGCTGTATCGATAAGTACAAATTTTTGATCCCCATGTGTCCAATATGTATCGATGGAATCACGGGTAGTACCTGCTACATCAGACACAATAACACGATCTTGACCCAATAAAGCATTCGTCAAAGAAGATTTACCAACATTTGGACGACCAATAATAGCAACATGAATTGTATCTTCGTCATCTACATTAGTACCTACAGGAGGGAAATGTTTCACGGTATCATCAAGCAAATCACCTAAGTTCATTAGATTTTTTGCAGAAATACCAATAGGATCACCTAAGCCAAGATTGTAAAATTCATAAATATTAGGCTCTTGATTTACGCTATCAATCTTGTTAACTACAAGAACTACAGGTTTACCACTAGCGCGCAAAATATTTGCAACCTCTTCATCAGCTGGCACAATACCTTGTTTACCATCAACGACAAATAAGATTACATCCGCTTCTTCGATAGCCAATTCAGCTTGTAATCGCATCATTTTTGGAATAACATGGCTATTTTCAGTAATGAATTCGATACCACCTGTATCGATCATTGTAAATTCACGATTTAACCACTCTGCATCGAAGTAAATACGGTCCCGTGTAACACCGGGAATATCTTCGACTATAGAGATACGTTTATTAACAATGGCATTAAAAAGTGTAGATTTACCTACATTTGGACGGCCTACAACGGCCACTAATGGTTTTGCCATAGTTTCACCTCATTATCTAATCTAATACATTACTATATTTTATCATATTCTACGTATAGTACGCAAAAAGGCTAACCAAGTAAACCTTGGTTAGCCTTATATTAGACAATGAATTATTCAGCGTCTTCTGCAGTTTCTTTGGATTCCATCATTTCAGTTAAAGCCAAACCCAATTTCTTTTCATCTTTGTTAAGAGAAATAATTTTAACTTCAACTTCTTGACCGCGGTTCAAGTAATCTTCAACTTTCGCATTACGTTGTTTTGTAATTTGGGAAATGTGAAGTAAGCCTTGAATGTCGTCGTTAACAGCTACGAATGCACCGTAAGCTACCAAACGAACAACTTTACCGTTGATAACATCGCCAACATGCAATGTTTCTTCAGCTACGTCCCATGGGCTCTTAGACAAAGCTTTCAAGGACAAGGATAATTTGTTGCTTTCAGCGTCGAAGGATTGTAATTTAACTTCGATTTCTTGACCAACGGAAAGAACATCTTCCACTTTTTTGATTTTTTGCCAAGAAATGTCGGAAATGTGAAGTAAACCTTCAATACCGCCGATATCTACGAAAGCACCATAAGGCATGATTTTACGAACGATACCTTTATAGTTTTCGCCAACGTTGATGTTTTTCAATGCTTCAGCTAATTTAGCTTGACGTTCAACTTCTAATACTGCACGACGGGAAAGAACCAAACGGTTTTTCTTTTCATCGATTTCAAGTACTTTAGCTTCGAATTCTGTACCAACCAAGTTGTCCAAGGATTTCACGAAGTGAACATCACCTTGGGACAATGGAATGAAACCACGAAGGGATTTTACTGTTACTACCAAACCTGCTGGGATAGCATCAATACCTTTACATACGATAGCTTCATCTTTTTCTTGTGCTTCGATAACATATTGCCAATCTTCATCTTTAGCCAAGCGAGTCATGGAAAGATAAATAGGATTATCTTCTTTGATGTGATTCATGATAACTGCTTTAATTTCATCACCATTTTTTAACACATCTTTGGCAGATTCTGGTGCTGGATAAGAAATTTCAGTTCTGTTCAAAATGGCTTCAGTTTTGTAGCCAAAAGATACATAAGCGCGTTCATCTTCAACTTGAACTACTGTACCTTCTACAACGTTCCCTTTCTTAAATTCTTCTTGACCTTCGGCTGCTAATAATTCTGCAAAATCTTTCATTGTCTCAATGACCTCCTTAATAATCCAGTCGGGAGTCGATGCTCCTGCTGTTACTCCTACCGTCTGTACTCGGTTAAACCATTCCAGTTGTAATTCAGTAGAAGTTTCAATGTGATATGTTGTACATCCAACGTCACGACAAACCTCTGCCAATCGGTTTGTATTGCCGCTGTTCTTACCGCCTACCACAATCATAAGATCTACATTACGTGCTAATTCAACGGCAGAGTTCTGTCGTTCTTGCGTTGCATTGCATATCGTTTTGAAAACCTTAAGATTCTTAGATTTTTTCTCTAATATGTCTATTATACTGTTAAATTTGAATTGTGAAAAGGTTGTTTGTACAACAACACCCATTTTTTCCACAATTTGTAGTTTTTCTGCGGATTCTTCATCTTCGATGATTATGCCTTCGTTATTAGCCCATAAATTAATACTTTTGACCTCAGGATGGTTTTTTTCGCCCAAAATCACCAAAGTCATCCCATCTTCAATGACAGACTTCGCATCTTGTTGTGCCTTTTTAACATGGGGACATGTAGCATCTACAATGTTTAACCCCTTTTCTTCAGCCTCTTCATAAATAGCAGGACCAACACCATGTGATCGTATAATCATTGTCCCCTCTTCGATGTCAGATACTTCTTGAACAGGACTAACCCCTTTATCTTCAAGACGACCTACAACTTGAGGGTTATGAATAATAGGACCCAATGTATAACTTTTGCCATCACTGTTCGCAGCTTCATTAGCCATTTCAACGGCTCTTTTTACACCATAGCAAAAACCATGGTTTTCAGCCAAAATTATTTCCATAAAGTCTCCTCTACACGATTTTCATGATAAGAATCAATCATTCGTTGGATTTCACCTTTAACATGATCATTTACTTTTTTAATTGCTTCTGGGGTAGCCTTTTCCTTTTCTACAGGTATTGGTTTTCCAATAATACAAGCTACCTTATCTCGCTCCATATTATAAGAGCCAATGATAGCTACAGGCACGATGCTAACTCCTGTCCTTAGCGCAATAGATGCTGCTCCATCGTGGAATTTACCAAGTTTACCACTTTTTTGACGGTTACCTTCCGCAAAGATACCTAATACCTTATTATCTTTGAGCAGCCCCATAGCATGGCGGATAGCAACTTTATCGATAGCGCCTCGATTTAATGGGAATGCACCAAGCCAAGTACAAATAAAACGAGAAATAGGATTTACAAATAATTCTTGTTTAGCCATGAAATGTACATGTCTAGGTAAGGCATAGCCACAGATAGGTGGATCATTATTACTTAAGTGATTCGGTACGACGATAACAGGACCTTCCATAGGGAAATTATCTCGTCCATATACTTTCAATCCATACCCAACCTTATAGCGAAGCCAGAAAGCAGTGCGCCATAGCCAGGTAGAAAATTTATTCATGATTGATGGTCTCCTGTATTAATTTCAACATATATGCCACAGTTTCATCGAAATTCATATCGCTAGAATCTACAACTACTGCATCGTCAACGCATACTAGAGGAGATTCCTCTCGATTTTTATCCATTTCATCGCGACTTTCAACATTCTTTTTAATTTCATCTAAAGTCTGCTCATTTGGTGTACCTTGTACTTCTAGCCATCTTCGTTTAGCACGGGCATCCACAGAAGCAGTTAAATATATTTTTAACTCTGCATCAGGCAATACAACAGAGCCGATATCTCGACCATCCAAAATAACACCACCAACAGCAGCCATTGCTTGTTGACGTTCTACCAAATATTGTCTAACCCCTTTATAAGAAGCAATGGTAGATACATTTTCATTGATTTGTTGTTGTCGTATTAATGATGTTACATCTTTACCTTTAACAAAAACTTTACATGCTGATGCAGTAGGCTCTAATGTTAAATTTAATGATGGCAATAAAGCTTCTACAGCTTCTTGGTCATTAACATCGATTTGACTATCTAGAACGGCCCATGTTACACCGCGGTACATGGCACCTGTATCAATATATAAATACCCTAATTCATTAGCCACTACCTTAGAAATACTACTTTTACCAGCCCCAGCAGGACCATCGATAGCAATGGCAATTTTTTTAGTGTTCATAATAACCTCTATTCTTTATCACCGTGTACGGCATGCATTGCCGCCACATAGCCTGTGGAAAAGGCAGCTTGTAGATTATAGCCTCCTGTGAAAGCATCGATATCCAATACTTCACCAGCGCCATATAAACCACTAATCAACTTTGATTCCATAGTTTTAGGATTAAATTCTTTTAAAGAAATACCACCAGCTGTAACGATGGCTTCAGCTACAGGTCGCAATTCCTTAACAGTTAACGTCATATGTTGTAACACATGACACAAGCGTAAACGCTCTTCCTTTGTAATCTGATTAATCGGTTTAGCTGGATCTAATTCAGCAAGCTTAATAACTATGGGAATGAGATTTACCGGAAGTAAGTCTTTCATACCATTAGCTAATTGTTTTTTAGAATATAAATCAAAGTCCTTTTGTAAGCGTTTATCCAATACCTCAGCAGTCAAAGCAGGCTTAAGATTGATTTCAATTGTAATTTTAGGGTTCTTCTTACGTAGCAACTTGCCTACCGTATGACTTAACGACAAAATCGTAGGGCCCGTAATGCCAAAATGAGTAAACATCATTTCCCCAAATTGTTTAGCCTGTACTTTATTCTTAGAAACTACAGACACTTCAACATTACGAAGACTAAGTCCCATAATGTCTTTTACCCATGCTTCGTTTGTAACGATAGGTACCAAAGATGGACGAATATCAGTGATCGTATGTCCCACTTTTTCAGCTAAAGCATAACCATCACCAGTTGAACCTGTTAAGGGATATGATGCACCGCCTGTACAAATGATGGCAGCATCACAAGCATATTGTTCCTTATCTGTTGTAACGCCTACTACGCGATTATCCTTTACCGTAATAGATGTAACAGGTTCATTCAAATGAACTTGAACATTATACTTTTTAAGGATTTTCATGAACGTATTGCGTACCTCTAAAGCTGAGTCGGATTCTGGAAACACACGGCCTCCTCGTTCAACCTTGGTTTTTAATCCCCAACTATGCAATAAATCTAAAAGGTCCTCATTACTGAAACGTTCATAGGCACCATATAAGAACTTGCCATTACCAGGTGTATTTTTAATAAACTCAGCCATATCACAACTATTAGTAATATTACAGCGGCCTTTACCGGTAATGCCCATTTTCTTACCAACCATATTCATTTTTTCTAATAAGATGACACGGGCTCCTTCACGGCCAGCTATAACAGCTGCCATTAAGCCTGCCGCACCACCACCAATGACTATGATTTGTTTCATTTCTTACCTGTTTCTAACGCTTTTAGAGCTTTCACTTCACGAATTGTAAGCTGACGAGAAGCACCGCGTTTAACACCGCCCAAGGTGAGACCAGCATAGGCAATACGTTTTAAATTATGAATGCGGTACCCAAAGTGTTCAAACATACGGCGAACTTGTCGATTACGACCTTCATGAATAGTAATCTCTACCTCATGTACACCGTTATGATCATCAAAACCTAAATCTACAATTGTAGCAGGTGCAGTCATACCGTCTTCAAGTTTCACACCATTAGCTATAACTTGTAAGTCTTCATCACGAACGCGACCTTTGATGCGCACTTCATAAGTTTTTTCCACACCTTTAGAGGGATGTGTTAAGTTTTGTGCTAACTCACCATCATTAGTAAGTAGTAATAAACCTTCTGTATACAAGTCGAGACGGCCCACAGGATAAATGCGTTTAGATTCATTTTTAATATAATCTAAAACAGTTTCTCTACCTTGAGGGTCAGATACAGATGTAATGACACCTTTTGGTTTATTTAATAAATAATATACAGGCTTTTCCTGAGCTAATAATTGGCCATTAACCTTAACTTTATCTTTTTGAGGGTTTATTTTAACGCCAAGCTCTGTTACCTTTCGGCCATTTACCTGCACCTTACCCTCTGTAATTAGTTCTTCTGCTTTACGTCGTGATGCAATACCACAACTAGCAATATATTTTTGTAATCGTTCCATATTATCCTTCTGCTTCCGAAACTTCTTGATGTAAAGCTTCTATCGATTCTACACCAGCACTTCTTAAAAATTCATCAGTCGTACCATATAGAATAGGTCTGCCTACAGTATCTTTATGGCCTAACTCAGCTATAAGAGATCTAGTAAGCAATTGTTTTATAATTTTATCACTATTTACACCGCGTACTTCTTCAATTTCAGCTTTAGTAATTGGTTGCTTATAAGCAATAACTGCCAGTGTTTCCATAGCCGCATTAGATAGTTTATCTTCTCTTTTACGGATATGCCCCACATAATCAGCACTTTCCATAGCACTAACTAATTCGACACCAGCCCCAGATATACGAAGTCGAATACCTCGATGTTGATCTTCTAACTCCCGTTTTAATTCATTTATATAGGCTTGTATGTCGTCTCGTGAAAGACCGAATACCTCTTCTAACATATCGATTGATATAGGTTTTGCCGCTGCAAACAAAACAGCCTCTAAATGCATTGTTGGTAAGCTCATATAGTCCCCTTTCTACACGGCTCCATCTAAAGCAGCAGTGAATATAATATCATCATCTTCGTAGCGCATTTGCATTACTTGCTGCTTTAACAATTCAAGAACAGCCATAAAGATTGTTACCATACCACTTTTGGTTTCTATAGCTACTAATAATTCCATAAAGTGTAAACTTTCACCACGACGTATACGACTCGACAACGATAAAATCATATCCTCTAAACTGTACGTATCTTTTTCTACCTTAACCTCACGAATAGGTTCCTCTTCAGGCAATTCTTTAGCCCGTTTTAAGGTTTGGTAAAAGATTTGATATAACTGTGAAAGCTCTAGATTATATACATTATCTAAACCGAGAACACTCGTTTCTTCAGGACGACTAAAAACATTTGCCGATACGGCTGTTCGCTCCATCAATAGAGATGTAAAATCTTTAATCTTTTTAAACTCAACTAATTTAGCTACTAACTCATCCCGTGGATCTTCAGCATCCTCTGGCTCAGGTTCAGCCTTAGGCAATAACATGCGCGATTTGATTTGTAATAAGGTGGAAGCCATAACAAGAAATTCACTACTATAGTGAATATCAAAATGGTTCCAGTTATCTAGATACTCCAAGTATTGACTCGTTATCTCAACGATAGGAATATCGGTGATTTCTATTTTATGTTTTTCAATGAGATGCAGCAGCAAATCAAGGGGACCTTCAAAGACGTCCAACTTGTAATTATAATCTCCCATAAACCCCAATCCTTAGAAAGATATACTTTAACTATATAATTATAAAGCATTTATAGTAGTACTTTCAAATAATTGTTTTTTTTATACTCATCTGCTATCTTTAATAATATAATTATTATATATTATAAAGATATATTATTGTGTGTTCCTTTAAGAGAGGCTTTATTATGTCATCTAGTTTAAGGCAAATTGGGCGTAACCCCATTTTTCGCTTTGGTATTATAGGTATTGTTTTATATATCATTCTATTTTTAATTTACGAACCCATTACACTAGGCTTAGATGTAGAGGATATTACAATTTTAGCGGTGCCCACCATTGTTGGTACATTCTTGTTTCAATATTTTATGGGCTGCACCGTTTTCCATAGACCATTTTTAGGATATGGATTGGTAGGTATCTTATGGGCTCTTACCTTCCCACTTCTATTTCACTGGTCTTATGTAAAACCATTGTACTTCTATGAATTTGCCAATGATTTCTTATTTGGTTTACTGATTTTTATGGGTTTATCGGGCATTCAGTTTTTACTCAATCAAACGAATCGCTTCCATAAAATAACCTCCTTAATCATGGCCATCATTTCCATGCTTCTTAGCCTCATCCCATTCTTACAAATTGGCTATTACATGACTACATGGCACTGTTTAACACCAGCTAGTCTTTTAGCAGTCTATATGACTAATCCAGAAGAAGCATTTGGTTTCCTAAAAAATGCAGCTGGTATTCCTGGTCTAATTGCAGTAGGTGTTGGTCTTGTATTGTGGACATATTTATTATACTGGTCTAATTTAGGTATGAAAGCGGTAGTTAATTTAAATACTACACGCCCTATGCGATCTGCCATGCTCATCGCTTCTATTGTAGCCTTCCTAGTATATGTTCCGTTCTTCTTATTCCCTCAAACATGTATCGTAGCCAACTGGATTGCTGCCGGTGATTATGTTAAACAAATGCAGCAATATAATGATAATCATCATATAGTATTTGATTCCTTTAACTTAGATACTAAAGAAACAGCTGCTCAGAAAGCACCAGGAACTATTATTCTCGTCATCGGTGAATCTAGCTCTCGTGATTACATGAAAGTATATAATCCGAACTTCCCTTATGATGATACACC
This sequence comes from Veillonella sp. S13053-19, assembly GCF_002959835.1. Lineage (NCBI taxonomy): Bacteria > Bacillati > Bacillota > Negativicutes > Veillonellales > Veillonellaceae > Veillonella > Veillonella sp. S13053-19. The sequence continues at coordinate 255,103 of NZ_PPDA01000008.1, read as the reverse complement.
ATGGCAAGGAAATATGCGTGCAGACAATAAGGATTTTATATTCTTTGACAACGCCTATTCCTCTTATGTACAAACAGTACCAACTTTAGAGCGTGCTCTATCTGAACGAAACCAATACGACGATAGACCATTCCTTGATTCCGCAAATATCTTAGACGTAGCCAAAAAAGCTGGTTACACAACTTCTTGGTTTAGCAACCAAGGTGTATTCGGAGAATATGATACAGCTATTTCATTGATGGCTAAAACTGCAGACACTACAAAATGGTCTCATGAGTCTTATGCATTCTCCGATCGCTATGACGAAGCATTGTTACCATTATTAGAAACTGTAGACCCTACAAAAAATAACTTTATCGTAATTCATATTATGGGTAGTCATATTTATTACAATGACCGTTACCCTCATGAATTTAGTAAATGGAAACAAGGTCCATATCCTGACGGCCAAGAAGCATATGCAAATAGTCAGTTATATACAGACTGGTTATTACAACAAATTTACACCTATGGTAAAGATAAATTGAATTTACAAGCTATGGTATACTTCTCCGATCACGGTGAAAGCTTAGATAAATCTCACAATCCAGATACATTCGACTTTGTTATGACACATATTCCATTCTGGGTATACTTATCTCCACAATATCGTACAGCATATCCACAAACGGCAGATGTGCTGACTAAACACGAGCATCAATTCTTTACGAATGATCTGCTATATGACACATTAGTAGGTCTCATGCAGGCACCTAACTATCGTTACGATGCTACGCGAGACTTCAGTAATGCGTCATATCGATTCAATTTACATAACTTAACTACATTACTTGGTGAACAGCCACTAATTAATGATCCTGTTAATGCTGGTAAATAACAGTAGTACATACCAATAGTTAATGTTTCAAAAATAGTCCCCTATAACACACTATGTATTAACAATAAAGGTTAACTTAATAAAAGAAAAAGAGATGAGTTAAACTCATCTCTTTTTTTGCGGCAACAAAAGATCTATATCATGTTCCGTATAAATTCTAATATTTTCCGCTAATAAAGCCTCTACAGTACATCCATGACCATCCGTTAAGGTTCTAGTAAAGGAGCCATCATAAATGCGTTTATAACCACAACTAGGGCTTTTCGCCTTCAATAGAGCTTGTTCACATTTATATTCAATAGCTATACGAACTGTAAGCTCTGCACCTCGAATAAACTGTGTTGTCACATCGGTCCCATCAGCAGTGCATATACGATTTCCTTGACGCTCAGCAGGTTCTCTCGGCGTGCATAGCCCACCCAACACCTCTGGACATACAGGTACTAATTCATAATACTCATTCAGAAGGTCAAGTGCTTCTATATAATTGTCTTTTCCATCATAGCGACAAGGAACGCCACATAGGCATTCACTGATCAATAATTTAGGTTTATTATTCATAGCAATACTTTTTATTAATTCAGATAAGAAAAAAAGACTAACCGAAGTTAGTCTTAATTGGTGCCGAGGACCGGAATCGAACCGGTACGGTTGTCTCCAACCGACGGATTTTAAGTCCGTTGCGTCTGCCTGTTCCGCCACCCCGGCATGGGTAACGATTGTGGAGGCGGCACCCAGAATCGAACTGGGGAATAAAGGTTTTGCAGACCTCTGCCTTACCGCTTGGCTATGCCGCCATATAAAGTTGGAGCGGGAAACGAGATTCGAACTCGCGACCCCCGCCTTGGCAAGGCGGTGCTCTACCGCTGAGCTATTCCCGCATGTACATGGTGCCTCAGGACAGAATCGAACTGTCGACACACGGATTTTCAGTCCGTTGCTCTACCAACTGAGCTACCGAGGCATGAATGGCGACCCCGATCAGATTTGAACTGACGATCTTCGCCGTGACAGGGCGACATGTTAACCGCTACACCACGGGGCCGTATCCAAAGTACTTGCTTAGTATATCGGTTATCAGAAATTTTGTCAACACTATACTACAATATTTTTGATGAATTCTTCTTCATCTTTTAATATGGTAGATTCTTTATGTCCTGGCTCAATAATTAAGTCCTTAGATAAAGATAAAATATACTTCAAACTTGTAATTAAATCATGAGGATTACTTTTATAATTATCTGTATTTCCCACATTTTGCTTAAACACAGTATCGCCAGTAAATAAGTGCCCCTCAATTTCAAGACAAACAGAACCAGCACTATGGCCAGGTGTGTGATGGACAATAATTTCAAAAGGTCCTAATTGTAGTTTTCCTGTTACTAAATCTTCACAATTAGTATACATTTTCTTCTTGTAAACACTAGGTCTACGACGAATTAATTGTAACAACTCATGATCTAAAGGGTGTAAGTAGGCTGGAATTTTATAATGAGCACAGACCTCATCGAGGGCTGATACATGGTCACAATGACCATGTGTCAATAAAACTGCTATAGGCTCAGAATCTCCTACCATTTCAATTATATGCTTACTATGAAACCCGGGATCAATAATAAGGGACTTCCCCTCATTTATTAATACATAACAATTTGCTTTATAAAGCCCTAGAGGGCGTTTTATAATATTCATATTATTCGCCCTCCTATAGGATACGATACCGTTTAGTAGATTGTTTTTTTATAAAATACCCTTCCCAGAATTGAGGATGAAGCATAACAAGAATTGTAAATAATTCCAAACGACCTAATAACATATCTGCCATTGCTACGCATTTAGCACCATCAGACATACTACCAAAGGCATCTGTAGGCCCAAAACCACCAAATCCAATGCCTACATTACTAAGAAAAGCTGTTATAATTTGCATCGCATCATAAGTAGACATTCCCGAACAAGTCATAAGGAACACAGATATAACGTAAATCATTAAATATAAAAATAAAAATTGCTGTGCCATCTGTATCCATTTAGTAGGCATCGGTTTACCATTAATGCGCACTACTTGTACCATCTCAGGATGAATTGATTTTCTTAAATAAATAATGCTGCTCTTAATTAGAATAATGAGGCGAATAATTTTTACGCCCCCTGTTGTAGAACCACTACAACCACCAAAAAATGATGAAATAAATAACATCATCTGTGCAGCGGCTGGCCATAAATCATAATCGCTTACAGCAAATCCACTACCAGTTTGAATCGATACATAATTAAAGGAAACATCTCTGAAGATTTGAATTGGGTCATTGATATTTGATTGTACTGCCATCGAAATTGATATTATAGCAATTCCAATAAAAATAACTAGCCAATACATACGTGTTTCAAAATCATCAATCAAAACGCGAAAGCCTTTTTGAAGTGCGTTGTAATACACTGAAAAATTACCACCTGCAAGGATCATAAAGAAAACAAATACAAAGCAAATATAGTTACTCTGTTCATATATAAATGCCCCTGCTGATGTTGGTGCAAATCCACCCGTTGCAATAATGGAAAAGGCATAGTTTAACGCATCAAAAGGCTCTATACCACCAGCCCATAGCATAACGAAACAAAGAGCCGTAAAAGCAACGTATAAACGCCAAAGTTTAGTAGCCATTGATTGAATACGGGGCATAACAACACCAGGTTTTGGTACCGATGCTTCTGCATTAAACATATGAGCTGCATCTGCACCTAAGTTCTTTAAGAACGATAAGATAAGGACAATAATCCCCATCCCACCAATCCAGTGCATTAGTCCACGCCATAAAACATATGTCTTAGGTAAATCATCTACGCTATTAATAATTGTAGCACCAGTTGCTGTAATCCCCGATGTAGCTTCAAATAGAGCATCAAATACATTGGTTAATATACCACTAAGAATAAATGGTAAGGAACCTAAGATAACAGTTAATATCCATGTAGCTGATACAACTAAAAACCCATCACGAAGACTAAAGCTTTGACTTTCATGACCATAATAGGATAAAAGTCCACCTAAGCCAAATGAAATACCAGTAGTAACCAAAAACGACCAATATGCAGTTTCAAATACGATACCATATATAAAAGGAATTAATGTAAAAATCCCAAATATATATAATAATCGCCCCACTAAGGACATGACAATTTGAATGCGCATAGTCCCTCCATACTAAGTAAGATATTTAAGTAATTTACTTACAGATTCAGGTAACGCAAATAGAACAATGTGATCTCCATCTAAGATTTCAGTATTACCACGTGGTACGATGGCTTCATCACCACGTAAAATTACACCAACTAACGCCTTCCCTGGTAAACGGATGTCTTTTAATTGTTTACCAGCTACAGGTGATTCACTTGTAATGGCAACCTCTATAGATTCCGCTTTTCCACCTTCAAAGGTCGAAATAGATACAACCCCTTCTCCACTACGCACGAAACGTAAAATTTGACTCGCTGTAAATAAACGTGGCGAGAATACGACATCAATACCCACTTGTTCCATAAGCATAATATATTCAGGTCGACCTACGCGCACAACAGTCTTTGGTATGCCCATATGCTTGCCTACAAGAGCTACTAGTAGGTTAAGTTTATCATCGTCAGTTAAAGCTATAATAACGTCGCTATCAGCGATTTCTTCAGCTTCTAACAAATCAAAGTCGGTACCATCGCCATTGATAACCATCGCTTTATCTACAAGATTCGCTAATTTCTCACATCGCTCTAAGTTTTTTTCAATGACTTTCACAGAAAAACCAGCACGTTCTAATAAAACAGTCAGGTTACGACCAAGTAGTCCAGCACCAATGATGACAGCCCGTTTATAAAAAGCATTATAATTATGGAACCAAAGATTTTCCACTTCCTCTACAGACTCTTTTAATCCCAAGAAGAATACGCTGTCATCAGCTTGGAGAATACTTTCACCATGAGGAATAATCATTTCACCATAACGTAAAATCCCTACGAGAAGAACACCTTCAGGGAAGCGAATTTCTTTTAATGGCTGGCCTAACAGAGGGAACTCCTCAGTAAGTTTAAACTCCATAAGGCGCACTGTACCTTGACCAAAGTCTTCAACATCAATGGCAGATGGAGTTTCAAGTATTTGTAATAGTTCTTGAGCTGTAACCATTTCAGGGTTGATAAAGAGATCTACGCCCAGTTTAGCACGCATCTCTGCATCCATATGTTCCGCCACACTATTGTCACGAACACGAGCAATCGTTGTAGGAACTCCTGTAATTTTAGCCACCGCACAAGATAGCATATTAACCTCATCGGAATCAGTAACAGCAATAAACATGCCTACATCAGACATACCAATTTCATCAAGTAATTGCACATCACTGCCATTACCTTGGACAAGGCTAACATCTAATGTATTTTCAAGATTTTGTATACGTTCTGGTGAACGATCGATGACATACACATCATGATCATCTTGAATAAGGCGTTGAGCTAATGAATAACCAACCTTACCAGCGCCTACAATGACAATTTTCATCGTCTTTATTCCTTATCTTGGGACTCTTCACTAACAGGAGGTGTCCACTGGCGACCAATGTCGGTAAGCAATGTCCAACCATCCTCTTGAATAATTTTTTTCTCTTTCATTAAATGCCCTAAAGCACGTTTGAAAGCAGCTTTACTAATGTTGAATTTATCTTTAATCAACATAGCAGAAGATTCATCACTATACGGCATCTTGCCACCGCGATTCAAAAGATATTCCATAATAATATCTCCATCGGATACAAGAGCTTTTTCCTTTGTAGGGCGCATCGATACATTAACCCGACCATAATCACGTTTAAAAGTAATGCGACCTTCAACCATTTCTCCTACTTTTAATTTTCTAGTCATCTCAGAACGATGTAAAAAGGCAATCCATCGTTCAGGAGTGATAAAGAATGCCCCATCACTAGTCAAGTTGTAGATAGCACCTTTTACAAGTTGTCCTACTGTAGCATCTGTAGCAGCCTTAGATGCGCGACGCATTTCGTCATCAACATCCATAGATACAGCAAAACGACCAGATTTATCTGTATAGAGTCGAACCCAGACTTTTTCGCCCACTTGAGGACGACCACGCATCTCTGCATGTGGCATGAAGATACCGCGCTCAGTACCAACCTCTACGAAACAGCCAAAGTTTGTCGTATTGATTACCTCAACATACCCAATTTGCCCTACCTTCATCGCTGGTAAGCGCATAGAAGCAGTTAAACGACCTTTTGGATCGCGATATAAGAATACTTCTACTTCATCACCAATGGCAACGGAAGACGTTTGTTGATCTTTATGAAGCAAAATATCATCATTCGTATTGCCTGTTTGACCATCTAGGAAAGCACCTTGGTCACTAGTACGCAATACTTTCAATGTGGCAATTGTATTTTCCAACAATTCTGTAGCCATATTATACTCCTTCGAATGGAACTCGACCTGCGTCATTCCACAACTCTTCTAACCCGTAGAATTCTCGCAATTCATCGCCGCCAAAGACATGGCAAATTACATCGCCAAAATCTAATAAAATCCATTCACCTTCACGGTAACCTTCTCTATGACGAACTGTCATGCCTAATTCAGCAGCTTTATCTTCCATTTCATCAGCAATACTTTGAGATTGCTTAATATTATTTGCACTAGCAATTAAGAAGTAATCGCCTAGCATAGAAATACCTTCTAAATCGAGGATTTCAATGTCTCTACCTTTTTTATCAAATGCAGCTTGTGCTAATGCTAGTACAAATTGTTTAATATCTTCTTTATTTTTCATAGTTTTCCTCTTATCTTAACGTTTACTACCGCTTTCATCACCTGGTTCAGTAGGCTTAGTAATTGTACCGCCATTATGTTCTGATTCAGGTGCAACTTTAGCTGTACTGTTTGTAGGAGCGGATACAAATTGTGTCATTTCATTAGCCGGTAAATTGCCCATTGTAATGCCCACTAAACGTTGTGCTTCTGTTGGATTTACCTTCCAGTAAGTCATATCTCCTACTAACTCTTTTTCGCCAGGAAGAATGTAAAAATGAATTTCTTCCTTATTAATTTTGCTCGCGTTGTATACGAGCTTAATCGCATCTAAGGTAGAGATATTACTATCAAAATGATCCCAAATACGCCAAATATGCCATGCATTTGTTAAGAAAAATGCATTATGCTCTTGGTCCACCCACAATTTTAAAAATCGTTCTTGTCGTTGAACACGAGTAAACGTGTCATGTTTAGGATCTGAGTATCGTAAGTATGCTAACGCATTATTACTATCTAACGTTTGATATCCACGACGTAAATCAATATCTTTATTACCTTCTGCATCAACATGTTCCATAGGTTGCTCTACATAAATTTGTTGATCACCTAGAACATCATTTGTTTTTTTGAAAGCATTTTGATCAACCACTACATAGTATGGTATTGAAATGTGGAACATATCTTCAATAACGGCTTTAGTAAGCTCGATGCCGCCTTTTTCATAGATACCATTCAACATAGTTGCATCAGTTTGATCACGATTATCGATCTTACTATTACTTGGAATACCAATAACATCCATCGTTTTTTGATCAAGATTTACAGATAATAAAAATAAACTATCCCCTTGGCTTGGATTATTATCATCAGTACCAACAACCAAAATATATAGAGGTTTATCTAACCCTTTTTGCTCAACTGATACAGTGTTAGCGTCTTGTTTATTTCCATTATCTGCTACTGTTTCAGTAACTTCTGTAGTTCCTACAATAGCTCTATATGCATAAGATACGCCACTATATATGCCATATCCTATCCCACCGAGCAAAGCGAGAACAACAACGATGGCTAAAATGACTCTAGGCCATTTTACCGATGACTTTTGTTGACGTCTTCTCCTACGCCGGCGAGCTCTTGCTCGTTCACGTTCTTCCATATAAAAACTCCATTACTTACAAGATTGTAATACGTCATTACGACCAAGAATGGTCAAAGGATAAATAGAAAGATGTTGCTTAATAAGATGATTAATAGTGTTATCAAATCCCAATAATACAGCTTTATCTAAGTCTTGTTCTGCTAATCTACGCAATTCATCTACACCAGGGAAATCTCTATTAGGCTCAATATAATCGGCTAAAAATATAACCTTATCTAGCTTAGACATATGAACCTTACCAGTAGTATGAACACGAATCGCTTCTAAAACTTCTAAATCAGTTATAGAAAACTCTTTTTCAGCCCGAATCATACCTGCTAAGCCATGCAACAAATTACCATTAGCTAACAATTCATCATCAGCTTCGTATTTACTAGCCTCTACCAAAGCCTGCATATCCTTGAGTGGCATTTCCTTTGCACAGTCATGTAGTAATGCTGCTAAACGCGCTTTCTCTACATCGACGTTATACAGTTTAGCTAATTGAGTGGCTGATTCAACAACACCTAGAGTATGCTTAAAGCGTTTTTTACCCATCCATTGGCTTACTCTATGTTCTATTTCATCAAAAGATAACATCCTTTATTCCTTCCCATAAATATGGTTTTTTTCTATATAATCTACTACACATTTAGGCAACATATAGCGAACGGTTTTGCCAGAACGTAAACGATCCCGTAAATAAGTAGCAGATAATTTCATTTCAGGCACTTCCATAACATGAATCTTTTCATGTGCCTTTGGCCCTAGTTCATCTAATGTAGCATCAATAACACTCGTTCCATCTGGTCTAGTAGCACCAATAAAATGAACTTCATCTAATAATTCTTCTATAAATTTCCAAGTCGGCAATGCCCGAATTGTATCCGTGCCAGCAATAAAATAAAATTCTACATTTGGACCATATATAATTTTGAAATGTTGAATTGTATCTACAGTGTACGATGGACCTTCTCTTCGCATCTCTATATCGGAAATTTCAAAATTTGGATTATCTGCTACAGCAGCAGCTGCCATAGCATAGCGATGACGACTATCTATCACATCATGCTGTTTATGCGGTGGAATACGGGCAGGTACAAATATAACCTTTTCTAGATTAAAGCTTTCACAAGCAACCTCTGCAATCATTAGATGACCTAGATGAATGGGGTTAAAAGTTCCACCAAGGATACCTATACGACGTTTCTCTACCATAATGCGGTCACTCCCTTAATGACAATGACACAAATAATGATGAATAAGAGCAATGCCTTTCCATAGGATATCCATTCATATCGTCCTTTTGGTGTTTGAATATATCTGTAGTATGCCCTTATAAAGTAATATATATTCTTCACGTCCGCACTTGGCCTTCTCCAAATACGAAGTATTTATAAGATGTTAAAGCTTGTAAGCCCATAGGACCACGAGCGTGAAGTTTTTGTGTACTAATACCAATTTCTGCGCCAAAGCCAAACTCAAAGCCATCTGTAAAGCGTGTAGACGCATTATGATATACAGTAGAACAATCCACTAAATTCATAAAGACTCTAGCACGCATAGGCTCATCAGTAATAATAGCCTCAGAGTGATGTGTAGTATAGTAGTTTACGTGCTCAATAGCTTCCTCAAGATTTTGAACAATACGCACATTTAAATCCATATCATTGTATTCTGTGTTAAAAGACGTCTCTGTTAAAGGAATTGTATTTCTCATATATTGAGCTACTGCTTCATCACCGTGAATGCGAACACCATATTCTTGTAATGCTGTATCAAGGCGAGGTAAAAATTCATCAGCCACTGCTTGGTGAACTAACAAAGTTTCCATAGCGTTGCATACCGATGGACGTTGCACTTTAGCATTAATAGCAATGTCTAATGCCATATCGAGATTAGCATATTCATCTACGAACGTATGACATACACCACTACCCGTTTCAATAACAGGAATACTACTGTCCTCTACGACACGGCGAATGAGTCCAGCCCCGCCACGAGGAATAATAACATCTATGTATTCGCGTTGTTGCAATAGTACGCCAACCATATCTCGATCAAGAACCTCAACCAATTGGATAGCATCACCATTAATGCCTAAAGATTCTAAAGTATTACGCATGATAGACACGATGATTTGATTCGTATGGAATGCTTCTTTACCACCCCGTAAAATCGTAGCATTTGCAGTTTTTAAACAAAGTACACCAGCATCAATAGTCACATTGGGGCGCGCTTCAAAAATAATACCAATCACACCAAAAGGTACTGCTCTTTTTTCTATAATCAAGCCATTAGGACGTGTAATCGTTTCCATAACAGATCCCACAGGGCTTTCAAGAGCCGCGACTTGACGAACCCCTTCAGCCATTTGAGCAATTCGATTAGGGGTCAACGTTAATCGATCAATCATAGTTTGAGGTACATTATAGTCCCCAGATTTATCTAAATCTTGCTTATTGGCGGCCATGATTTCATCAGTTTGTGCTTCCACAGCATCAGCGATTGCTAATAATGCAGCATCTAACGTACCTTGATCAAGTTGAGCTAATTCAAAAGCAGCTGCTTTAGCTCTCAGGCCCATATCTTTACAAATTTCTTCGTACTGGTTCATATTATATCCTCAGTGTAATAAAACTAGATTATTACGATGTATAGCTTCATCATACGTCGTATTAATACCTAAAAGCTGAGCTATATCGTTAGTATTATGACCTTTAATAGCTTTCATATCATCAACACTATAGTTGATAAGACCACGTCCAATTTCTTTCCCATTATGATAAATAGAAATTGTATCACCAGGTCCAAATGTACCTTCCACATCAACAATACCAGCAGGTAATATACTAGCCCCTTTATCTAAAACAGCACGAGCACAACCATCATCAATAGTAATGGAGCCCTTCAACCGCTTACCAAAGGCTAGCCAATGATGTTTCCCTGATAGACCAGCATCATGTGCTTCAAAGAGAGTACCGATTTGTTCACCCTTACATACGCGACGAACAGAGTCCTCTACTTCACCAGAGGTAATAACCATAGGTACACCAGAGTTTGTCGCCATGTGAGCCGCTTTAATTTTAGTATACATACCACCAGTGCCCATGTTAGAACCAGCACCACCTGCAATAGCATACGTTTCATCTGTAATTTCAGAAACTGTTTCTATTAAGGTAGCATCTAGATGGGTTGCTGGATTAGCCGTATATAAACCTTCAATATCAGACAAAATGATAAGTAAATCAGCATCTACAATACCTGCCACAGTAGCAGATAAAGTATCATTATCACCTATTTTAAACTCTTCAATAGCAACCACGTCATTCTCGTTGATTATGGGAATAACATTAAGTTGCAACAAAGTATGTAATGTATTACGTAAGTTAAGATAACTATGACGTCCAGTGCTATCCTCTTTTGTTAAGAGAATTTGCCCTACAGTACGTCCATATTCACGAAACATGCGCTCGTACATATGGATAAGAATGCCTTGGCCGACCGCTGCTGCTGCTTGCTTAAGTACAAGATCTCTAGGCTTCTCTTTAAAACCTAATGGAGCAAGTCCAGCTCCTGTAGCACCAGAAGAAACAAGGATTACCTCTTTACCTTGGTTAGCCAAATCTGATAATTGTCGTACTAATCTTTCAATACGCTCTAAATTTAAATGACCATTAGCGTAACAAAGCGTACTGCTACCAACTTTGACTACAATTCGTTTAGCGTTTACGATAGCGCTGCGCATAGACTAACCTCCTAAGGTTAACAGTTTCTTAACTACAACATATTAATAGAAATGATTTCAAAACTATTTAGGTAAAATAATTTTTGGTTCTTTTTTAGCTTTATACAAAACGCCATTAAAGCCAATAACTTGCACTAGCTCAGCACCTAGCATATCCGCTAGTTCTTCGAAAATAGTTTTATCTTCAGGGCTGTTATTGTGTAATTTCACTTTAATTAACTCACGAGCCATCAACGCTGCACGAGCGCTATCAATAACACTATCTTCTAAGCCATTTTTACCAATTTGTACAACTGGTGGCATAGTAGCAGCTAAAGAACGTAAATACCGTTTTTGTTTTCCTGTCATTATATCTCCTACTCTTGGAATGTAAAGCGTTGATCCCCAATTACAACTTCATCACCGTCTTTACAACCTTTTTCTTTCAACTTAGCATCGAGCTCCATAAAACGCCAAATACGTTGGAATCTACGAAGAGATTGATCGTCGCTAAGATTTGTCATAGCAACTAATCGTTCAATACGTTTACCAGTAATGTAGAAGGCAGCATCATCACCACGAGTGATAACAAACTCTACATCTTGTTTCGCTTCATAAACCACTGTATCATCAGTCGCTTCAGGCTCTGGTTCGTAATTTTCTACATAGTAGTAAGCTCGTTCCATAAGCTCTGGTAAACCTTCACCGCTCAATGCATTGAGAAGAAATACTTCATAGCCCTTATCTTCAAAGTATTTTTTATTATCTGGAATTGTCGTGTCATCAAAGACCATATCGATCTTATTAAGAGCAACGATTTGCTTTTTATTAGCTAATTTTTCAGAATATTTACGTAACTCTTCGTTGATAGCATCAAAGTCAACCTTAGGGTCACGGCCTTCCATACCAGATACATCAAGAACATGAATTAAAATATTCGTACGTTCTACATGACGCAAGAAGTTATGACCTAAGCCAACACCTTCACTTGCCCCTTCAATAAGACCAGGAATATCGGCTAATACAAAGCTGCGGTCACCGGAAATAGTTACAACACCTAGAACTGGTGTCAAGGTAGTAAAGTGGTACGCTGCTACCTCGGGTTGAGCTTTAGATACTTTACGCAAAATACTAGATTTACCAACAGATGGATATCCTAATAAACCCACGTCAGCTAATACTTTTAGCTCTAATTGTAACCAGAATTCTTCACCTGGTTCACCTTTTTCTGCAAATGTTGGCGCACGATTAGCGCTCGTTTGGAAACGAGCATTACCGCGACCGCCACGGCCGCCTTTAGCAATAACAAATGTATCGCCATCATTAACGAGGTCGCAGAAAACTTTGCCCGTTTCTTCCTCTTTAATGACTGTCCCCAACGGAACAGGAATGATAAGTGGTTCAGAACCACGGCCATGTTTGTTGGAACTTTCACCATTACCACCAGCAGGTGCCTTGAATTGACGTTTATATCTAAAGTCTACAAGAGTATTAATATTCTTGTCCGCTTTAAAAATAACGTCCGCCCCTTTACCACCATCGCCGCCACTCGGACCGCCATTTGGCACGTATTTCTCACGACGGAAGCTAGACATGCCGTCCCCACCGTCACCAGCCTTAACAAAGACGCGCGCTCTATCTATAAACATAATTTAACTCCTATGCATTATTGTTGTAATATCTCTAATGCTTTTTTAATTTGAATATCATCTAATTTACTAGATGGATTTACACCTTTTGGTAACTCTATTTCCACATCTGGTTTAATCCCAGTTCCGTCAATAATACGGTCACTTGGTGTGTGGTATTTAGCAATGGTAACTTTAATGCCCTCATTATCTAAACTTGGGTATATAGTTTGAACTGTACCTTTGCCATATGTATTAGTACCTACAATAGTACCTAATTTACGATCTTGAACGGCCCCTGCTATGATTTCAGATGCACTAGCAGAGCCTTTATTTACTAAAACGACTAAAGGAATAGCTACTTCAGGACCATCAGACTTATAAACATCCTTTTTACCAGCCCGATTTTGTACTGTTACTAATGTACCTGGAGGCATGATGTAGTTGGATATTTTTTCAGTTGTTGAAAGTAAGCCACCTGGATTATCTCGCAAATCTAATACAAGTGCCTTCATACCTTGAGCTTGAAGCTCCTTAAACTGAGTAGCAAAATCATCTGCCGTATTCTCAGCAAATTGACTAATGCGAATATAACCAACTGTACTAGTTAGCATTTTACTTTTAACAGTAGGAAGAACAATGGATTCTCGAGTGATATCGAAATGCAACTTTTCACCATTCCGTTCAATATCAAGGGCTACAACAGTACCTGCTTCACCACGAATTTTAGAGGACGCTTCCTCAACTGTGATGTCACTAGTAGATTGTCCATCAATAGCAATGATATGATCTCCAGGCTTGATTCCTGCTTTAAAAGCTGGTTGATCTTCCATAACACTAACAGCATGTAAACCTTTATCATCAGTGCCAAGAACCATGCCTACACCTGCATAAGTTGCAGATGTTTGCATTTTCATGGACTTATATTCTTCTGCATCTAAGTAAACACTATGCGGTTCTCCCAAAGAGTCAATTAAACCTTTAAGCATACCATCATAAAGAGTGGATTTAGCCGTCGGTGTCATAAAGACTTGACTCGCAGCATAGTAGGCTACAAATAATCTTGGCAATCCCCAGAATGAACCGGAAAGATACCAAAATGTAAGCCACATAATGACGATGCCAGAGCCTATATATTTCAATAGACTCCATAACACCGTACGTGTGTCAAATTTCATATTATAAATATCCCATAGGATCCACTGGATCCCCACTTATACGAACTTCAAAATGTACGTGTGGTCCTGTACTGTTACCAGTACTACCAGCATAGGCTACAACTTGGCCTTTACCAACATCTTGACCTTCAGAAACAGCTAGCTCAGAGTTATGCGCATATAATGTAGACATACCGTTACCATGATCGATAACTACGGCATAACCATAACCACCCATCCAGCCAGACCAAACAACAGTACCTCCATCAGCAGCATGAACAGGTGTACCTTCATCAACACCAATATCGATGCCTGAATGGTAAATTGTAGTGCCCCAAATTGGATGTGTACGATAGCCATATGGTGAAGTAATTTCACCACTAACAGGCCAGCCAAGTTGACCAGACCCTTGTACCCAAGAATAACTTGGTGCAGCTTGTTGAGCCGCCGCTGCCGCTGCTGCTTCTGCAGCTGCACGTGCTGCCGCACGTTCAGCTTGGCGAGCTTTTAAGAGAGCTGTAATTTGAGCAGATGATGCGTTTAGTTCTTCTACAGCTTGCATTGCTACAGCACGATCATTTTGTGCTTTTTGTAGAACTACTTCACGCTCTTGTTTCTTCTGTTCAATTTCAGCTTGTTTAGCCACTGCCGCTTTTTCAAGCTCTACTAATTTAGCACGAGATTGTTCAAGGGCTTGCTTACGAGCAGCTATTTCAGCTCGCTCTTTTTTAATTTCATCAATTAACTTAATATCTGAATCAATGATACGCTTTAAGATTTCTAAACGATTTGCAAAGTCTTTAAAGTCTTTAGAACCAATAACTACATCTAAATAACTTAAACGACCATTGATATAAATATCACGTACACGTTTATAGAAAACAGCTTCACGTCCTTCTAAACGCTTTTGTGCTTCAGCAAGTAACTTTTCATTAACAGTAATATCATTTTCTACTGCTATACGTTGCTGTTGAATTACTTCTAATTGTTGTTGAGCTTGACGCAATTGTTCTTCAATTTGACGCAATTGCTCAGACACGCTAACAATGACGGTTTCAGCATCTGCTTTAATAGCATTTTGCTGATTTACTTGTTGTTGAATCGAATCGAGTTGATTCGTTAAATCTTCGTCTTCTGCAACGATGTATAGAGGTGTTCCCAGTACGACTATACCCGTTAAAATGGTTGCTACAAGACGGGATTTTATTGTTTTATATTTCATAAACATTACACCTTCATGTATTGTTTTAAAGAAATAGTACTACCAATAGCACCTACTACTATGCCACCACCTAAAATATAGATAGCCACATCATAGAAGAATGGGAACATTGGTACTAATGGGAAGAATGCTAAAGATTCAGATACTTCCATAGTAATAAAGTGATAGAATTCACCAACGCAAAGAACGGCAATGATAGCACCAATTAAGCCTAACAACATGCCTTCAATCAAGAACGGCCAACGGATAAAGCCATTAGTAGCACCTACATATTTCATGATTGCAATTTCTTTACGTCGTGCAAATACAGTCAACCGAATCGTATTAGAAATAATAAATAATGTAGCAGCTGCTAAAAAGGCAATCAATACAATACCACCAATACGAATAACTTGAGTAATGCGGAAGAGCTCTTCTACAATATCTTGACCATAATGCGTACTTTCTACACCTTGGAAGGTCGTAGCTAGCTTTGCAGTTGCCTTTACATCACTAGGATTATCAAAAGTTAATACATAAGAATTAGGTAATGGGTTTACACCACCTAAAGCATTAACTAATTGTTGTTGATCACCAAGACGCTCTTTAAACTCTTTCATAGCTTGTTCTTTATTAACAAACTCAAGCTTTTTAAGATTAGGTATAGCCTTAATTTGCTTACCTACAGACATAATTTGTTCTGTTGTTAAGCCGTCTTTTAAGTAAATGCTCAACTGTACTTGGTTTTCCAAGCTAGATGCCATATTATTCAAATTGATAACACCACAAAGGAATACACCAAGCATAAATAAGGATAAAGCTACTGTAGAAATGGACGCCAAGGTCATAAGCCCATTACGCTTCATAGATTTTAGAGCTTCTTTAAAATAGTATTTTATCGTTCTAGGCTTCATTAATTTCTGCACCTCTCATATTGTCACTTTGAACGCGGCCGTCTTTTAAACGAATAACGCGTTTATTTAAATACGAAACAAGATCCATATTATGGGTAACCATAATAACGGTAGTGCCAAAATTGTTGATATGCTTGAACAAATCTACAATATCCTTACTTGTATCAGGATCTAGGTTGCCTGTAGGCTCATCAGCAATGAGTACGGATGGGCGATTAACAATAGCACGAGCAATAGCCACACGCTGCTGTTCACCACCAGATAGATCCTCTGGTAAATCATTAGCCTTATCACTTAAACCAACAAGCTCTAATACATGACTCACCTTTTCTTTAATGATTTTTGGTTTTTCTTCAATTACTTCGAGAGCAAAGGCTATATTTTCAGCTACCGTTTTATTTGGTAATAGACGGAAGTCTTGGAATACTACTCCTAGCTTTCTACGTAATTTCGGAATTTTGCTACGCTTCATGCGCGTAACATCAAAGTCATCGACGATAACTGTACCAGTGTCTGGCACAACTTCATGTGTCAACAACTTAAATAGAGTTGATTTCCCTGCACCACTGTGACCACAAACGAGGATAAATTCACCATCGTTAATGGTTAAACACACATCGTCTAATGCAACAGAACCATTATCATAGACTTTACTAACATTCTTAAATTCAATCATGGGGGCCCCTTAAATTATTTACGAGTGATTACACGTTTTACTGCTTCTACAATGTCTTTTGCTGTTAAGCCATATTTAGCCATTAATTCTTTTGGTGTACCACTCTCCCCAAATGTATCTCGGACACCAACGAATTCCATAGGAACTGGCTTATTAGCCACAACAACTTCAGACACAGCAGAACCAAGACCACCAATGATATTATGTTCTTCTGCGGTAACGATAGCGCCTGTTTCAGCAGCTGCTTTTATAATTGCATCTGCATCGATAGGCTTAATAGATGCCATATTGATAACACGAGCAGATACATTAGACTCACCTAACAATTTTGCTGCTTCTACAGCAGGTCCAACCAACGCACCACAAGCGATGATTGTAACATCAGAGCCCTCTACTAATGTGGTAGATTTGCCTGGTACAAATGTATAACCTTCTGCAGTAACATCATCTACACCTGCACGACCAAGACGTACATATACAGGGCCTTCATAAGATGCAGCCCAGTCAATAACAGCCTCTGTTTCGCGCTCATCTGCAGGAACTACGACTGTCATATTAGGCAATGTACGCATACAGGAAATATCTTCCAAACTTTGATGTGTAGCACCATCTTCACCTACTGTAATACCCGCATGTGTAGCACATACTTTTACATTTAATTTTGGATAACATACAGCATTGCGAATTTGTTCAAAAGCACGACCTGTAGCAAACATAGAGAAGGAAGAAACAAATGGAATCTTACCTGCTGCTGCAAGACCGGCACCAACAGAAATTAAATTTTGCTCTGCAATACCTACGTTAAAGAAGCGCTCTGGGCATGCACCTTTAAAAGTATCTGTTTTAGTAGATTTAGATAAATCTGCATCTAAAACAATAATATTTGTATTTTCTTTACCAATGCGAGCTAGCGCATTACCATATGCTTCACGTGTTGCTTTACCCATTATTGTACCCCCATAATCTCATTAACAAAGGCTACACCTTGTTCTTCGCTTGGTGCTTTACCATGCCAACCAGCTTGACCTTCCATTTCTTCAACGCCTTTACCTTTTACAGTATGCATTACAATACATGTTGGGCCTTCTGTGAAAGCTTTTGCAGATTCAATAGCATTATGAAGTTCATCAAGATCGTGACCATTTACTTCAATAACATTCCAATTGAAAGCTTTAAACTTTTCTGGAATTGGCAATGGAGAAAGCACTTTTGTAATATCTCCATCAATTTGAAGACCGTTGAAATCGACAAAAGCAGTTAAATTATTGAGTTTGTAATGGCCAGCAAACATTGCTGCTTCCCAAACTTGACCTTCTTCAAGCTCGCCATCACCAAGAATGGAATATACACGATAGTCAGCATTATCAATTTTACCAGCCAAGGCCATACCGCAAGCCGCAGAGATACCTTGACCCAAAGAACCAGTAGACATATCTACACCTGGTGTATGTTTCATATCAGGATGACCTTGTAACATATGGTCAATTTTACGCAAGTTCAAAAGTTCTTCTTTAGGGAAATAACCTTTTTCTGCCAATGTAGCATATAATGCAGGTGCTGCATGACCTTTAGAAAGAACGAAACGATCTCTATTAGGATCCTTTGGATTTGCTGGATCTACATTCATTTCTACATAGTACAATAAGGCCATCACATCGGCGATAGATAGTGAACCACCTGGGTGACCGGATTTCGCAGCCGTCACAGACTGTACAATACTAACGCGAATAGCTTTTGCCTTCTCTTGAACTAATTGTTTAACATCTTGTGTTAATGTAGCCATAGAGACCTCTCTTTCTGGATAGGATCCAATATATTAATAATTCTTAAGTAATGAAATAGCAATTTCTGCATTGCGTTGAGAATCTACGCGCAATGTTTCAATGCGGTCATAAGAGGATTGATATTCTTCGCGAGAACTCAATAGTTTATGACACCGTTGATATAAAGCTTCTTCACGTAAATGAGTCATTGTGCCAATAGGTTCTTGCCCAATCATGTGTAAGAAACTTGTGATTTTAGGATCGTAAGAAATGCCAATAACAGGTTTCCCCATTAAGGAACTAAAGACTAAGGCATGTAGTCTTATACCAATCATTAAGTCTACATTACCGGATAGAGATACTTGTTCCTCCGTAGAGAATGGTCCCTCCAATACAATAGCGCCCTTCGGCATATAACTAGCAATAATCTTAGCTTCTTTTGTATCCTCAGGATGAGACATAGGAATAAAGATAATTTCCACATTATCTTGTTCTTGTAAGCGACTCAATACATTGGCTAAGGCCTCACGGTATTCGGTATCCTCTTTCCAACTACGAACAGCAACACCTATCTTCTTAGGTTGTTCAATTGATTCTGAAAGTTTAGAAGTATACCCCTCAAGAATATGAGCCCCAATAGATAAATCAGCTGGTTGCATTGCCAGTACAGCATCTGCAGTAACCTCTACATCCTCAATGCCTAAAGACTCTAATTCCTCTTTAGAAATAGAGTCTCGCACTGTAATTGTATCTACAAAGCGCAATACAAAACCTACAGCTCGGCGAGTAGATGGTCGATTCAAAGGTCCAATCCCTTGGGAATAAAGCATAACCTTTTTCCCCATCATTTTAGCTAACGACATAATACTTAAATAATAGTAAGTATTTCGAATACTAGTAGCATCTTGTAATAGGCTGCCACCACCACTGATGACAAGATCAGAATTAGCAATAGCCTTTAAAATACCGAATGCAGAAAATGTACCAACTGCATTGATATTGTGTTTTTTACTAGTCTCTTTAGGATTACCAGAAATTACAGTAATATGAGCGTCGGCCTCTTCTTTACGAATAGCATCGATAATGGCGCAAAGCATAGCCTCATCACCAGCATTACCAAAGCCATAATAACCAGAGATCACGATATTACTCATGGTCTACCTCCCTAGCTTGGAACCATTGTGTTGCATACATCATAAAACGTACTGCAATGATAAGAAGCAAGCCTAAAAGAGCTCCAATCAATAATCCATCATAACCACGCATGATAGACATGAATACAGGCGTTCTGAGATGGCAGAACGTTTCTACCATAGAAGCAATACCAATAACACCAGCTAGAGTTAATAAGAAATGAATCACTGAAGGCCATTTGCGTAAGAATGCAAAGGTAGCAAGCATTAATGCAGGATGACCGATAATAAATTCTTTTTCGCGAGGTCTTGCATACATTGTATTCTCAAGGAAACGACGAAGCATAAGTTCAGAAGTAGGCACTGGAACACCTGCAGTATGCCCACTACGACCAACAAATACCCATGCTACTGCACCAAGAGCAGCTACTACGAAGAACACATAGAATTTAACATCCATTGTAAGGAATTCTACTACGAACTTCTTCGCTTCTTCTTTAGAGTTAATCATGCGCCCCTTCCACAATGGGAATCGTTGTAAATAGGCAATCATAACGAGAATAACTGGTAATACAAATGTTAATTTAACACCTCTAAAGATAGCAAATTCCATAAAGAATTTCGTATTACCAAGTAAGGATGCAATATACATGCCTCCAATTGCAGCAAATAAAGCTGCAATTACGAGATAGAATAAAGCAAGCACTGTAGACTTAGTAGCGCCTAAAGGACGTGCACTGTCATAACGACGCCACTCTTCCATCAGGCGGATCATAGCCCCCACTGGAGCCATAACAGCACTAGATAAAGCCCAAATTTGAGTGATTAAAGTACCACTTGTAACGATAAATACAACGATAGACACTAAGGAAATACCAAAAAATGCAACCAATTGTGTATGTTTAGGCATTGGAATTAGCATTTGAACAACATAGACAAAGAGTGCAATAGCACCAGTCATGGTAAGAACTACTAACAATGGATTTGGCGTATACGGTGGATAAATATCTGCAGGACCAAATTCATAGCCTTTAGCAGCAAGTTTTTCCGTAGCCATACCAATATAGTTTATGGTTGTTTGTAATACAGTTTCATTGTTTACGCCTGTTTCATACATAGGGAACAAGTTGAAACGAATATTACGTTCAATATCACTAATATAAAAACGTTGAGCTGCTTCTTCAGGTGTAATTTTCTTTAATTCATCTTTAGCGATTGTATAGACACGCCCTACACTATATTCATCCTTAGCAGCCATTTCTAAGAAACCTTGTTGAGGCTCATATTGTAGTTGGTTAACTGCTTCGATACCTACTAATGGAATATGATTTTTGTGAAGTAACTCTAATGTTTCATCAGTTAAGTTTGGCGCACCAAGAGCTTCTTTACCTGCAAAAATCATACCTGTTACATGTGGAATACCTTCAAGACGTTTGAATACATATTGAAGATCTTCAGATGTAACATTTCTGTAGTTTGTAGGTCGAACAATAACATTAAAGCCACGATCAGCTACTTCTTGAGCTTGTAATTTAGAAATACCAAGATTCATCTTTGCATAGCTATCTGCTGTAGCCCCATACAACTCTAGAACAGGGCCGATACTTGTATTAAGTTCTTTAACCTTATCCTTGCCAATGCGATGATATAAATCTTCACGAATTTCTTTGTAATAACCTTCTTTACCAGAGATAAGCCCTACGTATGTGGCACCATGTTTAATAGATGCGCCATTAACGCGAACAGAATCCATCTCTTCAGACGTTAAGACTTTAACTTGTCCTGCATCTTTAGCTTTTTCTAATGTACGGTCATAAATAGCAAATGCTGTTACACCTGCATTGCGAAGTGCATCAAACGCTTCTTGTTGGCTACGCTTTTCAAAGGCATTTGCTCGTAAAACAGCGTCATAATCAACGATGTTTTCAATATGATTTTGAGATTTTTCAATTTGATGGCGTTCAAATACCAAGTATAAAGAAGATAAAAGCCCTACAATAATACAAAGTATGAGAATCCATGAGTACTTACTTTTATGTGTGTTCCGATGATTCACAGCAAATCCTTTCTAGTTGAGTATAGGTTTAACTTTAATGCGAATTTGGCCATTATCAGTAGTTAAAGTATCTGCTTTTACAGGAATAGGGAAATTATTGAAATCGTAAATCTCTGTATCTTCTAACACATTAGATGTCAAACCAGGAATTGTAGCACCATTAATGGTGAATTTTTTAGGTGAAAATAATAGTTTATTATTATTCAACTCTAAGTTACCATCCAATTTAACGGCACCTTTAAATACCATTCCCACATTCATTTGACCTGTTAAACTAATATTGTCTTTATCAATAGTTACATTAACATCTTTAATTTCACTGCCCGCTTGAGTACTCAAGAATGCAGCTAAATCAGAATTTGTAACAGTACCATCGATACTAGCATTACCTACACTAACAACATCAATTTCTTGACTCGCTAACAGAGAAATTGGATTAACAAGAATCTGTTTTGCATCATATTGGAAAGTTGCAAAATTAAGTTTACCAAGTTTAACATTATCTAAAGAGCCATACACATGGTCAGCTTCACCATACAATAGTTTGAATCCAGGTTGAGACTCAACATTAACACTTTGTGCTGATGGTTTTAAGGAATCATTTAATTGCTTTTCAATACGGGAACTAATATAAGAAGGTAATAAGAATTGTGTTGCTGCAGCCAGTGCAATAATCAACACTAATAGGAATAGCAAAAATTTTTTCATAATTATCTCCTAAATTGTTAAGTTCGCTTCTTTCTTCAAGAAACCTTCAATAAATTGATCAAGATTACCATCCATGACAGCTTGAACATTACCTGTTTCAACATTAGTACGATGATCTTTAACAAGATTGTAAGGATGGAATACATAAGAACGAATTTGACTGCCCCACTCTATGGCCTGGTATGTACCACCAATTTGTTCTTTAATTTCAGCTTGTTTTTCAAGCTCTAATTCAAATAACTTAGCACGTAATAAGCGCAATGCTTGTTCTCTATTTTGCATTTGAGATCGTTGTGTTTGACATTGTACAACAATACCTGTCGGTTTATGTGTCATACGTACGGCAGAGTCAGTTTTATTGATGTGCTGACCACCGGCACCACTGGCACGATAAGTATCCACCTGTACATCCTTCATATCGATATTGATTTCAACAGTATCATCAATTTCTGGCATTACATCGACAGCAGCAAAAGAAGTATGTCGACGTGCAGCAGCGTCAAATGGAGAAATACGAACTAAACGATGAACACCTTTTTCAGATTTTAAATAACCAAAAGCATTTTCGCCCTTAATAAGGAACGTAGAAGATTTAGTACCAGCCTCATCACCTGGTTGTTCATCCATGAGTTCAATAGAAAAACCAGATTTTTCAGCCCAACGCAAGTACATACGAATTAACATGGAGCACCAATCTTGTGCTTCCGTACCACCTGCACCAGCATGGAAGGTCAAAATTGCATTATTAGCATCATATTCACCGCTTAATAACAAGAGAACCTCTTGTTTTTCTACAGTTTCTTCTATGGCTTTAACATATTCTTTAATTTCACTCTCCATAGAACTATCATCTTCTTCGATAGCCATTTCAAGCATTACGTTGGCATCTTCAATATCACTAACAAGTTGCTTATAGCTTTCCACAGCATTTTTAAGTTGTGTAGCCTCTTGAGAAATCTCACGAGCCTTATCTGGATTATCCCAAAATGTAGGATCACTCATCTGTACATCGAGTGTAAAAATTCGATCTTCTTTCTGAGCGATGTTAAAGTGAATCCCTCATTCCATAAATACGTTCTTCCAGATTAGAAATTATTGGTTTTAAATCTTCTAACAATTTATGCTCACCACCTTTAACTTATTAGCCTATTATATTGATAAACTATTACCTTAATAAAATAGAAAAATGGCCGTTGCCCACTGGAAGTCCCATTGAGCAACGTGCCATTCACAAATCTTAGTCTTCGTTTTGTGGCTCCAACACATCTTCATGATGGGATTGTGCACCTTCTAAGTGATCAACTGGTTCTTCTAGTTCTTGAATCAATTGTGCACGAATTTTGTATAACGCCATGATTGTTTCATCTTGGATTGCTGCAATCATGTTTTGGAACATCTCAAAGGCTTCAAATTTATATTCCACCAATGGATTTTTTTGACCATATGCACGAAGGCCAATACCTTCACGCAACATGTCCATATTATCCAAATGTTCCATCCATTTGTTATCGACAACGCGCAACATAATAGCCTTCTCAAGTTGACTAAACATAGCCTCACCAAGCATATTAACACGGTCTTGGTACTCTTCATGAGCAATTTCCAATAAGCGTTCTAATAATTCCTGACGAGTATATTCCTCCATATCTTGAGGAGTCATAATCTCTTCGGTTAAGAAATATTGACTCAAGTGCTTGTAGAGACCTTCGTAATCCCATTCTTCTGGATAAAGCTTTTCATCAGCATAAGCATCTACAGAATCAGTAACAAGCTTATCAATCATTTCATTAATCGTTTCACGCAAAGATTCGTTGCGCAAAATACGACGACGTTGTTCATATAACACTTCACGTTGTTGATTCATAACATCATCATATTCGAGGACATATTTACGAATATTGTAGTTATGATCTTCAACTTTCTTTTGAGCTCGTTCAATAGATTTTGTAATCAAAGAATGCTCAATAGGTTCATCCTCTTCCATACCAAGTTTATCCATGATGCCTGTAATATTATCAGCACCAAAGATACGCATTAAATCGTCTTCTAAGGATAAGAAGAATTGAGAAGAACCAGGGTCACCTTGACGCCCAGAACGACCGCGTAACTGATTATCAATACGACGACTTTCATGGCGTTCCGTACCCAAAATAGCTAAACCACCTAATTCAGGCACACCTTCACCAAGGGTAATGTCTGTACCACGACCAGCCATGTTTGTAGCAATAGTTACCATGCCCATTTGACCAGCATTAGCAACGATTTCAGCTTCTTTTTCATGGTGTTTAGCATTCAATACACTATGAGGAACTCCAGCACGTAACAACATGTCTGAAAGTTCTTCAGATTGTGTAATAGATGTAGTACCGATTAAAAGCGGCTGACCTACTTTATGACGTTCTACAGCATTACGAACTACAGCACGATATTTAGCAGCTTTAGTTTTGAAAATTTGATCCGGTAAATCTATACGAATCAATGGTTTATTTGGAGGAATTGGAATTACTTCTAAACCATAGATGTCGATAAACTCTTTTTCCTCTGTTTTAGCTGTACCAGTCATACCAGCTAATTTTTCATACATACGGAAGTAGTTCTGGAATGTAACAGATGCCAAAGTTTGGCTTTCACGTTCAACTTTCAAGCCTTCCTTAGCCTCAATAGCTTGATGTAAGCCATCAGAATAACGACGACCAAACATTAAACGACCTGTAAATTCATCGACGATAACAACTTCACCGTCTTTAACCACGTAATCAGTATCGCGGTGCATCATTGCATAGGCACGTAAAGAAGCACCAAGCAAATGATTCAACTCGATATTTTCGGCATCATATAAGTTTTCAACGCCAAGCATTTTCTCTACCTTTTCGATACCAGAATCTGTAGGCGCAATAGTTTTTTGTTTCTCATCGATGATATAGTCTTCATCTCTTACAAGGTGAGGAACAATTTTAGCAAGTTTATAATAATTATCTGTGGAACGTTGACCTGGACCAGAAATGATTAACGGAGTTCTTGCTTCATCGATCAAGATGGAGTCAACTTCATCGACAATAGCATAATTTAATGGACGTTGTACCATTTGAAGTACATCAGATACCATATTATCGCGCAAATAGTCAAAACCAAATTCGTTATTTGTACCATACGTAATATCACATGCATATGCTTCTCTACGTTGGTTAAAATCTAGATTAGCTACAATAAGACCTGTGGAAAGGCCTAAGAAATTATATAAACGACCCATTTGCTCGCTGTCACGAGTAGCCAAATAATCATTTACTGTAACTACGTGCACGCCTTTACCTGTCAACGCATTAAGATATACTGGCAATGTAGCAACTAATGTTTTACCTTCACCAGTACGCATTTCAGCGATATTACCATTATGCAGGCAAATACCACCCATTAACTGTACGTCAAAATGACGCATACCCAATACGCGTTTAGATGCTTCACGAACGACAGCAAATGCTTCTGGCAATAGGTCGTCTAACGTTTCCCCTTTTTGCAAACGACGTTTAAACTCATCGGTTTTAGCCACTAAATTAGCATCACTTAATTTAACATAATTTGGTTCGATTTCATTAATATGATCAGCAATAGCACGCATTTTTTTGATTTCTTTAGCGTTGTTATTGCCTAATAGCCTTTGTAAAAAGCCTAACAAACAAATCACTCCTCTACAGGACATCTTACATTATTTTATCTAATTTATTATAACGAAAATGCCTTGAATAGTCAAAGAATTCAAGGCATTTCACGATTATTTATAGTATTTTTTTTACAAAAAAGATGGATGACTCAAAACGGTCATCCACCTTAGTATAATAATCGGCTGATTAAAAGTAGAAAGGAGTTAGGATTAAGTTCAGCCGACATTATAGGTTATTGAAGTTCTGGCTCAATTAAACCATAGAAACCATCATGTCTACGATATACAACGTTCATTGCTTCAGTTTCAGCATTGAAGAACATAAAGAAGTCGTGACCAATAAGGTTCATTTGCAAGATTGCTTCTTCTACATCCATTGGGCGCACTGCAAAGTGTTTGCGTTTTACAACTTCGATAGTTTCTTCTTCCACAGGAGCTGCCAATACTTCTGGATGGAAAGCTTCTTGTTTTTTGAAACGTTTAGCTAAACGAGTTTTATGTTTATGAATTTGGCGAACGATTTTATCTACTACTAAATCAATAGCAGCATACATATCATCGTTAGTTTCTACACCGCGAAGAACAATTTTATCAACGAAGCATGTAAGCTCAATTGTGGACTTATCTTTAACAACGGATAGAACCGCTTGTGCATCTAACTCATCATCGAAGTAACGAGTTAATTTGCTCAATCTTTTCTCGATGTATGCTCTTAAAGCATCTGTCACTTCAATGTTTTTTCCTCTGATTGCTACTTTCATAAGTCAACACCCTTTCTAAAAATCATCCACGAGATACGAGTGTGTGGTATCATGTAACCTTATCTCTCGTGTTATATTTAGTATTTCTACATCTACCTATAAAACTCCTCTTTTTTTCTATAAAAATTTTATATTTTTTTGTAGAAATATGTATATTTTTTACCACAAAAAATCAAAAACCCCGACATAATACTATGTCGAGGTTTTATTATATGTTGTTTTTATGAATAATTTTGTATGTGATTACGCTTTAACAACGTTAGCAGCTTGAGGTCCACGGTTACCATCAACGATATCGAATTCAACATTTTGACCTTCTGTCAAAGATTTGAAGCCTTCGTCTTGGATCGCAGAGTAGTGTACGAATACATCGCTACCGTCTTCACGTTCAATAAAACCATAACCTTTTTCTGCGCTGAACCATTTTACTTTACCTAACATGGTAATTTCCTCCTAAAAATATATTTATTGTCTTACTGTCTTGCTCTATATCTGTATCATAACACAGCATGTATAAAATATCAAACAATAATATCAACATTTTTAATGAATATACAAATATTAATACTTGAGAATACGTCTTTCCTAACCATCGAAAAACCCTTTATTTATCAGTATTATAAATAATTACGAACAACCTATAAATTTATTACATAATTTTATAATCATAAAAATATATGAATTAAAAATTATCACTTCACAAAAAGGCTGTATAAATTATTGTTATATCACAAATATTTATAGCCATAATCGCATTTTTTAGATTAATATTTGTGCGAAAACCTTATACATATTCTTAATAGTCAATTCATTTCACACCGTGCTATAAAATATATTAATAGATATATAGCAATACATATATTATGAAATTTAATATGAACAAAAAAAGTTCACTTTAAAAATATAAAAAAATAGGAAGCAAGCTCTATTTCTAGAGTTTACTTCCTATAATTTTATAAATTAATCTAATAGAATTTTATCCAAGAAAGATTTTGTTCTTTCATTTGTTGGTGAGTCAAATACACGTTCTGGTGTATCATCTTCTAAGATCAAACCACCATCAACAAATAATACTCTATCCGCTACTTTTTTGGCAAAGCCCATTTCATGAGTAACAATAACCATCGTCATGCCATCTTCTGCAAGAGACTTCATTACATCCAGAACTTCACTTACCATTTCAGGATCAAGAGCAGATGTTGGTTCATCAAATAGCATTACTTTAGGTTTCATAGCCAAAGCACGAGCAATAGCAACACGCTGCTTTTGACCTCCAGATAAAGAATCAGGATATGCATTAGCTTTATCACCTAAGCCAACTCGATCAAGTAAAGCTTGACCAATTTTTTTAGCCTCATCAGTAGATGTTTTACGAACCTTAGTTTGTGCCAAGGTTAAGTTGTCCATCACGGTCATATGTGGAAATAAATTAAAGTTTTGGAAAACCATACCCACTTCAGCACGTACTTCATTTAATTTTTTCTTATCAGATAGATCCATGCCATCAACGATAACTTTACCAGATGTAGGTTCTTCTAAATAATTCATAGTACGTAGTACAGTACTTTTACCAGAACCAGATGGCCCTATAATTACCACCACTTGACCTTGTTTAATATGTAGGTTGATACCTTTTAGTACTTCATTTTTACCAAAGGATTTATGTACATTTTCTAATTTAATCATTTAATGCTATATTTCCTTTCAAGATATCCAACTAATTGTGAGATTGTCACCGTCATAATAAGATAAATAACGGCAACCGTACCCCAGATTTCAAAGGATGCATAGGTTTTAGCAATAATTAATTGACCACGACGTGTCAACTCTTCGAAGCCGATAACAGAAACCAAAGAGGAATCTTTCAACATGGCAATAAATTCATTACCCAATGGTGGAATAATTGCCTTGAAAGCTTGAGGCATAATGATATAACGCATTGTTTGACCCCAAGTTAAACCAAGAGATCTACCAGCCTCCATTTGACCTTTATCAATAGACTGAATACCAGCACGGAAAATTTCAGACACATATGCACCAGAGTTAATACTACATGCCGTAACAGCTGCAATAAACGGATCGATACGTTGACCTGTAATCATTGGTAAAGCAAAATAAATCAAGAAAATTTGTACCAAAAGTGGTGTACCACGAATGATATCTACATAACATTTGGCTAGTAATCTAACTAAACTAAATTTAGACAAATTAGCTAAAGATACTAACAAACCGATAAAGAAACCACAGCCTACAGACATAGCTGTAATTTCTACGGTCACAAGTGCACCTTGTAATAAGAGCGGCAAATTATCCGCAATTAACCCCCAATTAAAACTCATAATCTCTCCTATTATTTAAATTCTAAAACTACTGGCATATCAGCAGGTGCATCTACATTAAACCATTTTTTATATAATGTATTAAATTCACCGTCTGCCTTCATATCGGCAATTGCTTTATTAATTTGTTCTTGCAACGCTTTATTATCTTTATTCATTGCTAAGCCCAAATATTCTTTTGTATTTGGATATGCCATAAATTTGATGTGTTGGTCAGGATGCTTAGTGCTGTAATATTGTGCAACAGGTAAATCAATTACAGTTGCATCAACACCACCATTTTGTAATTCTAACAAAGCTTCATTACTATGGTCAAATTCTTTTACTGCAGAACCTTCAATTTTATGTGCAAGATCTGCTCCAGTAGTCCCCAATTGAGCGGCAATTTTTTTACCTTTCAAATCATCTAGAGAGTTCACAGTTGTACCATCTTTATAAACTACTGCTAATGCATTTTCATAATAAGGAGAAGAGAATAATACCTTTTCACTTCTAGCTTTTGTAATAGTCATACCAGATGCAGCAACATCGATATCACGAGTATTCAAAGCTGGAATCAAAGCATCAAAAGCTATATTTTTAAGCTCTACATCTTTATTAATACGTTTACCAATAGCGCGGATTAATTCAATGTCAAAACCTGTATAGTCTTGAGATTTTTCATCCTTAAATTCAAACGGAACAAATGTTGCATTAGTACCTACAACAAGTTTATTGGATGTTGTTTGACTAGAAGAACCACAACCACCAACTAAAGAACCTGCCATAACTAACATACAACTGCCAACAATTAATTTTTTTAACTTGCTATTTAACATATTATCAACCTCATCATTCTAACTTACTACTACTTTATAACAGTATATATAGTTAGTATAATTATGTCAATAATTTTGTATAAAAAATTCCGAAATATCGCAAAATTCCTATATCTATATTTTTACTTTATACATGTGATGTATAAATATTACAACTATGTATGGAAACTTTCCCATAGGTAGTGGATTTCTATAGATTCTTGAATATACAAATGTATAAAAAGAAAAAGCACATGAGAAAAGCCTCATGTGCCCGTATACGGCTGACCTGGTCTTTGCCCCCACACTCGCCTGCTGGAGGGTTCGCTCATAAGTCTGAGACTCCCCACTACTACCTCTCTCGGTTTAACCGGCAGGACTTACACCTAAGCCGCACCATGCTCACAGTCTCTTAGACTGCTTATGTGGATCGTTTTGCCTGCGACTGGCATCGACTTTCAACCACAGACCCGTATAGACGTATTATAAAGAATAAGAGTATTCATGTCTAGGTTAAAGATAATTATATAGGTAGTATATAATATATAAACCTACAATAGTATAATAGCAACTCTAGTAATGAAAATAGATGGTATAAATCAAAAGCCAAACATAATAACGATGAGTTCTCAGACCAATGAGAATATTTTTTGCAACCCCTATTTCTTGATGTATAGAAAATTGGAATAGAAAACCTAAAAAATTCTTCATATTATTTTAATAATTCTAAAATTATTTTTTCAAGGTACTATATCTAGTGTATTCTCAAAAAGTCAATTCATTTTAGTATGCCAAATATGAATACAACATGTATGCAAGAACATACGTGTCATACACAAAACATAATTTATGGTGTATAATTTGTATACTGTTAAATTAGAACGGCCTAAAGTTGTACGATATGAACATAAGTACGAGGGGTTGTACCAAATGTTCTGTACGTTAGTTAGAGGGGTTTATTATGTTTATGTTATCATTGATGCAACCATCTGGGTTGTATGAACTGGAAAAGGACAGTTTAGAAGCAATAAGCGCTCAGCTTTTGCAGATGATACAAATGAAAAGCTATCATCTCTATACTCATTCTATCCAAGTTTCAAACTATGCAGTTAGTATTGCTGCTAAAATGGGCTTACCATTAAATGAAATTGAACAAATACGTCACGCAGCTTTACTTCATGATGTAGGGCTATTAATGGTACCTAATGCATTAATTCAAAAATCTCCATATCTAAATAAGCAAGAAATGTCCAAGTATAAGCAACATGCTGCAAGTGGTGCCAATATGATCGAAAACTACCCTTGCTGCCAACAAATCTTGCCTTATATTCGTTACCACCACGAAAAATGGGATGGCTCTGGTTATCCAAAACATCTACGAGGTGCTAACATTCCATTAGGAGCTCGAATCATTGCTGTTGCCGATTACTATGATACAACAGTTAATCCTTCTACCGAGTTTTGGGCAAAAACTAAAGCTAAAGCAAAAGAAGAACTCTTCAGTGCATCAGGTTCCCTTTTCGATCCAGATGTAGTAAAAGCTTTTATTGATGTTCTTGGCTAATAGACTTACTAAGCGTTCACCATAAGGTGGACGCTTTTTTGGTGGAAATTTAAAAACTACCACTAGCTAATGTTAAAGCATCAATTTTTAGAGGTTTATATGACCTCAACACCTTTGTTACAGCTTCAATTGTTGCGCCTGTCGTATAAATATCGTCAACAATTAAAATTTTTTTATCAGCTAATTCCATATGCTTATACTCAGCTTTTACGACAAAGGCATCATCAATATTTCGATGGCGCTCCTTATTTGTTAAGGCCCACATATCATTTGAAGTATCAAATTTATATATACAATCTAACCAAATAAAATGATTATGATCGATGTTTTGTAAGGACTTGGCCCAATGACTGAAAAATAAATCAACTTGATTATATCCCCTCTTATTTATTTTTTTTGGACTAGACGGTACAGGTACAATATAGTCATATACGGTTTTACAATTATGACTAACTATATTAAATATATCGTATTTCATGTAAAAGTTGTACGATGCTAAAAAAGGAGCAGCCCCTTTGGACTGCTCCTTTTTTTCATTAAATTTTACATCGTAAATCATAGACTTTAGACCACCACGATATTCAGCTAACACACATACATCATCTACATGATGTAAAAATTTATGTGGCACATGACGAATATGTAATAGATCTGTAAAACAAGTTTTACACCAATCACCTTGTGTTGCTACAGGAGCCCCACAGTGGGGACAAACAGGTGGAAATAGGAAATCCAAAAGACTCATTTAAGAATCACATCTCCCTTGTAGTCGTTCTTTAAACAATGTATATCGTTCATCACCATTAACGGTACGTACGGCACGTTCAACAGCACTAGTAGTACCAATTATAATAACTTTTCGTTTTGCTCGGGTAACAGCAGTATACAACAAGTTGCGTTGTAACATACCACCATATCTAGGGACAAATGGAATAATAACTACGCCATACTCACTACCTTGGCTTTTATGAACCGTAATAGCATAGGCTGGCATAATCATATGTGCTTCATCGATAGGTAGACGAACCTCTTTATGGATAAATCGGATACAAATGTCCGTTCGTGTAATGGCGTAAATTACACCAATTTCACCATTGAAAACCTCTAACTCATAGTCATTTAGGATTTGAATAACCTTATCACCAACGCGATAAGTAATACCATTTACACGTGCTTCCCCTTTATAGCTATCCGGTGGATTAACAGCTTGTTGTACATATTGAGATATCAAGGTACTACCGGCTTCACCACGACGCATAGGAGAAATGATCTGAATATCTAATTCATCCTCTACATATTCCTGTTCTCGTTTATATACATCGATGATGGCTTTCATCATCATGTCATAGGATTTAACGGGAATAAAAGAAAACTCTTCACTCACACCATCTAGGTTCGGCATTTCCCCACGATTGATAGCATAAGCGCTTTCAACGATAGTATTACCCGAACTTTGACGATAAATCTGATTGAGTCGTGTATAAGGTACACAATCACTATCAAGCAAATCTTTTAATACAAAACCAGCCCCAATAGGTGGCAATTGATCCACGTCGCCTACAATAATAACATGGGCCTCTTTAGGAATCGCGGCCATTAATGAATAGAATAGACGAACATTGAGCATAGATGCTTCATCAATGATAATAACATCTATATCTAATGGATCATCCTCGTTCTTAGTAAAATCATAGGAATCACTACCTTGAACAGGTACCAATAATCTATGTATCGTAGTAGCTTCAAACTCCGTTGCCTCTGTAAGGCGTTTCGCAGCACGCCCCGTAGGAGCACATAAGATAATACGACCTAATCCACCAAGTTGGAACCCTTTTACTAAAGCCTTAATAATCGTTGTTTTGCCCGTACCAGGACCACCAGTTATGAGGGAAAACTTCTCAAAGAAAGAAAGCTGAATAGCCTCTTTTTGAGCATCGCCAAAGGTAATATGGTTATCTTGTTCAAACCTTTCTATAAAGCTAGGAATATCTAAAGCAATTGGATCTGCTTCTAATAAAAATTCCCGAGTATAGTGCACACCTTCCACTTCAGAAACATACATTTCTGGCGGATAGATATATAAAATATCTTCGTAATACGTGCTATACAGTGCACCTTGCTCTAAAAGACTTTCAATAAAATTAGCAATATCATCTACATCAGTTTGTAAAAGATCATCTAACCGACCTATTAGTTGATCTACAGGCAGGCATGTATGACCTTGATTATCTAAACTGCGTAAAATCCATTCTAAACCAGCCTCTAAACGGCGAGAATCACTGCCAGTAATACCTAAATGTTCCGCCAGTGTATCAGCCGTACCAAAGAGCATGTCTGGTGCAACACGCAACAAAGTATAAGGGTTATCCTCTATAACAGCTACCGACTGAACACCGTAATAAGTATATACAGTTCGACTCCATTTAGAAGAAATATGGTGACTTTCAAAAAAGTGATTTAAATCGGATAAAATCCCTTCACCAAGTAAAGTATTAAATAGTTCATCCTTAACACTTTTTCGAAGACCAGGAACATCCTTAATTTCTTCAGGACGTTCCTGTCGTAAAATCTCTAAAATACGAATGCCAAAATAGTCGAGAACCTTCTCTACAGACTTCTCACCAAATCCCTTTATACCTAGGTTTAGTAAATACGTTTTAGCAGCACCCATATTATCGGGCTTTAATTTTTCCACACTGTTCGCATCGAATTGGCGACCATACTTTTCATGCTCTACATAGCGGCCTCGTACTTCAATATCTTCCCCTTCTTTAGGAGACTCGAATTTGCCGGTACAAGTAATGTATTCCTCATTATAATCTTTGAGGATAAACACGCAATATGTACGCTGTGTATTCTCATATATAGTTCGGTATACAAATCCTCGTATGGCGTCCATTATTTCTCCGTATTAGGCAAGGCTTCTATAATTTCTTGCACTGCATCGGTAATGCTACCTTCGTTACCAATTTTGATATGCGCCACTTCTTCGTATAATGGGTATCGTTCTTCGTATACATTAAATATATACTCAATACTTTCTTTTACAAGTGGGCGAATTTCAAGATCCAAATCATCTAGAATATGATTTACATCGCGATTAACGAATACAACAAGACCGTTATTGCGCATTAAGTTTACAGTTTTATCATAAGTAACTGTACCACCACCTGTAGCAATAACAGATGGTTTATTGTGAATCAATTCTTTGATTGTAGTATATTCGTATTCAGTGAAAGCATCTTTACCATCGTGAATATAAATATTTTGTACTGATTTACCAACCTTATTTTGGATTGTTTGATCTAAATCGAAGAAGTCTCTACCTAATTCTTTAGCAAGAACCTTACCTACCGTAGTCTTACCTGCACCAGGCATCCCAATGAGGAAAATATGTTTATGCATATTTTCTTTTAAGAAATCGTTACTCATGGAAACAATTGTTTTCATATAGTTTTCCACATAGTTCGCTAAAGACTCATCTTTGCAGTTAGAACGATGCATAGCAATGATACTTGCATCCCGTTCTTCATCGACGAGTGGCAAATGATGTTCATCTTTATATTTGCCAATTTCTTTAATTAAGGATAGTCTTTTTTCAAATTCACCGACTAAAACAGTATCAATACTGTCAATTTGTTTGCGAGCTTCTTTAATATCCATGAGAACCCCCTTATTGTGCATTAGCTAAAATAGCTAACGCCTGTTCTTCATCTACCTTCATTTGATCGATAAGATCTTGTAAGTTATTAAATTTAACTTCTCCTCTAAGATAGGAAATAAATTGTACGATTACTTCTTTTCCATATATATCTTGGTCAAAGTCAAACACGTGTACTTCACATCTATGGTACTGGTTTTTAAATGTAGGATTGTCTCCAACATTACCTACCCCATCATACCAAATGCCATCAATGCATACACGATTAGCATATACTCCATCAGGAGGTGTAGCCATTTCATTAGGAAGCAATAAATTTAATGTAGGGAATCCTAATGTACGTCCCCGTTGATCACCTTTTATTACAGTACCTTTAAACTGGAATGGTCGACCAAGCCAATGAGTGGCATCTTCTAGACGGCCTTCTCGAATAGCTTTTCTAATTTCAGTACTCGAAATAGGAGTACTAAGTCCATCACAAGGCAATAAAGGCTGAACTAAAACTTGTATCGCCTTATCTGCCAATACTTGTTTCATATATTCAGGATTACCTAGCCCTTTAGCACCGAATGTGAAATTTTCACCAACGACGATAGCTTCCACATTAGTATCTTTGCAAAGAGCATCTAAAAACTCATCAGCACGCATGTTAAGTAATGCTTCAGTCATCGGTAATCGCAAAATATAATCCACCTGGAGGCTTTCAATGACTGTATTCAAAAGGTCTTCTTGAATCAACCGTTTAGGAACTCGTTCTGGATGTAGTATCGTCAACGGATGATGTTCAAAGGTTATGATGATACTAACACCATTAACTGATGCAGCCTCCTCAACAGCCTTACGTATAACTCGTTGATGACCTCGATGAATGCCATCAAAGGTACCAAGGGCATATACTTTTGTATCTTTGATTTGACGTAGTTCATCAAACGAATGAATTTGTTTCATACTTATCCTTCAATAAAAATATTTTTTTCCACCTTTAAGGAGTGGTTTGTTCGTTTCATAATACCAATAAAACCATGCGGTCCATAGGCTCTATACAAATTATCTGGCTCAGTGAAAGAAAATTCACTGTTAATAGGCAACTCCTTGCCTTGCACCATCATCTTTAATTGTACACTATTTACAGTCACTTGTGAAAGATGAGATACCGCCGCTTCTGTTGGTAGTAAAAGGCTTTCACCATGTAACATTAACTCTTCCGCTATTTTTGCGGAATCGATAGCAAAAGGTCCCACTTGAGTACGTGCTAAAGATGTCATAGTTCCTGGTATGCCTAGAGAAATACAAATATCGCGTAATAACGAACGAATATAAGTCCCGCCTGAGCAAGTAACGCGAACCGTAAAGTATGGGAATCCATAGGCTATTAATTCAATGTGTTTAATATGAATTTGACGTAATGGCAACTCTACAGGGATCCCTTTTCGTGCATATTCATAAGCTCGAATACCATTTACTTTAATCGCAGAATACTTAGATGGCCTCTGATTTTGAATGCCTACAAAGGTATTCAAGGTATTAACCAATTCATCAAATGTTGGCTTAAGCATAGACCCGGAGAGCTCAGAAGACTGAGTAGATTCATTCACTACGACACCGTCACGCAACACCATATCTGTATCAGGTAATACAGGTTTTCCAGAGCTATCTTCAGTATCTGTAAAAGTTCCAAATTTACATTCAGCTACATAGGTTTTATCAAAACCTTCAGTATACTCTATGAGGCGCGTAGCCTTACCTAGAAATATTGGTAATACACCATAAGCCATCGGATCAAGTGTACCACTATGACCTATGCGCTTTTCTTTTAAAATACGGCGACAAATGGCTACAGCATCATGACTCGTAATACCAGGCGGTTTTAAAAATGGTAAAATGCCATCCATTACTTAATTACCTCAATAAGAGCTTGTTTTGCCTCTTCTAACGGTAGATTAATAGTGCAACCAGAAGCGCGAATATGACCGCCTCCACCAAAGTGACTGGCTACTGCGTTTACATCAATACCTTTAGAACGTAAACTAACACGAGTTCTATCATCGGCTTCTGCTTTTAATAAAATGGCTACATCAACAGTATCGACGTTTCTAATAATATCTACAAAACCATCTGTATCATCTCCAAGAATATTCATAGCTTCTCGATTCAAATCAATGGTCGCTACCGTATTATTCTTGTGGAACTCAATAGTTTGCATAACTTGTTTAGTTAATTCAAGACGACTAGCAGATACGGCCTCAATCGTTTCAGAAATAACATTTGGTCTAGCCCCTGCAGCTACACATTTAGCAGCCATTTCAAGGGTATTCGCTGTGGTGTTACTAAATTTAAAAAAACCACAATCTGTAGCAATCGCCATATATAATGCGGTGCCCATCGACTCGGTGATAGGCCAATTCCATTTCGTACATAAGTCCGTAACAATTTCACCTGTAGCAGCAAATTCTGGCTTCAAATATAGATGATCAGCAAATTCCGTATTGGAAATATGATGGTCCATATTAAAAATAGGTGCACTCCAGAGTGCACCTACTTTGCCAATTCGCTCATACGTGCTAGCATCCAAAACCATAAGCATATCAATGTCAACTGGATTAGTTTCAAAGTACGCTACATCATGGATGTGGTCCGTATATCGTAAGAATGAGTATTTCTCAGGAACTACATCATCCACTACCATATATACAGTTTTACCTTGTCCTATAAGGGCTTCGTAAAAGGCCACCATGGACCCAATAGCATCGCCATCAGGTCTAACATGGACGGTTAGCATAATAGAATTAGCTTCACACAGAGCCATATGTAATTGATTAATAGTAATCTTACTCATGTTCTGTATCCTTTGTGTTAATTTGTTTCTTCGTCCTTTTTGATTTCATTCAAAAGGGATTCGATATGCATGCTATAGTCTAAAGACGTATCCTTATCAAAAGTGATAGAAGGAATATGGCGCAATTTAAGTACTTTGCCAAGCTCAGTACGAATATGGCCAGCTGCATGCTTTAATGCGATAAGGGTATCTTGTTTTTCCTTATCAGAACCAAACAAGGAAACATAAATCGTAGCTTCCCGTAAATCACCTGTTACATGAACATCAGTGATCGTAGTAAAGCCGATGCGAGGATCCTTCAACCCGCGCATCAACATTTGACTTACCTCTTGTTTGATAAATTCTTGTAATTTTCTGACACGAACGTCACTCATATAAACCTCCTAGAATTGAGGTGCAATTTCTTCCATTAAGTATGCTTCGATAACGTCGCCTTCCTTCACATCGCGGTAACCTTCCAAGGAAATACCACATTCGAAGGATGTTTTAACCTCTTTCACTTCGTCTTTGAAGCGGCGTAAGGAGTCAACCTTACCTTCAAATACGACGATGCCATCACGGATCAAACGTACTTCAGAGTCGTTAGTAATACGACCTTCAGTTACATAAGAACCACCAACAATTGCTTTAGGTGTAGAGATTACTTGACGTACTTCAGCACGACCAACGATAACCTCTTTGAATTGAGGTGCTAACATACCACGCATAGCAGACTCAACATCGTTGATAGCATCATAGATTACGCGATATGTACGAAGGTCAACTTTTTCATTTTCCGCAGCGCGGCGAACATTAGCATCAGGACGTACGTTGAAACCCATTACGATTGCATTAGATGCAGAAGCCAACATGATATCGGATTCGTTGATAGCACCTACTGCAGCATGGACGATAACAATACGAACTTCAGGGTTTTTAATACCTTCTAAAGATTGACGCAATGCTTCTACAGAACCTTGAACGTCAGCTTTGATGATGATGTTAAGGTCTTTTAACTCACCTTGTTGAATTTGGTTGAAAATATCATCCAATGTAACTTTGTGAGTTGCTTGTAATTCTTGAACGCGTTGTTTTGCAATACGCTTTTCAGCGATTGCACGTGCTTCGTTATCATCCATACCATTGATGATTTCACCAGCTTGTGGAACTTCGGAGAAGCCCAAAATTTCTACTGGCATAGATGGACGAGCTACTTTTACTTTTTCGCCACGTTCATTTGTCATAGCACGAACTTTACCATATGCAGTACCAGCAAGTACTGTGTCACCTACACGAAGGGAGCCCTTTTGTACTAATACGGTACATACAGCACCACGGCCTTTATCAAGTTGCGCCTCAATAACTACACCGAATGCTTTACGGTTAGGGTTAGCTTTCAATTCCATAACTTCTGCTACGAGCAAGATATTTTCGAGCAAGTCGTCGATACCTTGTTTTTGTTTAGCAGATACAGGAACCATGATTACATCGCCGCCCCATTCCTCTGGTAAAAGGCCATGTTCAGACAATTGTTGTTTAACATGGTCTGGATTAGCACCTGGTTTATCCATTTTATTAATAGCTACGATAATAGGTACGTCTGCAGATTTTGCATGGTTAATAGCCTCGATAGTTTGCGGCATTACACCGTCGTCAGCAGCTACAACGAGAACTGCGATATCTGTAGATTTAGCACCGCGAAGACGCATAGCTGTAAACGCTTCATGGCCAGGAGTATCAAGGAATGTGATTTTATTGTCGTTATAACGAACTTGGTAAGCACCGATATGTTGAGTAATACCGCCAGCTTCGCCAGCTGTTACGTTAGTTTGACGAATTACGTCCAATAAGGATGTTTTACCATGGTCAACGTGACCCATGATAGTAACTACTGGTGGACGAGGTTTTAATGTTTCTGGTGCATCTTCAATTTCGATAATATCAGTAGGATCCTCTTCAGGTTCTACTTCAGTTACAGTTACACCAAATTCTTCTGCTACGATTGTAGCTGTATCAACATCAACCTCTTGGTTAATACTTGCCATTACACCTAAAAGCATCAATTTTTTGATAATTTCAGATACTTCTCGGCCCATTTTTTCAGCTAGTTCTTTAACAGTTAAAGAACCAGACAATTCAATTTCTGTGGCAATCGCTGCTTCAGCCTTACGTTCAGCTTCAGCTTTTTGTTGTAAGTACTGTTCATTACGATGTTTTACGCGATTCTTTTTCTTTTGCATAGATGTAGATAACAAGGATTGAGGGCGATTGTTGCCACCTTTTTTATTTTTCTTGTTACGGCGATCATTGTTATTAGAATTGCGATTATCGTTGTTGCGATTATCGTTGTTGCGGTTGTCGCTATTACGGTTATCGTTATTGCGACTGTCATTATTACGCGCATCATTAGGACGACCGTTATTATTACGGTTGTCATTATTGCGGTTATTATTGTTATTAGGGCGGTTATTAGCGCGGTCACCACCATGTTGGTTACCATCGGATTTACGTGTAGGCTCAGAAATTTGTACGTGACGTACATTGCCTTTTTTGTGGTCGTTTTGTTTAGATTGATCGTCTTGTTTTTGACCACCTTGTTTACGATTATCCTTTTTCTGTTCATTAGAACGATTTGGATGTTGTTGTTTATGTGGCGCAGCTTCTTGTTTATGAGCTGCAGTTGGAGCAGATTTTTGTTCTACTTTTTGTTCTGTTTTTTGTGCTACTTTAGGTGCTTCAGATTTCTTACTCAATTGTTTTTTTACAATTTCATAACCGGAATCATCTACAGAATTAACTGCTTTCGTAACATTTACATTATGTTGTTGCAAAATAGAAATAACCTGCTTACTTTCTACGCCGAACTCTTTGGCGATTTCATGGACGCGCTTTTTGGACATCTACATACCCCCTTATTATCGATCAATCTCTTTTAATATTGCCTTTGCAAATCCATCATCTAGTACGGCAACTACTACCCTAACTTCTTTACCAATAGCCGTTCCTAACGCCTCTTTATTGGCAATACTATGAAGTGGAATCTGATGTGTCTCTGCTAATTGAGTATATTTCTTTTCATTGTTGGCTGCACAGTCACCAGCGAGAAGTACCAATTTCGGTTCCTTTCTCTTTATAGCCTTTTCTACGATGAAATCACCAGAAATAACTTTACCTGCTCGTTGTGCTAGACCTAAGAGATTCAAAATTTTATCTTCATTCATGTATATCAGTGATTACTCATTCTCTTGTAAATCACGTTGTAACGCTTCGTATATCTCTTTCGATACACCATGCTTTAATGACCGTTCTAATCGTTTTGCCTTATAGGCTTGCTCAAAGCACGACATGGATTCACATAGATAGGCTCCACGTCCTGGTGCTTTACCAGTGCGATCAATACTGATGTTACCATCTGGGCTCAAAGCTACGCGAATCAATTCACGTTTAGCCTTAGGCTCACCACATCCTACACACGTGCGCATAGGTTGGGATTTCGGTTTCATGATTATTCACCATCCTCAGCATTGCCAAAACCTGTGAAAGGTTCTTCAGCAGCTTGAGTTTCGCTTTTAATATCGATTTTCCAGTTTGTTAACTTTGCAGCTAAGCGAGCATTTTGACCAGCTTTACCAATTGCTAAAGATAATTGGTAGTCAGGTACTACTACGTAAGAAGATTTTTCTTCTTCGCTTACATCTACAGATATAACCTTCGCAGGGCTTAAGGAGTTAGCAATGTAAATTGCTGGATCTTCATCCCATTTAACAATGTCAATTTTTTCATCGTGTAATTCATCAACGATATGTTGTACACGTTGACCTTTAGGACCTACGCAAGCACCTACAGGATCAACATTTTCATCACGGCTATATACGGCGATTTTAGAGCGCATACCTGGCTCACGAGCTACAGATTTAAGCTCTACTACGCCTTCAAAGATTTCTGGCACTTCTAATTCAAAGAGACGTTTTAATAAGCCTGGATGTGTACGGGAAATCATGATTTGTGGGCCTTTCGTAGTTTTCTTAACTTCTACGATATAGCACTTAATGCGATCCCCTTCACGATATGTTTCAGTAGCAATTTGCTCTGTTGGCGGTAAGATTGCTTCTGTTTTACCAAGATCAATAAATACGTTTTTACCTTCTACGCGAGTAATGACGCCAGTGATGATATCACCTTCGCGGCTATAGTATTCTTCGTATACTACGCTGCGCTCAGCCTCTTTCAAACGTTGAATGAGCATTTGTTTTGCAGTATGGGCAGCGCTACGACCAAAGTTGGCAGGAGTTACATCTACTTCTACTACGTCACCAATCTCAAAACGTTTATCTTTTTTGCGGGCATCAAGCAAGCTGATTTCTGTTTCAGGTAATTCCACAGTTTCTACTACTTGTTTTTTTGCCATTACTTTATAAACGCCTGTTTCGCGGTCAATCACAACGTACGCATCTGGGTTAGATGTTGGTTCTTTGCGATATGCTTGCAATAATGCAGCCTCTAAGGATTCAAAGATAACCTCAGGAGCAAAACCTTTTTGCTTTGTAAGTACCATTACCGCTTGAATTAATTCTTGACTCACTCGTATGCCTCCATATATTAAAAATCAAGATGTAATCGAATTTGTGCAATAGCAGAACGTTCAAATGTCATGCTTTCACCATTAATAGTAAAGTCGATAGTTGTATCCGTAAAACCTTGTAAGGCACCAGTAAATTGCTTACTGCCATTAACAGGTTTAAATAACTGAATATCTACGTCTCGGCCATTATAGCGAATCAAATCCTTATCCTTCTTAAGAACTCGATCTAAGCCTGGAGAAGATACTTCCAATAAATAGTTTTCCGTAATTGGATCCTTTTCGTCGAGGACAGCACTTAATTTTTCGCTCACCAACTGACAATCATCCAAATCTACACCACCTGGTTTGTCGAGATAGACGCGCAAATACCAATCGCGTTCGCGCACATAGTCTACATCAACGAGTTCCATATCGGTGCCGGCTATTATACCTTCAACTACAGAGGATACAAATTCCTCCACTGCTTCTCTCTTCATAGCCATCGCCTCCTTCATTACAACATCTTGTATATATCTCTTGATTCATTAACCTTAAAATTAGGCTAATCATAAATGAAAGAGTGGACATAAGCCCACTCTTTTAAAAGATTTATATAAAAGTCATATATAGTATATCACATTTACGGTGTATATACAAATTCTACGCTTTCTAATGGGCATTTAAGAAATCAATACCACATAAGTCATTTTATAAAACTCGAAAATGACTACGATAACAGCATAGTCAAATCTATCCTAATTAATCAACACGGTCATTTAAGCCTTTTAATATAGGGCCTAAGTGTTCACGCAACACGTCAGCTAAATCATCTAGATTTTTAGCGTCTAAATGATGATCGATTTCTGGATAGCTTTTATAGCGGAGTTCTGCAAAATATT
This sequence comes from Veillonella sp. S13053-19, assembly GCF_002959835.1. Lineage (NCBI taxonomy): Bacteria > Bacillati > Bacillota > Negativicutes > Veillonellales > Veillonellaceae > Veillonella > Veillonella sp. S13053-19. The sequence continues at coordinate 211,265 of NZ_PPDA01000008.1, read as the reverse complement.
CGTCGCGCAACTCATTATAATACAATAATAAACCTGTACATTCATCCATTTTACGGTATTCACCAATGATAAAAGAACCATTAATCATGCGAATCCCGTGCGCAGGATCAATATCTCGAACAAAGCCTTCTAACTCTTCAGGCATTATCTCGGAGAAGTCCCACGTAGGAATCCCTCTGCGACGATAAGTAAAGGTAAAATTATTAGATGGTTCGATTAACATATTCGTTAAGCCCTTCACACATCGTTCCTTAAGACCGTTCCAAAAGGATTCTAAATCAGCTCTTACAAAGGAAATATCCACAAAGGAAAACAAAGGCATCTCAATATGTACTGTATAATCCTCTACCTCTTTATCATATAATGCACACCAACGCCAGCCTAAGTCATTTTGATAATGGAAAATAGGTACTCTTAAAACCTCTTCTCCACTTTTAATACGATTAGATAACTCTGTATAGTCACTATCACTAGATGTAACTAAAGTAAAACCTTCAACACTTTGAGGCAACCATGAATAGTCTAAGCCTTTACAAGCTTCAATGATCGTTTCCATACAATGCCTCATATCTTTCTTGATACTGTAAAACAGCCTTTACATAGCTACGCGTCTCAGGAAACGGAATTGTATCAACCATACCATTCCACTTATTCTCCTGAAGCCAAGATTCCACATGGCCACGACCTGCATTATAAGCAGCTAATGCTTGTACTTCGTCACCATTAAATTCCTTTAATAAGTGACCTAAGTACCAAGTGCCTAACTCAATATTAGTGGTAGGTTCTTTTAATTGGCGATCTGTATAATTGCCATGGCCAACTTGTTGCGCTACCCAACGAGCCGTATCAGGCATGAGTTGCATCAACCCAAGAGCACCCGTTTCAGACTCGGCAGTGTTCTTGTATTTACTTTCAGCCAAGATTACACTAGCCACCAAGGATGGAGGCACTTGCTCTTTCTCAGCGGCAGCCATGACTACATCTCTATAGTTAAAGGGATACGCGGTTTGACGCGCCAAAGGATCATCTAGATGTGTAAAATAAAACCATCCAAGTACGACGCAAGACAGCGCCGTTGCCGTTGCACGTTTCATATATCCCCCTTTCTACATATAATTACTATAACATTTACTATTATCTAGCATATAAGAAAATGATAGACAATATGATATTAAATTACATGGGCTTATTATACCATTTAATACTATTTTTTATATACCAATTTTGACACATGTACTGTTATTATTGAGATTTTTGTAAAAGCAGCTCTAAACGCTCACTCCAAATAGTATCTAGTTGTGCGGTCAAAGCCTGCGGCGTATCACTATTATTAATGATTACATCTGCAAAAGATCGTTTATCGTCGAGTCGCATTTGACTGTTAATACGAGCTAGAGCATCCTTTTTAGAAAAGCCATTACGACTCATCAAACGTTCTATTTGAGTTGATTCGTTTACATAAACGAGCCACACCTCATCCATCATGGTATACCATTCACCTTCTATGAGTAAGGGAATGTCATAGATTAAAACAGCTGTACGATTCGACTCATAATAAGCTGTAAGTTCCATAATCCGATTTCTAATGTGTTCTTTCAAACAGTCATTTAGTTGTCGGCGCTTTTCTTCATTATGAAAGACAATAGCTCCCAGTGCTTCACGATTTAATGTACCATCATCATGCAATACATTAGAACCAAAGGCATCTACAATTGCTTCTAAACCTTCAGTACCAGGCTCTACTACCTCACGAGCGACGATATCTGCATCGATATAAGGTATTCCTTTGTCCTTAAAATAGGTAAGGACTGTACTCTTGCCCGATGCAATACCACCAGTTAATCCTATTTTAAACATATATACCTTCTATTTTTAATAAACTAATATTAAAAAACTATTATTTAACTAACGCCCAATTTTCCGCATGATGTACATCTACAATAAGAGGTACTTGTAACTCCACAACAGATTGCATAGTAGTACGTAATAATTCTTCTACTGCTTCTAATTCAGAATTCACCACTTCTAATACAAGTTCGTCATGTACCTGTAATAAAAGACGAGATCTGAAGTTTCCTTCTTCTAGCTTTTTCTCGACTTGGTTCATAGCCAACTTAATAATATCTGCCGCAGTACCTTGAATTGGTGTGTTCATTGCCGTACGTTCTGCAAAGGAGCGACGGTTAAAGTTACGGCTGTTAATATCAGGTAATTCACGTTGACGGCCGAACATAGTGCGAACCTTACCAGTTTCATGAGCCTCTTGCACCATGCGATCCATATATTCTTTAACCTTAGGATAACGACTAAAGTATAGATCAATATAGTTTTTAGCTTCACCCCGTGTAATACCGAGGTCGCGAGACAAGCCAAAGTCAGAAATACCGTAAATGATACCGAAGTTAATCGCCTTCGCATGGGAACGCTCTTCACTCGTAACGTCCTCTTGAGATTTTCCTAGTACCTCCGCCGCAGTAAAACGGTGAATATCCTTGCCTTCTACGAAGGCTTTAATCAATGCTTCATCGCCAGACAAGTGAGCTAAGATGCGCAACTCAATTTGAGAGTAATCGGCACTCACCAAGGTATCGTAACCTGCACCTGGGTAGAATAAAGCACGAATTTCTCTACCCTTTTCAGTACGGACAGGAATATTTTGTAAGTTTGGATCAGAGGAGCTGAGACGTCCTGTAGCCGTAACCATTTGATTAAAGGTAGTGTGAATGCGCTTAGTCTTATCATTAATAAGAACGGCCAATCCTTCACAATACGTAGATACTAGCTTAGCTACAGAACGGTAAGCCAAGATTTTCTCTACAATCGGACTTTCATGACGAAGCATATCAAGTACTTCTGCATCTGTAGAATAGCCAGTCTTAGTTTTCTTAATGATTGGCAAGTTCATCTTTTCAAACAAGATAACACCCAATTGTTTAGGCGAGTTAATGTTGAAAGTTTCCCCTGCGATATCGTAAATCTCTTGCTGTACTTGCGCAAGTTCCTCTTTAAAACGAGCCGTAGTTTCAGCTAATTTTTCTGTATCAATGTAAATACCATTTTTCTCCATTACTACTAAAGTATGAATCAATGGCAACTCAATTGTTTCATATAGAGACCAAAGCTCTTCACGGCGTGCAGATTCACAAGCTACTTCGTTCATAGAGAGTAAAGCTTTCACCATGGACACGCATTCTACATCTACACTACCACTAGCAATGCTTGGCACGGAGAAACGTTCCGTTAAATATAGATAACCATAGTTAGTACGCGTAGGATCTAATAAGTACGCAAGAAGAGACATATCATGGACACGAGCGGATTTATCATCGTTAAATAGAGAAATCTCAGCTGGTGCATCTTCACCAAAGGCTTCAATAATATCTTTAGTTTGAGTAGTAACGATAGCATTTGCACCTTGTAAAACAGCTAATACAGCTTTAGTATCATCTGTTTTTACAATAGTATCACCATTAGATAAATACGCATTCGTAACTGTTCTAAATGGAGTTTTACCATCTAATACAACATGTACTGCCACCGTTTTATCTGTATAGAACTCAGAAGTTAAAGCCTTAGCATCTGCTAAATCATCTAGAGAAATTTCCTCTTGTGGAGCAAATAAAGAACCAGGATCACCAAAATCGGCTTCCTCTCCGCCCATCACTTGAACAATACGAGGCGTTAATTTTGTAAAACCTAATGTTTCAAATAAAGGCTGTACCTCAGAGGCATGGAAATTTTGTACAAAATCTTCAACCTTGTAAGATAAATCCATATCTGTCTTAATGGTTGCTAATTCACGAGATAAAAACGCTAAGTCTTTATTTTCTACGAGTCGCTCTTTTAATTTCTTACCGGAAATATCTTCAATATGGTCATATACGGACTCAAGATCACCGTATTCTGTAATTAATTTAAGAGCCGTTTTTTCACCTACACCTGGTACGCCCGGAATATTATCAGAGGAGTCACCCATAAGGGCTTTCATTTCGATAACCTTATCAGGACCATAGCCATAAAGTTCTTCCATGTTATCAAGAGTAACCTCTAACATGTCAGAAATACCTTTTTTAGTTAAGAACACGTGACTATGCTCTGTAACGAGCTGCAGATTATCGCGGTCACCAGTAATGATTTGAACAGCCATCTCTGGTGTACCAAATTTCTTACTTAAAGAGCCTAGAATATCGTCCCCTTCAAAGCCTTCTTCTTCAATAACACAAATACCTAAAGCTTTTAATACATCTTGAATAAGACTAAATTGAGGGCGTAAATCCTCTGGTGCATCTGGACGATTACCTTTATATTCGCTGTACATTTCAGTACGGAACGTCTGACGACCTTTATCAAAAGCTACTGCAATATAATCAGGGTTAATTTCTTCATACAATTTGATGAGCATTGTTAAGAAACCATACACCGCATTCGTTGGAGTGCCCAAAGCGGACTTCAACGGTGGTAACGCAAAAAATGCACGGAATAACAAACTACTGCCATCTATAATCATTAATTTTTTCATAATACACCTCGCTTAATTCTATCCTTTATTATAACATAATGGAGGTAACTAACTTTTAAAATCAAAATAAATAACTAATTAAAATGCTAGCAAATATATTAATAATCTTGATTTCATAAAACAGACTTATATGCTATAGTTAAAGAACAGTAGAAAATGTTTTATACTTCATACTAACAAGGAAAATATTGGGCTGAAAAGTCCTTGCGTATCAATATGTGGTATGATATAATCATTCAGGTATAAGAAACGATTTTTAAGGAGGTGACTCAATTGCCAAACATTAAATCCAGTATTAGAAGCGTAAAAACGGATGCTGAACGTCGTGCGAAAAACGCCGCTGTAAAATCTCAAATCCGTACAGCAAGTCGTAAAACCGTAGAAGCTGTTCAAGCAGGCGCAGTAGAAGAAGCAAAACAAGCACTTGTTCATGCTACTAGCGTAATTGATAAAGCAGCCTCCAAAGGTGTACTTCATAAAAACACTGCAGCTCGCAAAAAATCCAACCTTGCAGCTAAAGTAAACGCTTTATAATTTTAAAAGCAAGTAAGACAGTCTCTCGGATTTCCGTTGAGGCTGTTTTTTTATGCCCTTTTTCATTTTTTATATAATGATTGTTTCGTTTTTTATACAGTTATATTTTATTACGCCCTATGGGCAGATTAGAGGACTATTACTATGAGAACACTATTATTAATGCGTGGTGCTCCTGCTAGTGGTAAGTCTCAGTGGATTCGTGACAACAATCTTGAGGCTTACACCTTAGAAGCCGATCATTTCCGTATGCTATTACGCAGCCCTTCCCTTGGTGAAAGCGGCTGGTATATTTCACAAGAGGATAATGGTCCGGCCTGGGAACTCCTACTAGATTGCTTAGAGAAACGAATGAGCAACGGCGACTTTGTCGTTTTAGATGCTACCCACACTACATCTAAAGCTGTTAATGCATATAAAGAATTGCTTAACAAATATAAATATACTGTATATTACTACGAACCAGATACATCATTAGAAGAATGTTTAGCTCGTAATGCTACACGAACGGATTACAAACGAGTACCGGAGCAAGTTATACACCGCATGCACAAGATGATTAAAACAACTACATTACCAAAGTTTTGTAGGAAAATAAATTCTATCGATGAAATCAACAATTACTTTACTGTAAATTTAACGAATCGATATGAACGAGTGCGTATCATCGGTGATATTCACGGCTGTTACACCGCATTACAACAAGCTATCACTCCATGGGATGAAAAAACACTTTATATCTTTTGCGGAGACTATTTGGAACGCGGCATCGAAAATAAGGAAATGATGTACGAAATGATGCGCCTCAGCACATTACCTAATACGATTATGTTAGAAGGCAATCACGAACGACATATTGCAAACTTTGCATTCAATTCAAACTTAGATTATTCCAAACGATTTATGAAAGAAGTAGTGGCACCTATCGTAAAAGATATGACGAAAAAAGATGTAGAATCACTTCAACGAGAATTACGCCTCTTTTATAAATCACTTCGTCAATGCTATCCTTTCAGCTTTCATGGCAAAAAATATTTAGTATCCCATGCTGGTCTTTCCTATGTACCTAACATGACCTTTATAGCTACCTCTACTTTTATAAATGGTTTTGGAGCTTACGAAACAGATATTGCTAAAATATATGATAATAATTACGAAAAAGGTATGTGTCAGAACTTTATTCAAATTCATGGTCATCGCGGTGTTCCAGATGGTAAATATTCCTTCTGTTTAGAAGGAGAAGTAGAGTTTGGTGGAGAACTCAAATACATTGATATTACTGCAGATGCTTTTACTAAAAATGGTATTAAAAATGATGTGTACGATAAAGATTACATGCGCCATGAATACCAAAACATGACACAACATGTCATCTTCACGCAAAATGAAGATATTAATATTTTGGGTAATTCTAAATTAGTAAAAGTGAAAAAATGCTCTCCTAACCTATATTCTTTGAACTTTACCTCACGTGTATTCCACAAACGATTATGGAATGAAAATACAGTACAAGCTCGGGGATTATTTGTTGATCGTATGACAGGAGATGTAAAATTACGTAGTTATAATAAATTCTTTAATCTCAATGAACGACCAGAAACTGAGTTAAATAATTTAGCTAACACTCTCTCCTTCCCTGTAGAAATTCGAACTAAAGAAAATGGATACCTTTCTATTCTTGGTGTCATTAATGATGAGTTAGTCTTTGCTTCTAAATCTACTACAGAAGGTATACACGTAGATTTGTTTAAAAATTTATTCCAAAAATTACCTACAAGCCTACAAGAAGAAATCAAAGAATTATTAAAACGTAATTGCTGTTCTATGATGTTTGAAGTCATCAGCCAAGAAGATACTCATATTATAAAATATGATCAAGATCATCTTTATGTACTTGATATGATTCAAAATACCTTAGATGTAAATGGTAAACATATTGATGTATCTTTCTCTAGGGAGAGGCTAGCAGAACTAGACTCCATCCTTAAGAAATATAATACACAATTGATATCTATTGTAAAAACAATTCAACAAGTTAATACTATGGACGAACTGACAAACATTATAAATAAAGAACTCAACTCACATCATGAATCTGAAGGCTTTGTATTAGTCGATAGCAATGGCTTTATGACAAAATTTAAAGGGCCTTATTATAATACTTGGAAGCACCGGCGAAATCGGATTCTAGAACCATATCAACAAAATGGTAAAATTCCTTATGAAAACTGTAAAAACGAAGATGATAGAAAATTTGCAGATTTCTTGAGTACACTAGAATATGATGTAGTTTGTAAATCCACCTTACTAAATATAAAAGAAATGATGGAAAATAAGGGCTTACTATAATTAAATAAGCATATCATTTTAAAATATGCAGCACCAATATAAGAAGACCAACCTATGATATACATAAGTTGGTCTTTCATTATGCTTTAACTGTCTATTTTAAAGATACTACCAGTTAAAACTATTTATTTTTAACTGGTAGTATCTCATTTATAGCATATTATCTTTATTATTTTGAAATAATATCATTGTCGCACATAGGTAATAATATAGATTCTGAACCTAATATACGAAAAACATAGTAGAAAATTATTTACTAAGTTTCTCTAAGAATGATGTTCCAATGCCCCATTGTTTTAGGCCAAAGTTTTCTAATATAGTTTCCCCAATATCAGCAAAGCTTTTTCTATCACCAAGGTCTATAGGTCCAACCATACGTGGACTATATCCAAGAATTGGTACTAGTTCACGAGTATGATCTGTGCCTTTCCAAGTTGGGTCATTGCCATGGTCAGCGGTGATGAGTAGTAAGTCGTCATCATTTAGTAATTGTAATAAGCCGCCTAGCTGGTAATCAAAGTCCTCAATAGCCCGTTTGTAGCCCTCTACATTTCTGCGATGACCATAAAGGCTATCAAATTCAACAAGGTTCACCATCATTAGACCATGATCAAAGGAGGAACCAAGTAAGTATGGAACCATATTCATGCCATGAGAATTAGTCTTTGTTGGATAGCTTTCATCCCAACCTACATGAGCATAAATATCACCAATTTTACCAACAGCTACAGTTGGAATGTTTGCATCTTGTAGCTCTTGAGGTACCATCTTTTTCTCAGGCATGCGGCTATAATCGTGGCGATTCGAGGTGCGAACAAAATTACCTAGTTCACCGATGAATGGCCGAGCAATAATACGGCCTACATAGTAATCACCGATGCATACCTTATCGCGGGTAATTTGACAAATACGATATAGCTCATCAATAGGAATCACATCTTCATGAGCAGCAATTTGGAATACAGAATCTGCTGAGGTATATACAATAGGCTTACCTGTTTTGATGTGTTCAGCCCCAAGACGTTCAATTATCTCGGTTCCAGATGCAACTTCATTGCCTAAATAACCATAGCCTGTTTCTTTTGTGAAAGTATCCATCAACTCTTTTGGAAAACCTTCGTAAAAGGTTGGGAATGGAACTGTAACGGGATGCCCCATCATCTCCCAGTGACCACTAGTCGTATCCTTACCAGTACTAAGCTCAGCCATGCGGCCAAAAGCACCTTTAATGCTTTCACCAGTATCAGAAATATCAGCAATGCGACCTATGCCAATAGATTTTAAGTTTGGACAATGAATCTGGCCTGCTGTCGATTCAATATGGCCTAATGTATTAGAACCTTCATCACCAAATTTCGCAGCATCAGCGGCGTGACCGATACCAACAGAGTCCATAACTAATACAATAATTCTTTTATACATAAGTACTCCTATTGTAATACTCAAGCAGAATAATCCATGGTATATAATAATGAAAACACCTAACGTATGAGGTATCCTACTACCTCAACACGTTAGGCATCATCAAATTTCCCTATTTTAGATGAGCCTAACGCTAGCAGCACGTTATTTGGCTCTCTTTATATGTTAATTATACTATACGTAATTATGAAATTAAAGTACTACTTAAGATAAGGCATAGCTAACATTAGAGCTGCCAAAGATTTACTATCCTTAATTTGTTCAGCCTTAATTGCCTCTAATAATTTAGGTAAAGTAAAATACTCAAGCTCAACATATTCATCGGGATCCCAATTAGTTTCACCCATAGTCAGGTCTTTTGCTAAATATAAATGTAGCACTTCATTACAGAAGCCAGGACTTGTGGCAATAGTACCTAATGGAATCCACTCATTTGCACGATACCCTGTTTCCTCTGCTAACTCACGTTTAGCACAAGTTAGAGGCTCTTCATTAGGATCTAGTTTACCTGCTGGAATTTCAAGCAAAGGCTGTTGCAGAGCATAACGGAACTGACGTTCCATTACAATTTTATTATCTTCCGTAACAACTACAATTGCTGTAGCACCTGGATGATGAACTACCTCTCGCCACGCTTCATTACCATTTACATCTGCTATATCATACGTTACTTTGATCAACTTACCGTCGAATTTCATTTCACTAGACTTTTGAATTTCTTTGCTAATTGCCATATATAATTCCTCGTATATAAAATGATTGTTATCATATAAAACCTTCTCTTCATTATAGCACAAATTATGTACACAAAAATAAGGTCCTACTAGTCATAATCAGACTAATAAGAACCTTATGTCATAAGATTATATAAATATTACGCTACCTTCACATAGTCCTGTAGTACTTCATCTACAATACTACACTTTGCATCTAGCTCAGCTTTGAGTGCCGTTTCAGGATTGAGTTCTCTAGATACCACCATATCAACGATAGACTTAGAGAATCCAGATACGAGAATGACACCACTTGGATGCATTTGTACAGGAATTGTATTATGTGCGTACACAGATACGTTCCAGAAAATAAGCCGTGGCATAGTATACCCAAGAGCTTCAAATTTCTGACGACATGATTCAATAACGGTTGTATTATCCTCATGCTTTGTAGCCTGATCAAACTGCATATCAGAAATGATAAGGCATGCTGAAGGTAACTCATCTTGACGCAAATGATTTCTCACAACTGTATCGAGAATTAAGTCAAAGGTTGCCTCTATATCCGTATTGCTATAATCGTCAAAACGATGTAAGCGTCTTAGCTTATCTCGCAATGTTTGACACATCGAAATATCTACCATTTGTGGACGATTGCTAAAGGTGATAAATCGATTTCTAAAAGATTCATTCTTATTATGTTGTGAACAATACAGTGCAATAGAATCTGCCACGCTTAAGGCTGTAACAGAACTATTACCTGTCAGGTGTTGACACATAGAAGCAGACCCATCTCGTATGATTAAAATATCCTCATAATCCTTAGGTACCTCCTGCGCATTCCATAATTGCTCTAGCGTTTCGTCATAAGGTTTTAGAATCTCACCCCAATAACCACGTTTTTCTACATAGGCTTGCACAATATCGTACAAGTACATAGAGTTGGCATTAATCTTAACAGCATCGTCGCCCTTTTGTAATGATGTAAGATACACCTTACGACGTTCTTCATCATGTTTTAAAAAGGCATTACGATATTTAAGATTCGCTTTAGATGGCACATGATTATAGTTAATATCATTCCATTGATTTAGCGATGCCTTTCGATCTACCACCGCTAAATGTTCGCGCAATTTAGACAATATTTTACGATACTCTCGTGCATTTAGATGTAACAGGGATTGTAAAATAGCCGCCTCAGAACGTTTTTGCTTAGAGGAAGTATTATTGGATGGCATCCATTTAGCTAATAAACTAATAGAGTCGCCAAGTCCACACCCCATTACATCACGTCTGAATTGATTGGCAATTAGCTCTCCAATTCCATCGTGTAAGATAGTACTCGTCGTATCAAAGAAGATGCGCAACACATCATCCCAACGACCATAGTTCCATAACTCAGTGCCGATGATGAATTGCAATGCCATCTCTGGATACAAATCACCAATTTTAGTGAGCATCATACGAAATACATCGCGTTCACCAAGTCCAATCTTAATATGGCGTGCATACATAAGCCATTTCATAGTATAAAGAGGATCTTCCTCATAAGATGTAATAAATAAACGCAATGCTTCTACTGCATCCATAGTACCATCAGCACTATATAAGTATCGGTTATATTTACTTTTACCATAGAAATCAACAGCAGCCTGCCGCAATGAAGGTACTGAGAAATTAAGATCTACCAACGCACTACCACTCGTGCGATATGCAGTTGCCTCATTTAAAGTATAAGATTTTTCATTTTTTGTTAATGCGTCCATAAATGTATTCATAGCTCATATCTCCTTAGCATAAAAAAACCGCTGCTGATTATCACAACGTAAATTTTGAAAGCAAAATAAACAAGACAACCGTGAGCGGTTACAATACAAAGTTCAAGACAATTACTAACCTCACTGAGGCTAAGGTAAACTAGACACGGAACTCTAGACCAAGGGGTCTCCCAATCTACTTTTTTGGTTATTTAATCAAAGGATTGCTGATAGTGTCTAACCTTATGAATCGTTTATGAACGATAACTATGAAATTATACTAGATTCTATACTCATCTTAATCAAGCTATTTATGTTATAGGATTGCTGTTAGAATCTAAGTCTTTCTGTTCAACATGTCGGTGATATCTTTCACCTGATGATGTAATTATAATACACGCATCCGTGTGTGTCAATAATTAAATTTTAAAATGTTTTATATTATTGCTGAATTGTAAAAGTTAAGACTAGCAACACAACATATATTGTATTGCTAGTCTCATACACTTACTATTAATACTCTGCCTCTACACGCCAAATGTCATCAACTAACCATTTGAATGGTCCCAATTTTGGTCTTAGAAATTGTGCTGCTATTCCTTCTAGTCCTGTTTGAGTTGATTTCAAGTATCCTGTTTTACACCAAATAGCAAAATGTTCACAATTATGATCAAATAGATCATAGTCACCTTTTCCAATCATCGCTCTAGCACGTTGTACAGTTTTACGTGGACCATAAAAACTTGCAGCTACATCAGAATCTTGAAAAATAGATAATAATGTATCATCTTCAGCAATATACAAGGTATCACCATCACAAAACTCGTCTATACTAGTTTCTGCAATTTTTCCATCAAATAGAGAATCTCCCTTTATATAATGGATAATTTTCTTATAACCAGCATATACACCATAATGTTGATATGTATCACCAAACAAAATATTGCTACGTTGACAAAATACAATATCACCTAATTTTAACTTTTTAGAACCCATTACTACTCTCCCATATAACAAATTATTTCTGATTATTCATATACTTGATAATATCATCTAAGGATATATCTTGATGTTTGCCACGTAATAACCTCCAAATTCGTCTTACAAGCTTATAGAGCAAATATAAACCTGACAATGGATAAAATGGATTCCGGAGATGTGGAAAAGGTCCAGGAGTAGGGCCTATAATATTTGGCCAGCTGTGTTCTTTATACACTCCATCAGGATGAACACCGGTTTTATTTCGATTAGAAGAAACATACTCTACTACATCTTCGTATAACTTAGGATCTTCCTTTTTTACACTTTCAAGAGCCTCTTTAATAATATCTGTTTTCATACTATACACCTCTATACAACGAAATAATTTTAAAATAACTAACTTACTACATGTATATTGTACAAAAGTATATGCGTGTAAAATAACGCATCAAAATATTATTTTAATAAATCAAGACCAAAAGTATTTAATAGGGCTTCTTTACAAGGTTCATTGATTTCATTAACTCCTAAATGATTTAAAATAGACTTGTAGTCTTCATTAGGTACATTATCATGGAACGCTAATTGTAAATATGTATTTGCACGTGATGAACCTACATAAACTAAACGTTTATGTAATTCATTAGTGAGGCGATTAACTAAAATATCAATTAGTAATACTGCTTTAGCTTCTAAACCTTTAAATTTACGTACTGATGTGAATAGAATACTATTTTTCTTGGGCGTAGTAGATATAGATACTCCATTTACAGCAGAAATATTTGTCAACATACTGTTAGGAACACTACTTGTAGTTAAAATTACAATGTCTTCGGGCATTACCTTATCTTGAATCATTTTTGTAACAAATTTAGTTACAATATTGCGTAATTCACTTTCATTCTTATAAAATGATCCAAGAGGTTTTATTCCAGACAATTCATTTATATAAGCGTCTTTCTTTATATCACTTAATGTTGTACCTACAGTCTTTGCTATTTCAGCAGTATTGCGACAATTTTTATATAAGACAAGACGACAATCTCCATAGGTATCTAACCAATGCGTCGACTTATGCATCATTATATACTGATTTTTATCATAGAATACGTAATAATGACCGCCCAACATATCTACTAACATAGAGATATGTTCTAGTATATGTTCATCAATATCTTGACCTTCATCAATAACTACATTTTCATATGACCATTTAAGATCATCATATTCATTTTGAAAGTACTCTATAAACTGAAGGATAATTTCAGAAATAGCATAATCAGTATTAGGCATTAACTCTTCAGCTAATGATCTAACATTATGGAATACTATATTCTCACAAGAATAATGCTCTTTCACATAAGATAATAAGAACTCATTAAAGCATAAATATAATACTTTTTTACCTTCAGCAGCTAACATTTTAGCCTTTTCAATAGCAAGCATAGTTTTACCTGTTCCTGCTGGTCCATGTATAACAGCCGTTGGCTGCTCCCGTAAAAAATGCAATATAGATGCTTGCTGTTTCGTCATCTGAATATAACTTTTTGTTGATGCAAGAGCTGTACTTGCAACAGATTCTACAATATTAAATGTAGGCATGAGAATCTTAATCATATTCTGAAAGTCATTTACAGATTGTTCTGACTCTCTAAATCCTAAATTAGATTTCCAATAGCTAAATGCCTTATCTAAAGACTCTTGTAGATTAATTAAACAATCCACGTCCAAAACTATATCCCTATTAGCTTCTAAGGGTAAAGAAACCTTATTGTGAATAGCTACTGATGGAAACCACGCAGCACGTCCTATAACAGGCATTTGCCCATTAAAATTTTTCCGTAAATAGTTTTGAATCCTAAATTGACTTTCTGCAGCTTGCCCCAAAGGATCTATAATTTTTTCTTCTTTTGTATTTCGATTCATTTGAATCCAGTTCCCATCACGGTAAGAAATCCCTCCAGCCTTTACCTCTATGGATAAAATACCTTTTTTAGGATGTAAAATAACGAAGTCTGCCTCACCTTCACTCCTGCGTTGGTTTAATTCACCTAACCATCTATATGAATGAAAAATTACATATTCATTATTTAATTTAGAGAGCGCCTCATATACGAGACGCTCTCCTTCACTACCATGGAAACTATTTATTATTGTTGGATAAAATTTTGGCATAATATCTTCTTATTTTTCAACAACAGAAATAACTTCTATTCCATATAAACTATTTGCATAACGTGATTTTACTTGATTACGTGCATCACACATATTAGAGGCAGTAACCATAGTTGCATTTACCCCATTTCGAGATGTTGATTTAGGGTCAGATTTAATTCTAAATTTTACTTGAAAACGTTTTGACATGATATACTCTCTATTAGTTGATCTTTAAGAAATAAGCTTTAATCAGTACAAGTAATAATATTCAATTTATAAACTTTCACAAAAATATATTGAATTATAACTAACATAACAATCTTCACCCGACAGTCGTGAAATAAAAATCAAGTTCTTAAGGTATACTTATATTTATAATACTAACAACTACACCATAATCACATATTCTGACTCAGATTATATATTACACTAAGTTTTCGATTTTATATCTATCAACCGATATTATTTTTCGTAGTAAAATAATTTTGTGTAAACGTCTTTTTATTCTAAAATACTAAACATATTTTGTAACTGACTAAATGTTGCACAAAATTCACGATACATTTTACTCACTTGCAAATGCGCATGCAAAATTATCTAATAATTCCATTGATGAAAACTGTTCTTTATGGCTTATTCGTCTTTTTAACTGTTTATTCCGACCTTCAATCAGATTATTGAAATATATTGAGGGCCTAATGGATTCAGGAAACTAAAAAAAAGTGAATAAATCAGTAATATCGGATAATGTATTCGTAAGCATAGGGTATTTAGACGATTACGTTTCTAAAAATTTATACAAAGCTACTTCAGCTAATTGTGTTGTATTAGCAGTTTGTGCCAATACAGAAGCTATATCATGTTTTCTAGTTAGCATACGTACCATACGAGTTATATGTTCCCAACAACGTTGAAAACGTGCTCTAAGATATATTTCCTGACAAGCTTGTTGAAATCCTTGAAAACCATCACCGACAAAAAGGAGAATGTCCTCTAGACCTCTCTGTTTTGCATGATCTAATAGTTTTTGTATGCTAAAGTACCTTCATTAGGATATATGCCATAATCGATGACATGTTTCTCACCTGCTGGTGTAATTACAATTAAATCATGAAGAGCCGCTTTTTGAGCTGTTCCACGTTTAACAGTGATGAAAGGAGTATCTAGATAGACCACAGCAAACTGTGAAGGTAATGGTCGATTATGAAACGCATATACTTCTTCTGCAATGACTTAAGTCATATTAAAAATACTTTGTGGCGAATAATAGCAACCATACATATTTTCAATAATATCAGCTATTTCACATGTAGTGATACCTTTTTGATATAACTGAATAATCATTTCTTCAAGATTACCAAAATTTCGATTGTAGGGTGTAAGTAATTTATTCTGAAATTGCCCCAATCACTCTCGAGGTATTTTGATAGTAATATTCGTATTAGTCCCCCCCACGTTACTAATATGGCCAACCATTAATTAGAATATCACTTTCTGATATAAGAAGCTCCATTTTATGTTCTTGATTTTTATATTCTACTCCAGGTTTATAAGCGCTACTTAAGAAATGAACTTTTTGATTCTTAGACCCTATCCAGTCTCGATCAGTATCATATTTCTCTTTTATAAAAATTCCATCTATAAGCAAATCTGTATATTTAAGCAACTTATTTATACTAGAATTATTCATACCTGTTAATTCTTCTAATTTATATCCCGTAAATACTAGTACTGTAAGGCCTACAGAATTAGCCCACATAGCAATTTCACTTAATCCTTCAGCTTGAAGCATGGGTTCCCCACCAATAAAAGATACTCCCTCTATATCATTTTCAAACATAGACTGTTGAATAAGGCCAATTAAATCTTTTATATCAACGATAAAAATTTTTTTTAGCTCTTGCATATCAGGATTACAACATCCAGGGCACTTTTTTTCACATCCCTGAACCCATAAAGCAAACCTTTTTCCTGGACCTTCAGCCTCCGTACAAAGTCGTATAGAGGCCAAGTTTAAATAGGACATTAGCACACCTACTTCAATATAAAATCAAATAAACATAATTCTGGTTTTTCTGGATAAAATGGTTTAATTAGAATTTCGTGATTCCTTAATATATCAGAACGTTCAAATATGAACTTTGACAACCGATCAATAATATCTGCCTCCATAACATTTAAGAGCCCTCTACCACCATTTTGCTTCCCAGCTTTCAAAGCAATAGAATGAAAGATTTTATCTTCATTATCCAATATAATCGTTGCTCCATAGCGCTCTTTCACAAAATCTTCTATTGTTTTAAACTTAATTTTTGCGATTTCAATAAAAACTTTAGGATCATCAATAAAATTAAAAGGAACAATATTATCACCTATACGATTTAATAGCTCTGGCCTCCCTAGAACTTCAATAAAATGATTTTTAACTTTCTCAACAAATTGCTTTTTTACTTCGATATTATTCATATCAGAACTAACTTCTGCAGCCCCAATATTAGAAGTAAAAATAATAATTGTTTCAGAAAAATATACTGTTTCTCCCTTTCCATCAGTAAGTCGTCCATCTTCTAATATTTGGAGAAACTTATCTAGAATCCTTCCATGTGCTTTTTCAATCTCATCAAAAAGAAGAACACTAAATGGTTTTTCTTTTATAGCATTAGTAAGTTGACCTCCAGCTTCATATCCTACATATCCAGGAGGTGCACCAACTAGCCTTTGGTCACTATGTTCATGGTTATATTCAGACATATCAAATCGTATGCATGCATTCTCATCACCAAATACAAAACTCGCTAGAGATTTTGCTAGTTCAGTTTTTCCTACACCTGTAGGGCCCACAAAAAATAGAGTTCCTTTTGGTTTTTTTTGTTTTGAAGAATGTTGTAAACCTGAAAATCCAGTGTATGCACGTATTATAACATCCTTCACCTTAGAAATAGCAAAAGCCTGACCTTTAACTCTATTCCCTAATTCCTCCTCTATTCGCTCTATCTTATCTTTTGATAATTCCTCCCAAGGACTGACTTTCTCACCATATTTAAATAAATTTATAAGTTTTTCAAATGACATTTTTTCTGAAATTTGTCGTGATAACTTCATCAGCTGAGCAATTTCTTTCAAAGAAAACCCATCTAGTGCATCAATAAGATCATCTTTAGCGGTTTTATCCGAAATAATATCTTGTGTAATATTTAAACAAGAACTATTTATGTTTATAAAATGTTCTCTTTCCTTATGCCCTGGTAATGGTATATTTACAGAACCAACCATGGAATTATTTAAATAAAATGCTGGAGGAATCATTGCATTATTATGCGCAACAATAATGACAATATTTCTAATGTCAGCAAAGTTACTGTCTAGCATATTATATGACTGCCCTGTTTCAAGAACCTTTCCCAATGTAGCCAAATAGTCTCGTTCTTTTTCCGATAAAGAATTTGCATTTCCAAATATATAATCTGAGTAATCTAATACAAAAGCAGTTTTATTAGAACTATTTTTCATAATATTTAGCATATAAGGAAAAAATTCATCTGGAGCTTTATAATGATTTCCATTTTGATTGCTATTATCAGCTAAATCATAATCACCTAAATCATAATCATTAGGACTTTCTGATTGTACAAATTGATTAGATACATCGATAAGGTCATCCGATATGCTGTAATCAATTCCATCTACTCGATCCCACTTAATTATTTGCTTATATCCCCTATCTCTTATATACGAAATAATTGTATTTATCACAGAATCAAATTTACCTGAATTCTTAGGATTGAGCATTATATCAGAAGTATTTCCAAACACTATAACTGATGACTTATACCCAATATCTCTACTGAATCGTTCTAACCATAGATTTAATTCTATATCTATCATTATGCATTTCTCCCTTCATTATTAGGTAAAGAGTTAGCATCCATTGAAAGTCTATCAGGATTCTGCCATAATACTCTTTCATCAGAAAGCTTTATAGAATATACTCTGTCAAGATCTACATTAAATTTCTCAATATCTTTTAAACATGTCATACCAACATAATTATCAAATTTATAGGCAATTTTTCCTTTTAAATCAATGTTGCAAACTGCTCTTTTACCAGATGGTTGCTTAGCAACTATTTTTACAAAATTCTTGCCATCTACTTTTACTAATTGTGGTTTTTCAACTATGAATTCTTGCCTTTTAAACTGATTTACAACTGCTAATACCATTTCTCGCCTAGTTTCTTCCGTTATAAGGGTATCATCCAAAGCATTTTCAATTTCCACAACGCTCGCCTCAATAGTATTTGTATCTAAAGCACCAGACTCTAAATCAACTCTTAATTTTCTAATTCTAGACATAAATTCTTTTGTCTTTTCTTGATCTTCAATATTTTCTTTATTAACCCTTTCTTCTACTTCACCAATAGATTGGGCCACATCTTTCTTCCGATTTTTATTAATAGTATAATTTTTCCATTCAGTAGCTTTAATTTTAGCCTCAGAAATAACATGCTCAGATTTTTCTTTTAAATCTGCAACACTTGTAAGATTTCCACTTTCAATTTCCTCTTTAAGTTCTTGCAATCCTTCTTTAGAATAATTTATTACAATTGGATTCTTAATATTTTTCAAAATTTGAAAATACTCATCCATTAATATACTGTGTTGATACTCTCTTTCAGCTCTAAGATTCTCTACTCGCATTCTTTCCAATCGTTCAAATTGCTCACGTGCACTCATCGCTAATGATGACATACTTCTAATATAAGAACCCACTTCAAAGCTAAGTTCTCTTGCCTCTTCAGGATCTACAATAAGTAAGTTTCTTAACTGAGAAAGATCTGATTCCAACCTTTTCATTTCAGAAGGAATATATGCAGATAATCCATTATTCTTCATATCTAGAAATGTCTTATAATAACGATGATAATATTCTTCCGTTGTTGCAGAAATTCTATTCAAATATATTTGTCTTTTACGTTCTAATTCTAGCTCATAAGAATATTCATTTGATCTACTCATATAACCTCCTATTTTTTCTTTTTCTTAGATTTTTTTTTGTGCCCTAAATTAGATAATTTTTCATGTTCCTTCATTAATTGAAATGAATGAAGATTTATATTTTTAATTTTGTTCGCAGTAGCAATATTTCCTAGATTAATATCATCAGTTAATAATATAGGTTCTTTTGCACAATATTTAATTGCAATGGAAAGAATCTTGTTATCATTTCGTTCCTTATCTAAATCATTTAATAATAATTCAGGATAACTCATCTCACCACTCAACAACCAATCAAAAGCATTGTAATTACTTATATTTCTAATAGCATCTCTTGCCTTATATACGATTTCCTCATCTTCAGAATTTTTCAAGCCATCCAATTCATCTAATACAACCATTGGAATAACCAATAATGCCTTACCATCATCAAACCAAGAAATCAGATTTGGCTCATTTATTAAAGAGCAAGTATCAACAATATAAACCTTATTAAATTTTATGAATGAATCATTAAAAAATATGGCTAAAGAATTTTTTAGTCCATCAATATTATTCCTCACATTAGTAAACGAATTTTTAAGATTAAGGACTTCAGTAATATCAATAATTGCATTACTAAATCTTTCTTCCTCATCTTGCCACTGTCTAACTTTGTCATACAAATTTTCTATAATATCTTTATGAGAAAGAATAAGCTCATTATATTTTTCATAGCTTACTATCTGGTATAAATCCAACTCAGGTAACATATCTTCTATTTGTAAAGATATTCTTCTCATATTAAGAATAATCCGTTCTACTATAGTGTATTCTTCAATTTCAAATAGATTTTCATCTGTAAAACGATCTATAAAAGCGACTATACTTTTCTTTGAATACAAATTCTTATGAAGTCCGCTACTAATAGCAAAATCTATAAGCGATTTCTTTATAGATTTAATAGATTTCCAAACTTCCCAAATATTTTCTAATGAATCTTGCTCTCCAATATGTCCTAAAACAATACTAATTATTTTTTTTAGTAGAGACTCATCCTGTTTAAAAATATTAATTTCAGCATACTCTGTTATTAAATCTATTGCATTCTCTATATTAGAACATTTTTCAATTATATAAAATTCATTAATAAGTAATTTTTCACTATCATCTGAAGAAATAATATTTCTACCATAATAGCTTCTACTTTTTTCATTAAATTGTTCAATTACTTTTGCCTTATCAACTATTCTTTCCTCATCAGAAATAATTTGACCAATATAATGCAAAAATAAATCTTTTAATCCATGATTATATAAAGCAAATAAAATAATATTCTCTTGATTATAATAGCTATTAACTAAATCAACTACTATCTCTTGAGTATTAAATTCTTTTTTGATGGGTATATATGCAATTGCTATTTCTCTAGATACATCTCCAGCAATTACAGTAGTGACTCCTGCTTTTATAGATTGTTTCGAACTAAAATAAACTCCATTCCCCTGTAACTCAGTATTAGGCACATAGATAACCATGTATGTGTTATTACTTTCTACCTCAAACTTACTAGAACCATAGACAAATACAATTCTAAGTTTATTCTTATTCTTCTGATAAAAATTTATATCCTTATAATATTTTGAGTGTACAAAGAATATGTCATTATTATTCTTGATAAATTCATCTATTAGAGAGTTAATGTCCGAAAGTAAAACTATTTTTTCTAATTCTTTATCAGGATTTTCAATATTTAAATGACATAAATCGTCTATCTTATCTAGGATATCGAAATCTGACTGTTCTAAAGAAATTTTATCTATACTTTCATCTTCTATGCCAGAAATTTTCCATCTCATACCCTCAAGTAATTCAACTTTTCTAGACACATTCTTCCAATATAATTTAGATTCTAATCTAGTTATAGATTTAATCTTTGTAGTAGATGTAAGCCAATGAAATTTCTTCTTTTTATTATTCTGAATTGCAAACAGCCATTCGCGAATAACCCCTTCCGGAATTTCGGCATCTTTTGATTGATCTAAATCAACTACATGTATTCCTGTAGATTCTTCTTTGTAAAAACTTGCATTTTCTTTTAATGACTTTGATATAACATCATAATAGATAGAAATGACATCTTCTGCAGCAACTCCAGGTAAAAGTCCTTTTAATTGCATTTCTTGACCTACTTCAGTCAACTTCAAATTACTCATTTCAACGGTATCAAGTTTAGTTTCATCATCAATTCCATTAATTATTATTGCACCCATATCATGAAGTGATAACAAAACGGGACGAACAAGAGAATCTGCATCGGAAATAGTAAATATCCATTCAAAAAATTTTCCTATAGATAAGCTTTCATAATCAGTAAGCTTTTGGCACTTACTAATTGCTTCTAAAATTATCCACTCAATTGCTGTAGACTTTCTTGCGGTAAAATGTGAGACTTCAATTTTATTCTGCACACAGGGATATGATAGCGTTACTTCTGTAAAATTCATCATTTACCTCCCATCTCTTTATATTCAACTACTATTTTTTCTTCAATTTCTGGAGTGATTATCTTATTACAAGTCTTAAAACAACCTTTTCTATTTAGACCCTCCATAATATTTTTGTATACTGGTGCAGTCTTAAATCCTGGCATATCCATATTAGGTAACTTAACAGACTGATTTTCATACATATGCTTTGCGCCAACAATAATCAAAAGTTCTTGAGCACGAGAAAAAGCCACATTAATACGTTCAAATGCTACTACATGTTTACTTGCATGACCTTTTCTATTATTTCGTACTAAACTAGTAATAATAATATTCTTCTCTTTTCCTTGGAATCTATCTACAGTATTAATATCTACATCAATAGACGAAAAATCAAAATAATTCTTTGCTTCTCTAAATATTTCTCTTATCTCATTAACCTGCATTTGATAGAAACTAATAACACCAACAGTTTTCTTATTCTCTTTACTATACCCTTTCTCTTTATATGAATGAGCTATTTTTTTTAGCAATTCAATAATAATATATTTCTCTAAAACATTATAATTAGAAGTACTATAATTAGGTCTCACTTCATAAATTGGACGACCACTAGGTAAGGCTGAAGAATCGACCCAATACGCATGGTTCTCAGGTTTAATAAATGTACTTCCATCTACACCTTTTATAGTTAAATCATGATTTTTTTCTAAACGTTCAACTTCTTCTGAGTTTCCGCAAGATAAACGTTGTTCATAGAATCTATTAATAATTTCCATAATGTTAGAATGCATACGATATTGAACTAATAGAGAATGCTTTATAGTCTCATTTGCTTGTTCAAAATAGTCTTTAAACAACGAAGACGTCACCATATTTTCAAATTTTTTAAAATTCTCCTTAGTTAATAATTCTTTAATTTCCTCTGGTGTATCTTCTTGACTTTCTACGAGTTCCTTATATGAACCTTCATGTTCTTTAAACATAGGCGGCAATTGTCTATGATCACCAACTAATACAGCCTTTCTAGCTTTCATCAATGGAATCAATAATTCTGGAGGAGTGGCTTTACTAACTTCATCTATAATTACAACATCAAAATCATTATATCCATTATCAGAAAGATTTTTCATATTATCAGTACAAGAAATTCCTACAACATTACATGCATTCACATATATTTGCTGATAATATTCTTGATCATACTTAAAAGAGTCTTTATCTTCCAAACGTAATTTAAACTCTCTTAAAGTCTTCTCCCAATCATCTCTTAAACTTCTATGCTCATTCAGCTTATTGAGATTTCTTTCTTTTAATTGTTTAATATATGAAATAATCTCCTCTGCATTTGTTGTATTAATTCCATACTTCTCACGTAATTTAAGGAGTGTCTGTGATTTTGATAGTTGCTGTGACTTAATTTCATTAATTTTTTCTTTAATTTCAACAATTTTACTTTCGGTAGCTTTTTTATGATTAAAAATATCGGTAGTATCAATACTTTTTCGAGAATTTATTATATTTTTTATTTTATTTAATGATAAATCAATAGACTGATCCCATTGTTTAATAATCTCAGCAAAAGTATTCGACCATTTTTCTGGATCATCATTATTAATACCTTCTATTATATTTTTATGAAGTATTATCTTTTCAGTCTCAGAAATACTTACTACCGAAGAAGAATGTTGGAGTTTATCGATTTGCAATTGGATAGTGCTAATTTTATTTATGCAGTCTCGCTTTCCTTCTTCGTCTTCATTTTTTATGCAGACCAATAAATTTTCATTTATCTCAGCTAACTGACTATTAAGAATTAAAATATCACTATCATGTCTTCTATCATCTCCTTTTGAATTTTGAATTTTTTTGTATAATCCTTTAAGAGTCTTTAGCCTCTTAGAAATAAGATACACATCATTTTGTACTTTATACAAGCCCATTTCATCAACATTTAAGCGTTCTTCAACTAAAATTATTCCTGTTTTAATTGTCCTTTCAATCAGATTATTTAACTCTTTTTCAAATATCCGTATTAAATCTTCAGACAAATAAAATTGTAAATCATTTTCACCATTAAAACATTCAACTGCTAAGCGATATTGTTCTTTATCTGCTTCTAATTTAATACTATCATCATTAATTATTTTAAGTTGTTTATTTAAACTATCTAAGTATTCTTTTGATTCAATATACTTTTTATTTACAACAGTCAACTCTTGATTTATACTTGCAAGATCCTGCTGAAATAGACTTGCATCACGAATATCTATATCATACTGAATACCATCACTTTCCATTGAGTCCCATAAATCTATCCAAGTTTTTGAAAGTTGATTTGAAAGAGCATTATAATAATACTTAAGTGCCTCATCCTCACCAAATTTATTTGTAATTTTATCGTCTACTCTTCTTTTTCTTTTACCTTTTTGTCCCAATCTAATAGCTCTAATATCCGGAGACTCTACTAACCGTTCTAAGGCATTATCAACCGCATCATTAGATTGTGAAGCGACTAAAACCCTATCCCCTCGACGTACAAATTGATAGATTGCCTCTGCAATAACAGTTGTCTTACCTGTTCCTGGAGGACCCTGTATTAAACATAAATCTGGTGCTGAAATCATTTTGCGAACAGCTTCTTTTTGGTTTTCATTATTTTCAATTCTCGGATTTAGCCACTTATCAATCTTTATATCAACTTCTTCTGGAATTCTTGCTCGTTTAACATTAAATAACCACATTGCTAAATTGGGTGAATAGGATTCATCTTTTTTCAGTTGTTCAATCGCTATTTGAAATCTTTTTATTAGGACAAAATCTCCAATCGCAGATAAAGCTAAAAATCCATCTTTATAGTAATTCCCTAAAATATTATCATATATATACTGAATGACATCTTCATCAGTCAAATTTAATTGTTTAATCTCATCCCTATCTTTATAATTAAGTTCATATGCAACTTGTACTATATAAGGATTACTATATGCATTATAAATATTTTCTATTGATACATCATTTTCATTTTCTTCATCATCATTTACACTTATAACATCATCAAAAAAATAATTCTCTGTAATATCACTATTAATGGTTTCATCTCTATTATTTTTAAGATAATACTCACTTACAATACCTCTATAGCGCCCAAGTTCAATACTCCTAAATCGCTGTCTTGTATTATTCATATCTCCCGCAAAATCAAAATGCCACGGATCTTTAGAATAACTATTATCAAAAACTTGAATATCTCTACTTAAATATTTTTTAAAAGCTTTAAATATATCCTGATTCTCAAAAACTAACCAAAAATTTAATCGCATCTGTTTTTCATCAAAACCTATTTTAAAAAATTTGCAACCATAAATTTGGCGATTAGCTAATTCTTTTTTCCAGTCCAAATACTGATTCCACTCTTCAAGTTTCTCTTCTGTATATTGAGTAAGTGAACCCGCATTTGCCAAAATATCATAAAGAAAATTCATACGAATTTTATCTGGTGTTCGATATGGTGTAGCATTAACATCAACTTCAAAGTCAAGTTGTTCTGTATCCATGACTTCAAATACTGAGTCAACTCTAAATACCTTTCCTGATATATGTCCTTTAAATAAAAGTGAAACGTTATTCGGTAAATAGTCTTCTAAAAAATCTCCAGGTGTTCTTTCTGGTCTAATGCCAAGGACCTTAATATCATATCCATTCTTATGAGTAAAAGTAAGATTTCTAATATACATTTGCTTTTGAAATCCTTCTGTAAACACTCCGTCTAAGATATTTTGCATTAAAGTTTCTGAAGGTAACTCATATAGTTTTGGAAATTTTTTAAGTAAATTTACCTGACTTGTTTTTAAACGATTTCTTCGCTCATTCTCATCATTTAAACGTATACATATATTGTAACCATGCATAGAGATATCAGAATTATCAACTTCTTCATCTTTTATATTATTTTCAACATAATCATTTACTGTATATGTTTCAGATGTATCATTTATATCATAAGTATTTTCACTATTCATATAATTATCTCTTTCATTATCTATTTCCAAAATTTTATCAGACGACTTTGGGGTACTTAAATCATTTTTTTCTTTAATAATATTTGATTTATCATCTTTTATCATATTACTTTCTGTAGCTTTAGTAATGCCAATCTCACCATTAAAAAAACTAGCTATTAATTTTACTATCCCCATAGATTTATCATTTCCCATATAATTTCTTACCAAAAAAATATATAAATTACGAAATTGTTATTTCTTTTATAACAATTTTGCATCCATTAAATTCAACTTCTTCACCACTTTGTTTACCTAAAATAGCTTGTGCAATAGGTGCTTCACAAGATAATATTCCATTATCTATATCGCCTTCTTCTGATCCTAAAATAGTATATTCACAAATATCACCTTCAAAATCAAGTTTAACAGTACTACCAATAATAACCTTAGTACCATCAAAATTTTTAAATTCATCCATATCTTCTATAATAATTGCATTTTCACAACATAGCCTTAATCGTTCTTTTTTTTGTGGCAATTCATACATAGCTTTGACACGTAATTGCATAAACTCTTGATTCTCTCTTAAATCATTGTCTCTTTTTGCACTTTCACCCATTTCTCTATTGGTTTCAATGATTTCATTATCAACATTTAAAAATTCATTATATTTAGTTTCATATCCTTTTTTACTAATAAAGTACATTTTTTCAATCCTTCTCATTAAACATCTAACACTCATTAAAATTTTACCGAACATATTTTTACCATCATATAATGATCCGCAACCCCAGTAATTTTCTTTTGTTGTTTCTTCTATTATCTCAGCATTATTAGTAAGTAATAATAAGATTCGAATATCACTATGGGACATAAATTTTCTATATACGGCTTCAAACATAATATCTAACTTTAAGTATTCCCAATGTTTTCTCAATGGATTATCTTTATCCCTACCAATTTTACTGGCTTCTTTCGGTGTTGATACATGCCGTATATTTTCGCGTAGATCTGTATTTAAAAATTTATGCGCCTGATAAAAATGCTCAACAGTTGCCCAATATTTTCCATTTTTATAAAACCCATGATTAGAATAGCTCGCTAAATAACCAAGTGGACCAAATTCTTTATAGAAATAAATAGTCATATATATCATTACCTCTGTCCAGGAACAAGATAATTGTAATTCAAATCTTGAAAAGTAAATTGATTGTCTTGTTCTAAAGAGAGACTAATTTTTGATACACGTGATATTTGTCCCTCTTTTGTAGCTGTATTCATTAATTCTAACTCTTCTATAATAATTTGATTATTATGTTCACAACTCAATCTCCATGCAACACCTTCTGTTGTCATAGTACTATTAGTTTTCCCATAATTCCGTTCATGTGTTGGTGTTAAGGGTTCATTCTCTAAACTTGTAATCCCTTTAAACTCATTAAGTGATTTACCTAAATTACAGATTATACCTGTATCAATGGTAAATTGAGGATTAAAGAAATCCGCTGGTGAATATCCCGCTAATTTTAATGCCTGTGCATATCCAGATATCATTGGAATCACTTCATCCTTAATGTATTCTGATTTTATCGAGTCTTTAATCCTATATATTTCTACTTGTTCTTCTAGATTTAAAAGTACCTGATTTACATCATCCCATGTAGCATTATTAAATTCTGAATTACGCATTAAGCCATGCTGATGCTTTACCCTAATTAATGCATTAAGAAAAAAACGCTCTGTTATAATACAACCAGATTTTTTTCTTTTATCTGTTCTAGGATAAATATTCACACCTTTATTACCATTTTCACTAATTGTAGGCGAAATCGAATAATATATACCTTCTCTATTCTTTAACATATAAGCATCTACTAAGTTCTTACTTGATAAATTAATCGCTAGTAATTGTTCTACCAACGAGTTCAGATTCATATCATTAGTGTATTCAAAACACCAAAATTTAATTGGTTTTTTATCTAGATCTATTGAATGCACAAATTGGTTTCTAATATTAGCTGCTTCAAATTGAATATTTTTATTTTGGGAAATATATATAACGTTATCAGCTAATATAATCATATGTTGATGTATATCATAAATCTTTATATCACAAATTTTTACTAATGGTTTAAATCTTAGTTCTACACACATATTTCTACGACCAGAACCTGTATAGTCATAATATGGTTTATAAATATTCAAAAAATTAGATATATCATTTATATAGTCTTCTCGACTATATTGATTAGAATTTTTATGTGCCCAACCAATAGCATAAGGGGTAAAGGATAATCTAACTCCACCAATAGCTGGTAATAGATTTCTTGAGTTAACCAAATTATGAGCTCGATTAAGTACATTATTATATCGACTAAAGCCAACAGTTGATAATCTTATTTGTACTCCTAACTCCCTATATACTATTTCAATAAAATCAGCTAAATATTCATAACTACCAATATCATTATCTAAATATGAAAAAACTACACCAATACGATGATTCGTACGTCCCCACGCTAATAAAGGTTTTTCTGTTCTATATGCTTTAACACTATATTTGATTGCAGAAACTACATTTCTAATTCTCTTAACATCCCAATACTCCATAACTGTACTAGCTTTTTTAGAGCATATTGCACAACAATTAAGGCAACCCACTTGTGGTTGAAAATGTCTCATTTGAGAGAAAAATTCTTCTGGTTGCTTAGAAAACTCTTGTACTAATAACTGACGTTCAAGATAATCACCTTCAGTAATATACAATTCATCAGATAATAGAAAATTTATTTTTTCATCCATTTATAAAATATCCTTATTTAAAATATACTTTTTATACAAATATTCAACTTGATTATCTATATCGTCTTTACCATTATCTAATACATAAGAATTTCTTAATTGGCTATCAAATTCTTTTAGGAATTTTTCTCTTTTAATTGAATCATCAAGTATTTTATCAAGTGTTGACTTTCCTCTTTTAGTTATTCTTTTTTTTCGTTCATCCTCATCTAAGTTTATAAAGATAGTCATATCAGGTTCCAATAAATTGTATGTAGAGTAGTCTAATGTAACATCTAGACCTGCTACACGATGAGACACTATAGTATCAATTAAATAACGTACACAGTATACATTTATTTTACTTATATCAATATTTTTCTTTATGTAATCAGATATATATGCAACAGATGATAAATAATATAAGTAATGTGCCATTGTCGAGGTCTTATATACACTAGTATCTATCATTTCACGACTTTCATATTCAGTTGATGGAGTATGTAAAAGAATAGATCCTTTATCTAAATTATGTAATTTTGTTGCTATCGTACTAGTCCCTGAACCATCTAACCCGGTAATAACAATAAACATAAGTCACCTCTAATTTACAAATATACTATAAATCCATAATCCTTATACAAAAACTATTTCTTGTAATATTTTACCAATAAAGTTTTATTATATACTTAAAACTTCATAAAATATTCATAAATATTTTCATTATACATTCATCTATTAAAAAGAGTGGATTTTGTTTATATATCCACCCTTTTTAATCAATAATATAATCTTGTCTACTTTATTTATATGTGTATTCTTTTATTTTCATATAATGAAATGATTAATATATTGTTCATATCTATCTTTCAATATATAGATCCGTTTTAAATTGATTTCTCTATTAATTGAATGAGCGTAATACATAACATCACATTCATAAGGACTACCAGGTAATATAGCTAACAGTTCTTCTACAGGATTTAAATCATCTACATACAAATACTCCCATTCATCTTCTAAATACACATAATACTCGAAGGAATGAGCATCACTGTAGTCAACTTTTTCTGGCAGATTTCGATCTAATAATGTAAATACATTTGTGTATATTAGTTTTAAATCGTCTGTAAAGGATCCTTTCATATAGAAGTTATTATTTAAAAAGGCTTTCATTACAAGTAATTCTTCACACCATTTTAAAAGTGGTACTACTTCTACATCATAGATATTAAGAATTCTTTGGTCATGTTCTTCTAAAGCTTCTTCTAGGTTACGTTTTACCTTTTCTTCAGCTTCATCTCTAGAACCACTTTCAGAGGAAATAAAAATTTTCATCAATGCAGCGCATTCGGATGCTTTTCGAGTTATTTCGATCTCACGCAGTTTTAGCTCCTCATTAATAACAGTAATATAGGTATCTATATCTCCCCAGATATCAATTACCCAATTTTTGAAAGTTTCCTTATTAGTAAAAGCATCATTAATTTCTTTGTGATATTTTTTTAATCCTTTTACCTCCCACTCGGCATGTAAACGATCATAGCGATCATCAAAATCTTCATCTTCTCTTGGTACTTCTAGTTTTGCTTTTTCAATTTCTTCTTTGATGTCTTCAACAGTAATAATGTTTTCTTTTAAAGTTTCCATAGTTAATCTCCTATACAACATAATACAAACAAAAGCTTTGGGATTGACTATAGTATATCTAAGATAATACGTATTTTTTTACACATAAAAAGCCGCCCAACGTCAGTTGAGCGGCTTTCACCATTCTATTTAGAATCGTATTTAGTTTACATAGTCCCAGTGCTACCAATACCACCTGTACGAATGCCTGTAGCATCGTCATCGTTAGTGATAAGGTATTTAGAGAAAATGCCTTGGGCTACGCGTTCGCCTTTTTCAAGGGAAACTGTTTCTTTACCATAATTGAGTAGAGCGATCATAATATGACCTTCGTTTTCCTCATTATTATAGTAATCGCTATCGATGATACCTGTGCTATTTACGAGTGCTAGATGGCGCTTAATAGCCATGCTAGAACGAATGTGAATGGCAAGGTATTCATCGTATGCCATAAAAGCTTTAATACCTGTTGGCACTAATACTACTTGACCTGGTTCTAAAGTAACAGCTTCAGCGCATTCAATATCATAACCTGCGCTTTCTGTTGTTTTACGTGTCGGTAAATTGATATCTTGTTCTTCAAAAGCAGAAACTACTTCAAAGCCACGAATATCCATGTAACACCTCTTATTTTAAACAATCTTTACGGGACAAGTTGACACGGCCTTGTTTATCGATTTCGATAACTTTTACCATGATCTCATCACCTACATTTACTACGTCTTCTACATTTTCAACGCGTTCTTTTGCAAGTTTAGAAATGTGTACAAGACCTTCTTTACCTGGTAATACCTCTACGAAAGCACCGAATGCCATCAAACGAGTTACTTTACCAAGGTATACTTCACCTACTTCAACTTCTTTAGTAAGGTTTTCAATAATTTGTTGAGCTTTTGCAGCACCTTCTTGTTCTACAGAAGCAATGAATACTGTACCATCATCTTCGATGTCGATTTTAGCGCCAGTTTCTTCGATGATACCACGAATCACTTTACCGCCAGAACCGATTACGTCACGAATCTTATCTGGATCGATTTTCATAGTAATGATGCGTGGAGCATATTCAGACATGTGTTGACGTGGTTCAGCAATTGTATCAAGCATAATGCCCATGATGTGCATACGGCCTTTGTGAGCTTGTTCTAATGCTTCTTGAAGGATTTCACGGGATAAACCAGAGATTTTAATATCCATTTGAATTGCTGTTACACCTTTTGCTGTACCAGCCACTTTAAAGTCCATGTCACCAAGAGCATCTTCCATGCCTTGGATATCAGTTAAGATTGTGTAGTGTTCACCTTGCGTTACAAGACCCATAGCGATACCTGCTACAGGGGCTTTAATTGGTACGCCAGCGTCCATCAAGGACAATGTGGAACCACATACGGAAGCCATAGAGCTAGAACCATTGGATTCTAATACTTCAGATACTAAACGCAATGCATATGGGAAGTCTGCTTCGCTAGGAATTACAGGAACCAAAGCGCGTTCAGCCAAAGCACCATGACCAATTTCACGACGACCAGGACCGCGGGAAGAACGAGTTTCGCCTACGGAGAAGGATGGGAAATTATAGTGGTGAATATAGCGTTTTTCTGTTTCAATACCAATGCCATCAATTGTTTGTGTTTCGGACAATGGTGCTACAGTAGCTACGTTCAATACTTGAGTTTGACCACGTGTAAATAAACCAGAGCCATGTGTACGAGGCAATACACCAGTACGGCAAGAGATTGGACGAACTTCATCAAGTTTACGACCATCTGGACGAATTTTTTCGACAGTAATCATATGACGAACGATTTCTTTAATCATAGCGTCAAATGCTTTATTTACGTCACCTATATTGTCAGGGTAGATTTCTTCAAAGTGAGCTAATACATCTGCGCGTACTTCACTTTCTTGAGCATCACGTTGTTGTTTATCTGCACAACGAACTGCTGCGTCAAGTTTATCATGACCATAAGCGCGAACTGCATCAGCGATTTCAGCAGGAACGTCTTTACTTTCAAATACGCGTTTTTCCTTGCCCACTTTTGCTTTCATATCTTCTTGGAAAGCTACGATTTTTTTGATTTCTTCGTGAGCTGTCATAATAACTTCAAGAATGATATCTTCTGGAACTTCTTCAGCGCCACCTTCAACCATGAGGATAGCATCTTTAGTACCAGCTACAACAATGTTAAGGTCTGTTTCTTCTAATTGAGCTTTAGTTGGGTTTACAACGAACTCACCATTGATACGACCCATACGAACGCCTGCAATAGGACCATTCCAAGGCACATCAGAAATAGATAATGCTGCAGAAGCACCAATCATGCCACATACTGCTGGATCGCAGTCTTGATCTACGGACATAACTGTTGCTACTACGTGTACTTCATTACGTACACCTTTATCAAATAATGGACGAATAGGACGGTCGATCAAACGGCTATTCAAAATCGCAGTTTCAGGTGGACGTGCTTCACGTTTAATAAAGCCACCTGGTAAACGACCAACAGCGTACATTTTTTCTTCATAGTCTACTGTAAGTGGGAAGAAGTCGATATCCTTCGCCTCTTTAGAACCTGTAGCGGTAACGAGTACACGAGTATCGCCATAGCCAACCATTACGGCACCGCCAGCTTGTTTTGCAAGTTCCCCAGTCTCGATCGTAAGCGTACGACCAGCTAGGTCCATTTGGAATTGTTCCATTCCTATTCCTCCTAAAAATCTTCTTATATGTATACCTTCTTATTATATATCATCAGTAAAAAATAAGCTATTTTTTCACTTCATTAAAAGCAACTAGCACAATAAAAAAGGACAGAGTAGCCGCTCTGTCCTTTTTTTCCTGTTTCCACAATAGGTTATCGGCATTCGTTTCCCTTTGCCTAATGTTATTATAACATAGAGAAATGAAATAAAAAAGCCGTCCAAAAGGACGGCTAATTTTATTATTTACGAAGACCAAGACGTTCGATAAGGGAACGGTAACGTTCGATATCTTTACGACGAAGGTAGTCAAGCATGTTACGGCGTTGACCAACCAATTTCAACAAACCACGACGGGAATGATGGTCTTTTTTGTGCTCTTTCAAGTGCTCAGTTAAGTAAACGATGCGGCTTGTCAAAATCGCAACTTGTACTTCTGGAGAACCAGTGTCACCTTCATGAGTAGCGTATTCTTTAATTACTGCTAATTTAGCTTCTGTAGTTAACATTAATGTTACCTCCTAAAAAATAAATAATCCCGATAAGCTTAAGTAACCGTTGGAGATTCGAATACTTCGCTTACGATATGTCTTACGACCTTATTTAGTATACAGTATCTACCTTATCTTGTAAAGGAAAAAACAGTAAATAAACAAAAGAGGGCTTATGCCCTCTTCTATTATTTCGCACCAAGCACCATGCGGTCGCTCAATGCATTTTCCCCAGCTACTTCGAACTTTTGAAGTAAGTCAGCAACTGTTAATTTTTTCTTTTCTTCCCCTTTTACATCATAGATGATGCGACCGGAGTCCATCATGATGAGACGATTACCAAAGCGCAATGCATCGCGCATATTGTGAGTAATCATAAGAGTTGTTAAGTTATGCTCTGCTACAAGTTTATCTGTTAATTGCAAAACATTTTCTGCAGTCTTAGGATCAAGAGCCGCCGTATGTTCGTCCAACAATAAAAGTTCAGGACGAAGCATAGTAGCCATCAATAATGTGATGGATTGGCGTTGACCACCAGATAATAGACCCATACGAGCAGATAAACGATCTTCAAGACCTAAACCTAATAGTGCAAGACGTTCTTTGAAGAATGCTTGTTCGCTATCTTTGAAAGCCCATTTAAGCCCTAAGCTTTTACCACGGCGCATAGCAAGGATTAAGTTTTCCTCGATTTGCATGTTACCTGCAGTACCTACCATAGGATCTTGGAATACGCGGCCAATGTATTTAGCACGTTTGTATTCAGGCATTTTTGTGACATCAATACCATTGATTGTAATGGATCCTTCATCTACTGGGAATACACCAGCGATGGAGTTTAGTAATGTACTTTTACCAGCACCATTACCACCTATAACAGTACAGAAATCTCCTTCTTCTAAACGAAGATCGATACCTTGTAATGCAGTTTTTTCATTGATTGTGCCCTTAAAGAAGGTTTTTACCATATTTTTTACTTCTAACATAGTGTCCTCCTTAGCGAGCCAACCATTTCGCTTTCAATGTAGGCAAGGAAAGCGCGATGGCAACGAGAATTGCAGTGAATAATTTCAAATCGTTTGGCGGCATACCCATATAGAGTACAGCAGCGATAACGATACGATATACGATGGAACCAAGTACTACGGCGATAAGACTACGTACGAAGGATTTCGTACCGAATACTACTTCACCGATGATTACAGACGCCAAGCCGATAACGATGGTACCGATACCCATACCTACGTCGGCAAAGCCTTGGAATTGACCAATAAGGGCGCCAGACATACCAACAAAACCATTAGAAATCAAAAGACCTAGAACAATCATGTTATCAGTATTTACGCCTTGAGCGCGAATCATTTGAGGGTTAACACCTGTTGCACGTAAAGCTGTACCAATTTCAGTCCCGAAAAACCAGAACAAGAACAAGCATACAGCTACAGCGACCAATACGCCTACAATAGCAGCAGACCACATATTAGGAGTGTGGAATACACCGCCGAGGATAGAATAAATTGTATCCATACGAAGCAAGGATACGTTAGCTTTTCCCATAATGTGAAGGTTCACAGAGTACAAAGCAATCATTGTCAAAATACCAGCCAATAATGCAGGAATTTTTAGTTTTGTGTGAATCCAGCCTGTTACAGCACCTGCTATCATACCGCCCACACCGGCAAGTAAAATGGAAAGGATTGGATTCATGCCACTTGTAATTAAAACAGCGGAAATAGCCGCCCCCATTGGGAACGTACCTTCCACAGTTAAGTCAGCCACATCTAGTACACGGAATGTAATGAATACACCGACCGCTAACAATGACCATAAAAGGCCTGTGGTTATGGTGCCTACCATTAAATCTAACATCAAAATCTCCTCTATTGTTTCATATCTTTACGAAGTGCGTCAGGAATTGTAATACCTAATTTTTTAGCACGTTCTTCGTTAACAGTTAACTTAATATTTTTTTGCGTTTCAATAGCTAAATCTGCAATTTTTGCTTCACCAGCAAGCACTTTAGCAGCCATCAAGCCAGTTTGGTAACCTAATTGATAATAGTCAACAGAATATGTTGCTACACCACCAGTCATTGTCATACCTTCATCAGCAGCAAATACTGGAATTTTCGCAGCATCTGTGATTTGTGCTAAGTTAGCCATAGCAGATGCCAATACATTATCTGTTGGTGTATAGATTGCTTGTACATCTTGGTTTACAAGATTAGTAGCTGCTTGTTGGATATCATTTACGTTGGAAACAGTTGCTTCTACAACAGTAATACCTTTAGTAGCTGCATAAGCTTTCATTTTTTCAACTTGTAATTGGGAGTTGATTTCAGAGGATGTATAAATAGCACCAATGCGTTTTACATTTGGTACTAATGCGATAATGAGATCAACCTCTTTTTCAACAGGTGTCATATCAGACGTACCAGATACGTTACCACCTGGGCGTTCATTAGATTGAACGAGTTTTGCTGTTACGTAATCTGTAATAGCTGTACCCATGATTGGCATATCATGAGATGCATTTGCCATCGTTTGCGCTGCTGGCGTTGCAATCGCTAATACTAAATCTTTTTTATCAGATACGAAGCGTTGGGCAATACTGTTCAAGTTAGATTGGTCAGCTTGAGCATTTTGTTGATCCAACTTAATATTTTGACCATCTTTGTAGCCTTTAGAAGCAAGACCATCAACAAAGCCCTTATTAGCAGCATCAAGGGATGGATGTTCTACTAATTGAATAACGCCAATTTTCTTTTGGTCATTAGTTGCAGTATTAGAACCACAACCAGCTACCATTGCCATAATAGTGACGGCACTAAGTGCCACTGCAATACTTTTTTTCCAATTCATATGTAACTCCTTACCAGTTATGTATTAAATCATAGTCGCTTTGTTCATCAAATCCTCTGGTAAGGTGATGCCCAATTTTTCTAATTTTTCTTTACCCACAACTAATTTAAACTCTTTTTGCATTTCGATAGGCATATCTTCAACTTTAGCTTCGCCAGTTAAGATTTTTGCTGCCATCAAACCTGTTTGGTAGCCCAGTTTGTAGTAATCTACAGACAAGGACATGAGTGCACCACCTTTTACGTGGTTGTCTTCACCGCCAAATACAGGAATTTTTGCTGGGTCGGTAATAGCTACAAGATTACTCATTGCGGAAGCTACAACATTATCTGTCGGTACATATACGGCATCTACATGTTGAGATACGAGGTTTTGAGCCGCTTGTTGAATATCGTTTACGTTAGAAACTGTAACTTCTTCAACTTTAATGCCTTTTGTAGCTGCGTAAGCTTTCATTTTCTCTACTTGAATTTGAGAGTTTACTTCGCTAGAGCTATAAATAGTACCGATTGTTTTTGCATTCGGTATTACTTGTAAAATTAAGTCAACTTGTTGCTCTACTGGGTTCATGTCGGATGTACCAGACACATTACCACCAGGTTTTTGATTAGATTTAACAAGTTTAGCTGCTTCGTAATCTGTAATCGCAGTACCCAAGATTGGAATATCATGAGTTGCATTCGCCATAGATTGAGCTGCTGGAGTAGCAATTGCTAAAATCAAGTTTTTACGATCAGATACGAATCGCTGAGCAATACTATTCAAGTTAGACTGATCAGCTTGTGCGTTTTGTTGGTCAAAAGCAATTTTTTCAGCTAGCCCCTTTTCTTTAAGAGCATCAACAAAACCTTTATTTGCCGCATCTAGTGCAGGATGTTCAACGAGTTGTACTACGCCAACTTTGTATTCACCATTCGATGTTGTTCCATTTGAGCCACAGCCTGTAAAAGCTAATAAAGCTGCCGCCGTGAGTGCTAGGGCAATACCTTTTTTCAAGTTCATGGGGATTTCCTTCCTATCTGCAATGACTATAATACTTCTATTATAAACAAATTTATTCACTACATCAATGTAGCAGAGTAAAGTATTTTACATTTTTATTATGTGTAAAACACAATAAAGACAAGAAATCCAACTATTTTTCTAAAGATGATAGCATATCTTCTGTCAAATCATTTGCTGCAAGAATATATTCTTTAAGAGTACCTTTATCGAGTGCTACCTTCATAACAGGTACTTCAAATGGGTCGAGAATAACGCACATCAAGATTTCACCCGTTACATAATAACCTACTACAGCTTCCCCTTCGTCTTCATCTAGGGTTTCTCGTTTTACTGTTACGCAGTATGGTTTCATAACTGCAGCAGCCGCCTCAGCTACCTGTTCACGATTTGCAATATATTCTTCAGCTGTTGTTTCAGGAATATCAAAGATGTCGACTTTTACAGTCTTAACCTCGGTTGCCTCTCCCTTCGCAGCCTCAATAGCTGCGCCTAATTCCGTTTGATTCATATATACCTCACATAGAATGGACTTTCACCATTGGTGAAAGCCCTATTACACTAGATTGTTTCATCAGCTGCATTTAAGAATGCCACGTAGCATTGTTTAGCCTCGTAAATATCGGCTTTAGAAGTAACCTCCCACGGAGCATGCATGCTAAGAACTGCTACACCACAGTCGATAACATTCATACCGTAAAGTGCCATGATGTACGCAATTGTACCACCACCACCGAGGTCTACCTTACCAAGCTCTGCCGTTTGATACGTTACATTATTGGACTCCATAACTCGACGGATAAAGCCCATGTACTCAGCATTGGCATCATTAGAGCCAGCTTTACCACGAGAGCCTGTAAATTTATTAAATACTACGCCCATACCAAGGTAAGAAGCATTTTTCTTTTCATACGCAGATGCATAAAGTGGATCGTAGCCAGCGCTAACATCGGAAGATAACATACG
Organism: Veillonella sp. S13053-19; assembly: GCF_002959835.1. NCBI lineage: Bacteria > Bacillati > Bacillota > Negativicutes > Veillonellales > Veillonellaceae > Veillonella > Veillonella sp. S13053-19. The sequence goes on along the minus strand of NZ_PPDA01000008.1, from coordinate 172,940 downwards.
AGATTTTTCCAATGTGCGGCGAACGCTAACAGAATTTGGTTTACCCATAAGTGTTAGAATTTCAGCTACAGCATTTTCAAAGAAGCGAGATTGCATACCCGTAGCACCTACAGAGCCAATTTCCTCTTTATCGACAAGCAAGCAACAAGTAGTACGTTTTACATTATCTACTTCAAGCATAGCCACTAAGGATGTATAGGCACATACGCGGTCATCTTGGCCATATGCCATTACCATAGAGCGGTCAAAGCCCATATCGCGCGCCTTACCTGCTGGTACAATTTCAAGCTCTGCAGATAACAAGTCACGCTCAACAAAACCATACTCTTTTTCAAGAAGGTTATTAATGAATTTAGAAACCCCTTCTTTTTCCTCATCTTTTACTGGACGGCTGCCTATGAGTAAATCAAGAGCTTCCCCTTCAATTACTTTAGCCGCATTCTTTTGCATTTGCTCTTGCCCTAAATGAGGCAACAAGTCTGTAATACAGAATACAGGATCAGTTTCTTTATCACCAATATTAATATTTATACGAGTTCCATCTGTTTTTACCACAACACCATGAATCGCAAGAGGCATGGCTACCCAGTGATATTTTTTAATGCCGCCGTAGTAGTGAGTATCCCAGAATAAAAGGTTGCTATCTTCGTATTGAGGGTTTTGTTTTACGTCAATACGAGGAGAGTCGATATGAGCACCTAAAATGTTCATACCTAATTCGATATCATCTGTACCGATATTGAAGAGAGCAATAGATTTATCCATATAAGTGTAATAAATCTTATCCCCCGCCTTAATTGGCGTATTATTTTTAATGATATCTTTTAGATTTACATAGCCCTTTGCCTCTGCAAAATCTACGGCCTGCACTACGCATTCCCGTTCTGTTTTACCATTATCTAAAAATTGACGATACGTATCACTTAAGGCATATACCTTTTCCATAGTAGCATCGTCATAATTATGCCATGCATATTTGCGTTCCATAATCTATCCTTTCTAAATGCTCACAATCTAGTATTTAAGAAACTGTAGATGTGAACAGGAATTAATAAAATTATCTTTGGCGGTCCTTTTCAAGTTCCGCCCGGCGAAATTCCAAATACTTTCGCTCTTTCTCTCGATTAATTTCAGACTTCTGAGTATATAGAGAACGAATTTCGTCCGTACAATGCGTTAATACCTTTGTAACGTAGAATTTGGTACTACCGGACTTAATCGTATATTTTCCAACTTTAAGTTGTACTGCAAAATCACCATGTTTCGGGCAAAAGCCAATGGCGAGATGCTTGTCCCCTTGTAATCGTTCTGGCCTAGTCATTTCTAAACGAGTCTGACAATACGGACAGAAAGATAAACGTACACGTCTATCGTGAACGATACGCTTCTTCTCAGGGAAGTTTTCATACATAAAAAATGTCAAAATCGGTGGATATAGGAAAGGATTGCTACTTTCCTTGCGAATTTGGTCATAATGTAAAATTCCTTGTGGAATATCTAGCTTCTGACATATATGAGCCGTAAATACAGCATCATGCAATGCGTTATGAGCAGACAAATGCTCTGTCGATATATTGAGATCCTCCATAGCATGTGCCACAGAATACTGCTGATTTGTACCATATCGTTGATAGGCATAAATCATTTGTGCATCTACCCATTGATCATAAGATAGTGCTTTCATCTTATGGAGCATAAGATTTTCTCTTAAGATAAGAATATCATCAGAGCCCCAAGACAGTAACATATATTCATTACCACACCAATTTTGAAAGTGCTGCATAGCCGTCTTAAAGGGCACACCATGATCGAGTTCTCTAGAGGTTATCCCCGTCAGCTCTCGTACATGCTTATGCATCCGTGGCAAGTATTGAGGTTTAATGAACATCGTAAAATGATCTACGATATCCAACTTGTCATTCAGTTTTACCGCTCCGATTTGAATGATTTCACCAGTCAACGGCATTTTAGTACGCTTCATAAAGCTAATGTCATTGCTATACGGTTGATTCCACTCCAAATCAAATACTATATAATTCATAGGCTTTTATTTCGATTCTGAAAGCAACGTTTCCGCCGCTTTAATAACCTGTTCTTCAGAAATTACAGATAACCCTTTGTAATTTCCTTCTTTAATAATCTTCTTCATACTTTTACCAACCTCATAGGAGTCCATCGTTTCAAGAACGATAGCATGAGCTTGGTACGGACCATAAAAGAATGGGTTTGATGGCCCATAGAGTGCCACAATTGGCACCTTTTGGCTGATTCCTACATGCATAGGACCAGAGTCATTTGTAATCAATAGATTACAGCGGCTCATAGCCGCCGCCAATGGTCCTAACTGGAATTTTCCAGTAGCCACAATCGGTTTCGTTTCCATTTGTTCTACTACAGGTTGCACCATTTCAAGATCCATAGGGCCGCCAAAGAATACCGTCTTATACCCTAAACGACCGAAATAATCAGCTACATGGGCAAATCGTTCAGCAGGCCAGCGCTTCTCAGGAACAGCACTACCAATATTAAAACCGATGAGCGTATCACTATCGGTTAATCCATGACTAGCATAGAAATCTTGAGCCTCACGGCGCCAGGCTTCAGAAGTTTCAATGTGTAAGCCAGAATTAGAAGTATCGGTCACACCTAATTGTTCAAGTACATTGATGTACATATCTGCAGCGTGGCGAGTTTTACGGTCTAGACGGGTATATTTTGTCATAAATGGTCTAAATAAAAAATGACTCATACCAGTCGTAATGGGTGCATGAATATTCCAGGCTAAATAGGAAGTACGTTCATTGGGATGCAAATTGATAACGATATCAGGTTTACCCTTTGCATTAATCTCACGAGCAACCTCATTGAGCCCAGAAATACTATTATGACGCCCTTTTTTATCTACAACGATAAGTTCATCAATATTTGGATTATATTGCATCACTTGTTGCAGTTTTTCATCTATTACATACGTAATATGGCTATGTGGAGCAGCTTTACGTAGCACCTCTAGGAATGGAGTCGTTAAAATAACATCACCTAAGTGCATGAGAAAGGTGACCACAATGCGCTTATAATCTAGTTCCATTATAGTTCCTTTCCAAGTACTTGTTCATACACAGACCATACTGCATCTACAGGGATTTGAGCCATACAATCTGGATCATCTACGAGAGGTTGCTCAGGTGTAGCCTTCGAAGTCGGGGAAATAATAAGATGTACATGACTACCACCATATGGACCAGTCCGCTTAGGAGATGTAGTACCAAACATAGCAATCAATGGTCGCTTCAAAGCATTTGCAATATGTAATGGTCCCGTATCAGCACTAATAAATATTTGACAATGACGAATCAACTCAATTAGCTCTGGCATAGATGTAGACCCCACTAGGTTGATGAGATTCTTATTTTTTACATAGTTTTCTATGAAAGCTCCTTTTTCTGCATCATCTGGAGCACCAGCAATAACTACTTTTTTACCAGATTCACATAAGCGGATACATAGCTCGCCAAAGTTAAGAAGTGGCCACTCCTTAACAATCCAGCGAGCACCTGGTACAACTACTACATATTCATCTTCTACACCATGAGATTGTAACTTATGCTTAACGGACTTCTCCGCCTCCACATAAGCAGGCATAGGGAACTCTACGCCTTCTACATCGCCTCCAAGAGCACGTACGGTATCGAGGTATCGTTCGATAACATGATCGTATTTATGTTCACCAACAAGGGCTTTATTAACTAAATTACTGCCTTCACGAAGTTCCCAGTAGCCATATTTTTCAGGCGCACCTGATAATAATGATACAATGGCACTTTTAGCAATACATTGAAGATCCAAGGTCATATCAAAATGACGACTATGTAAATCCTTACGCAATTGATATAAGTAAGAAGGCTTTTTAAGTTGTTTCTTGTCGATAATAATCACATCATCAACCCAAGGTGTACCTGGTAAGAGGCTAGCGAATTGTTCATGAATGGCCCATGTAATACGAGCATCAGGCCAATTCTTACGCACAGCATACAAGGTAGGCAATGCATGAATTACATCCCCTAGTGAGCTCATCTTTATGATGAGTATATTCTTGTAGTCTTTCATATAGCCTCCCCAATACAACACAACAGTAAAGAACCTTATAATAGCTTTACATTAGATTTAAAAATAAAGCGAATACAAACGCAATATCAGATTAGTATATTAAATAATTGATTAAATAATAGATTAAATGATAGTTTTCATAAAATCTAAAAGATTAGTACCTGTAAATAAATAGCCCTTTACCCCAGCTGCCTCAGCGGCATCAACATCACGTTGACTGTCTCCAATTAAGAAACTTTCTGTCACATCCACATGATAATCCTTAATTGCTTGCTTGATCATACCAGGCTTTGGCTTTCTACATTCACAGTCTACAGCATAAAGAGGTATGGCCCCTTCTTTATGATGAGGGCAGTAATAGAAGTGCAAAATAGGTGCCCCACTGCGATCTAGTTCATGAGCCATATGGTCATGAAGAATCTGTACATCAGACTCTTTGTAATAACCACGGGCCACTCCGCTTTGATTCGTCACCACAATGAGGTCATACCCTTTACTGTAGGCATAAGCTAAGGCCTCTTTTGCACCGTCTACCCACTCTAAATCGCTAATTTTATATAAATAACTAACGTCTTTATTAATAACGCCATCGCGATCTAAAAATAACACCTTGCGCATTAACGTAAATATCCTTCGTTATTATCTAATAGCTCACAATATTCTTTAACGGCATCTTCCATTTTGTGGAATCCTTTATCATAGCCAGCAGCCAATAATTTAGTCGTATCAGCCTCTGTAAAGCTTTGATATTTGCCTTTTAACACCTCTGGGAATGGCACGTATTCAATCTTGCCGTGGCCGTTATAATCGATAACAGCTTGCATGAATTGATTAAAGCTATGAGCATTACCAGTACCGCAGTTAAAAGTACCAGAAATTTCTGGATGCTCCCAGAAGTAGAAGTTTACATTAACTACGTCTTTTACATAAATAAAGTCACGAGTTTGACCACCATTTTCGTAGCCATCTGTACCTTCAAATAGATTGATAATACCAGTTTCTTTATTTTTGTAGAACATTTGGCGAACTAAGGAAGCCATTTTATCTTTATGAGCTTCGTTAGGACCGTACACATTAAAATAGCGTAAACCTACTACTTGAGCAGTATATTCACCTTCATATTTACGCACATAACGATCGAATAACAATTTAGAGTACGCATATGGATTGAGGGCTTCTTCGGCTTCTGGTTTTTCTACGAAACCATTAGTACCATTGCCATAAGTAGATGCAGAGGATGCATAGATGAATGGAATACGACGGTCTTGGCAATAATGGAATAGATTTTTAGAACCTTCATAGTTGTTCTTCATCATGTATTTGCCATTATATTCCATTGTGTCTGCACAAGCGCCTTCGTGGAATACGACTTCAATAGGGCCCACATCGAATGTACCGTCAGCGATAGCACAATCAAAATCATCACAATCGATGTAATCTAAGAATTCTAGATTTTGAATATTGCGAATTTTGCGACCATCTGTAAGATCATCTACGATAAGAATATCTGTACGACCACGTTCATTTAGTGCTTTCACAATATTACTGCCGATAAAACCAGCACCACCTGTTACGATAATCATAATTTGCCCTCCTTAGCCATAGTGGCTATTTTCCCTACAATATCAGATGTAGAATAACCTTCTTTAAATGAAAGCACCTCTACATTGTCAACGGACTCGCGTCCGATAATATCTTCAATCTTATAATCGCCGCCCTTAACAAGCGTATTAGGACGTAAGTACGCTAATAACTCAGCGGGAGTATCTTCTTCAAATAATACAACCCCATCAATACACTGCAATGCACTTAATAAAGCAGCTCGATCCTCTTCACTAACGATAGGACGAGTTTCACCTTTAAGACGTTTAACAGATGCATCTGAATTCAAACCAATGATGAGATGGTCACCAAGTTGCGCGGCCTCTTGTAAGTACGTAATATGGCCACGATGAAGAATGTCAAAACAACCATTAGTAAATACTACAGTTTCACCCTTACTTTGCCACTGTGTAACAAGCTCTTTCATCTCTTCCTTCGTATATAGAGGCTTAGACTGAATGCTATGTTTGAAAGAGTGCCATAAGTCTAATAGTTCAGAGCGGTGAATTGGATAGGTCCCAACCTTAGACACTACGATGCCAGCAGCACCATTGGCGATATGCAAGGCTAATCGCATAGATAAGCCACTAGCAAGACAAGTCATCATCATAGATACAACGGTATCCCCTGCACCACTCACATCGAAGACCTCTTGTTGAGTAGCCGGATTATGCCATGTGCGGCCATCCTTTGCGATAACTGTAATCCCCTTAGCAGACCGTGTAGCCACAATATAGTCCAAATCTACATTACCCAGAACAGACTTAGCAGCCTCAACGATTGTAGCATCATCATTTTCTAATTTACGGCCCACACATTCACCAAGCTCTTTTACATTTGGTGTTATGCAGGTCGCACCATTATATTTCGACCAATCAGATCCTTTTGGATCAACGATAGTTTGCACGCCATATTCTTTAGCTAAGCTAAAGATTTTCTTCAATAAGTTAGGCGTACAAACACCTTTACCATAGTCAGATACGACAATACCGTCGATACCAGACTTACATAGATTCTCAAGCCAAGAAGCTAGTTGTGCCTCTTCTCCGCTTGTTAAATCTGTAATCGTTTCAAAATCAAGGCGCATCATTTGCTGACGATCACCCAAGATGCGCATCTTTGTAATGGTAGAACGATCATCACTTGTAATTAAACCAGTTGTATCGATTTTGTCGGCATCAAGTAAATGTTGCAATAGGCGACCATGGTCATCATTACCAGCAAGTGCACCGAGATATACCTTACAATCTAAATTAGACAAGTTAGATGCAACGTTTCCAGCCCCACCAAGAACCTCTTTCATTTTTGACACTCGGTTAACAGGAACCGGTGCTTCTGGAGAAATACGACTTACATCACCAAAAACATAACGATCTACCATCACATCGCCAACAACGGCAATCTTCAAGTTTGGCAGTTGCTTTGTTAAAAACTGATTAATGGTAGTATTTATCATAGTCCACCTATTCCTTACCCCAATGACATGTGTGCTTGATTAAAATGAGAATTAAATCGGCACCACATGTATGTATCACGTATAACCTAAAGGTTAATAATCCTCTTCAATAAGTTCGCACATAATGTGCCCAGCCAAAATATGCATTTCTTGAATGCGAGCTGTTACATTACTAGGAATTGCTAATGTAATGTCACATAATTCGGCTAATTTACCGCCGCCTTCACCGGTGAAAGCAATAGTATGCATACCAATAGAACGAGCCATTTCAGCTGCTTTCACAACATTCTTAGAATTACCAGAAGTAGAAATACCGATGAGTACATCACCTGTACGGCCTAACCCCTCTACTTGGCGAGCAAAGACAGCATCAAAATCATAATCATTAGCAATCGCTGTCAATGCAGATGTGTCTGTAGTTAAGGCCACCGCGGCAAAAGAACGACGTTCCTTTTTAAAGCGACCAATTAATTCTGCTGCTAAATGTTGAGAATCTGCTGCAGAACCACCGTTACCACAGAATAAAATTTTATTACCATTATCGAGAGCCGCCTTACAGCGATAGGCAATCTCTTGAATGGTATCCATATGCTCCATCGTCTTACCAAACACTTCAAGATGCTCGGTGAAACGATCTGCAATGATTGGATTTAAATCAGTCATTATAAAATCTCCTTTAACAGTCTATCTGCGTTCTTCCAGAACAATTTTTCACATTGCTCCACAGATAAACCAGCCTCTTTAAATGCATCATAGAGACGATACATTTCAGAAGCATCTTTAATTTCTGTATTTGGCTTAATACCATCAAAGTCAGTTCCTAATGTAACTACATCCTCCCCGCCTTTATTGATAAGATATAAGCCGTGCTTTACAATATCTTCTATGCGACTAACGGGCGATGTCCCCAAGAAGGATTGAGCAAAATTAAGTCCAATGACACCACCTTTATTGGCTATGAGTTTAATCAAGTTATCAGGCAAGTTTCTAGTATGAGCAGTAACTTCACGCGCATTAGAATGAGAGGCTACAAAGGGTACATCTAAGATATCTCCTAATTGCTCAGTACCAGCATCGTTAAGGTGAGAGCAGTCTACGATTATCCCTAAATCTTGCATAGCTTCTACAAACTCAATACCTTTAGATGTTAATTTTTTATGTTGTTCACCACAATGAGGTTCTCCCAAACCATTTGGATAGTTCCAAGTAAGCGTTATCAGTCTAACCCCATCTTGATAAGCTTGTTTAAGTTTATCTAAGTCGCCGCCTAGTACGCCACCTTCCTCGATGGACATTAGGGCACCAATCTTACCAGACTCGTACACAGACTCTACATCTTGATAAGAGAGCACATGCTGTATGTGCTCTCCATAGAGATGAATTTGTGTGGTACATAAGTTTCGCATCTCTTCATAACGACCATAAGGATCATTCGTCTTACCAAGATTGATAAAGAGTGCAAAATCTTGAACCTTACTGTGAGCCTTTTGTAATTTCTCAATATCGATTTTCCAAGTATTACGATATAAATCACCACTATCGGGATGATCGAGTAATTGCATTATCGTATCGCAATGTAAATCTATCATAAAGCCTCACTATGTAGTAACATCAACTAACTACGTTTTGGTTTTTTAGCATCTAATTTTTTAAGCGCTTTAAGCTCTTCCATGAAGCTATCGATATTATCGAACTTACGATATACACTGGCGAATCGAACGTACGCAACTTGATCAATATCTTTCAATTGTTGCAATACAAGTTCCCCAATGCGGTCGGTTGTAACCTCTTGATTGATTTCGTTACGAATATCGCGCTCTACATCATTAACTACTTGTTCCATAACGGACATAGGCACTGTGCGTTTATCACAAGAGCGCAATAGACCATTCAATAATTTACCGCGATCAAATAATTCGCGACGTCCATTTTTCTTCATTACCATAAGTGGTACTTCTTCTATAATTTCATAGGTAGTAAAGCGACGGCCACAATTGATGCATTCTCGGCGACGGCGAATACTATTACCTTCATCAGTCGTTCTAGAGTCTGTCACCTTCGTGTCTGTATGTTGGCAATAAGGACATCTCATTAGCTAATACTCCTTTTCTAATCAGTCAGTAATCATGAAAAAGGCACAATACGCCTATTTTCTTATACCTTATATACTACCATATTTAGTAGGAAAAGTACAAAAAGAACCATATAATGCTACTTAATAGTACTGACTTGTCTAAATCTTTTTCATTTGGTATGCTATTAATAAATGAACGACTTAGTTTAATCCCCCCAAGCCATGGTGGCTGGTTTTTTGGATTATTACTAAGTCGTTCTTTGTTTAAACATAGTACTATATTTAGTAGGAAAAGTACAAAAAGAACCCCTTATAAACCTATGAATTACAATCTTTTTAAGAAGATTATAATCAAAATTGTTATAAGGGGTTCTTTAGTATGCACTTACGTGCTAAATCGTATTAAATTAACGTTTAGGAGCATCTTCAACGCGAAGCAAGCAGTCGCCAGATTCGATACGGCTACCTTCACGTACAAGAATTTCTTCTACGATACCATCCATTGGAGCTGTAATTGTTGTTTCCATCTTCATTGCTTCTGTAACGATCAATGGCTCACCTTTAGCTACGGATTGACCATTCTTAACGAGAATCTTAACAACAGAGCCAGACAATGTGGCACCGATTTCACCAGGGTTAGATTCATCAGCTTTACGACGAACAACACCAGTAGTCTTAGCATGTTTATCATGAACCTTAATACTACGAGGTTGACCATTGAACTCGAACAATACAATACGATTACCATCTTCATCTGGTTCAGAGAAACCGTTCATTTTGATGATAAGGGTTTTACCTTTTTCGATAGTTACTTGAATTTCTTCGCCCCGTTTCATACCAAAGAAGAATGTTGGAGTATCAAGTACAGATACATCACCAAAGTCTTTTACAAATTTGTTGTAATCTTGGTAAACCTTAGGGTACAAGCAGTATGCACTGATATCTTCATCAGTTGTTTGAGCACCCATTTCACTCAATTCATGGCGAATATGTTCAAAGTCTGTTGGAGGCAATACTGCACCTGGACGAACTGTGATTGGTTTTGCACCTTTCAAGATAATTTTTTGTAACTCTTCAGGGAATCCTTGGTACGGAGTGCCAAGACGACCTTCAAAGAATTCAACTACGGATTGAGGGAAGTCTAATACATCGCCCTTTTCGTAAATATCTTTTTCAGTCAAGTTATTTTGTACCATGTACAATGTCATATCGCCTACAACTTTAGAGGATGGCGTTACTTTGATGATATCACCAAACATCATATTTACTTGGTGGTACATTTTCTTAATATCAGCCCAACGGTCACCAAGACCTACCATCTTAGCTTGTTGTTGCAAGTTGGAATATTGACCACCTGGCATTTCATGTTGATATACTTCAGTGTTAGGATATGCTTCTGCTTTATCTACACCTTTGTAGTAAGGACGAATACTTCCGAAGTAATGAGACATTTCTTCCATGTAATCAATGTTCATTTCAGGTTGACGGTCATGTCCACTCAATGCATAGTACATGGAGTTCATACTAGGTTGAGATGTACCATTAGCAAATGCAGAGTATGCCAAGTCGATAACGTCTACACCAGCATCTACAGCGCGACCATAGGAATAGATAGCATTGCCAGAACCTTCATGTGTATGTAAATGAATCGGTACAGTAACAGCATCTTTTAAGGCAGATACAAGATTATATGCCGCTTGAGGTTTCAAAAGACCAGCCATATCTTTAATTGCGATGATATTAGCACCTGCTTTTTCAAGCTCTTTCGCCATGCTTACATAATAGTCCAAGTTGTATTTTGTACGAGAACCATCAAGAATATCACCAGTGTAACACAATGCAACTTCAGCTAATTTATTTTGTGCACGTACTTCATCGATTGCTACATGCATATTATCGAGACTATTCAAGCTATCAAATACGCGGAATACGTCAACACCATTGGCTGCAGCACGTTGAATAAATTGGCGAACAACATTATCAGGATAAGATGTGTAGCCTACCGCATTGGCACCGCGAAGAAGCATTTGAAGCAATGTATTAGGCACTTCACGACGGAACATACGCAAGCGTTCCCATGGATCTTCATGTAAGAAACGATAAGATACGTCAAATGTAGCACCGCCCCAACATTCTAGGGAGAATAAGTTAGGCACACCTTTTGCAGCATGACCAGCTACGCGAGCCATATCGATTGTACGAAGACGTGTAGCAAACAAGGATTGATGAGCATCACGCCATGTAGTATCTGTGAAGAATACTTGTTTTTGTTCAGATAACCATTTGCTGAATTTTTCTGGACCAAGTTCATCCAATTTTTGTTTAGTACCAGCCGCTGGACTTACATCTAGAGTTGATGGCATTTGAATTGGCTCAAAGTCAGGAACTGCTTGAGGACCTGCACCAGAGTAACCATTGATTGTAACGTCAGCAATGTAACGCAACAATTTTGTACCACGGTCACGATCTGGTTTCAATTCGAACAATTCAGGATGTTCTTCAATGAAGTTTACGTTGTAAGAACCGCTTTGGAATTCAGGATGTTCCAATACATTGATCAAGAAGTGAATATTTGTTTTTACGCCACGAATACGGAACTCTTTCAAGCAACGAAGCATTTTACGAATTGTTTCTTCGTTATTAGGGCCGAATGCAGTTGCTTTTACAAGCAAAGAATCATAGTAAGGTGTTACTACAGCGCCTGTGAAAGCATTACCGGAGTCGAGACGAATACCAAAACCACCGGAACTACGATAAGCCAAGATTTTACCTGTATCAGGCATGAAGTTATTCTTAGGATCTTCTGTAGTGATACGACATTGAATAGCAGTACCTTTACAAGGAACTTGATCTTGCTCTGGAATACCCACCTCTGGGCTATGTAAATTATAGCCTTCAGCAATTCTAATTTGAGCGTGAACAATATCAATATCTGTAATCATTTCTGTTACAGTATGTTCTACTTGAATACGAGGGTTAACTTCGATGAAGTAGAAGTTACCATCAGCTGTTACCAAGAATTCTACTGTACCAGCATTAACGTATTCAACGTTTTTCATGATTTTAACTGCAGCATCACATACAGCTTTACGTGTTTCTAAAGACAACGCAAATGCTGGTGCCATTTCAACTACTTTTTGATGACGACGTTGAACAGAGCAGTCACGTTCATGTAAATGAACTACATTGCCATGTTCGTCACCTAAGATTTGAACCTCAATATGTTTAGGTTCTACGATGAGTTTTTCTACATATACATCATCGTCACCGAATGCTGCTTTCGCTTCAGACTTAGCGCGATCATATGCATCACGAAGGTCTTCTTTGCGATGAACTTCACGCATACCACGGCCACCGCCGCCATTAACGGCTTTAATCATCAATGGGAAGCCATGTGTATTAGCGAATTCTTCTAATTGAGCATAATCTTTTAACGCTCCATCAGAACCAGGAATCATTGGGATTTGTGCTAATTTCGCTTGCTCACGAGCATTAACTTTATCACCAAACATATTTAAGTGTTTGATTTTTGGGCCGATAAAGATAATACCTTCTTCTTCGCATCGACGAGCAAAGCCTTCATTTTCAGATAAGAAACCATAACCAGGATGGATAGCATCGATGTCATGTTCTTTTGCAATACGGATGATATCTTCAATGTCGAGATATGCGTCAACTGGTTTTTTACCTTCCCCTACGAGGTAAGCTTCGTCAGCTTGGTTACGATGCAAGGATAATGTATCCTCTTTAGAATAAATGGCTACAGTTTTAATACCCATTTCATTACATGCACGGAACACGCGGATCGCAATCTCACCACGGTTGGCAACCAATACGGATTTAATTTTTCTCATGTATTGCCTCCTACTAGCTTCCACAATTGTGAACTATCAGCTTTCAATTTTATTGATATATGAATATTTCCTATACTTATAGATAAAATAATATGTTTGGATAGCTCATCAAAATTTATGATGAGTTTTATATTCATAATAACATATAACTATTATACAATATTTTCAGTATATTTAAAGGATTATATCAATAATGAAAGTATAAAATACTATTTTTGTTGTTCATTACAAAAAATCATATGTCTTTTATCGATGCACATCGAATTAATTCTATTTTCTATATTATTTACCACCTAAAAAATGATTCATCAATCGATTTAGTTGCTCTTGATCATTAGCACCCATTAACTCACGGGCAGAATGCATTGCTAATAATGGTAAGCCCACATCGATGGTACGCATTGGCAACATAGCGGAAGAAATAGAACCTACCGTTGAACCACCAGGAACATCTGAACGATTTACATAAATTTGATACGCTGCACCTGCTTCTTCACAAAGCCCCTTAACGATAGCAATTGCTCTTGCATCCCCTGCATAAGATTGACTACATGCAATTTTAAGGGCAAGCCCTTTATTAAGGATAGGAATATTAGTGATATCGTTTTTCTCCGGATAATTAGGATGTAATCCATGAGCTACATCAGAGGAAATCATAAAGCCTTTAGAGATAAAACTGTCCATCTCTTGATTAGAATATCCTAATGCGTCATACAAACGTTTAATAAGGTTAGGTAAAAGCATTCCTGCCCCACCTTGTTTTGTACGACTACCTACTTCTTCATTATCAAAGAGAATAGCACAACGTACACCATTAGCATTATGTTTACGAGCTTGAATAATACCAGATAATACACCAAAGCAAGATGTTAAATTATCTAACCGAGGAGCACTAATGAAATCACTTTCTATGCCAAGTACACAGCCTTGCTCTGCAGGATATAAGGTCATTTCATAAGATAATATTTCAGAAGGATCACAATCTACTTCATCAGCTAAAAAAGTACTCCACTCATCATATTGAGCCTTGGTGTCAGGGAATAAACTTGGATTTCTATTATCAACAAAACCTCTTTCACCATTATCATCTTGTTGGGACGCCATCATCATAATGGGAAGCATTTCTTTTTGACGATTTAGTTTAACCCCATCATTGACAGAGCGATTCATGTGAATTGCCAAATTGGGAACGATAGCAATCGGCCGTTTTGTATCAACTAGTACAGAATCAACATCAAAGGCATTATCACCTTTTAATACGACAGTACCTGCAGCACCTAATGGACGATCTAACCATGTGTTTTCAATGAGACCACCATACATTTCCACATTTAACTTGGTATAGCCTTTCACAGTTGTAACAGGATTAGGTTTAACACGAATAGCAGGGAAATCAGTATGAGCCGAAGCAATACGCAATGTAGCTTCAGGTTTCTTGCCTATATGAAAAGCAAACAATGTAGTGCCAAAAACATTTACTACATAAGAACCCGAATCTAGTTGCCACTCATCATCTAAACTCAGTTCAGTAAAACCAGAATCTAACAACATTTGTAAACTTGTATCTACCGTATGGTACGGTGAAGTACAAGCACCAATATATTTTAGTAACTGTTCATTATCAAACTTCATAATTCCCTCCTACGCACAAATACAATTTGTACAATATCATGAATAGTTTTAAATTCGTTCAATTTTATAGGTTATTTACTTTTATAATTTTACGATATATACATTAATAATATATTAATTACTAATATTTTATCATAAAAAAGCCGCCCCTTTCGGAGCGGCTTTCAACATACATTGTAAATACATACAACTCTAAATCATTAAAATTTACAATTATACATACTACGACCATATAAAATTATCAGGATTACTTCTTACCACATGCCAATCAATTTCATCCATACGGAACCAAGGCCCATGAAGATGATTAAGTTGATTACGGATGCAAAGAAACCTAGTTTCCACCATGTATTTTGAGGAACATAACCAGTGTTAAAGATTACTGGGGATGGACCTGCTGCATAGTGAGTTAAGGACATACACAAGTTAGATGTGAATGCGATCATCAACAATGTCAACATTGGTGGTGCACCTGCAGAAATAGCGATTGCAGAGAATGCTACGAACATTGCAGAAATATGTGCTGTTAAGGATGCAAATACATAGTGTGCATACGTATTAACAAGAACTGCTATAACAAAAGCAATCACCCAAGAACCTTCAGGGATAACGCCACCCACTTGAACTGTGGCCCATTTAATGAAGCCCAATTTGGAAAGGAAACCGGCAAAGCCCATCAATGTACCCATCCAAACTAATGTATCCCAAGCACCTTTTTCACTTTTAACATCGTCCCAAATAAGAACGCCTGTAGCAAGCAAAATAGAAATGCCCAAGAATGCAACAGTTGTTGCATCAAGTTTAGTGAATTGAGATGTAGCCCACAATACTAAAGCTAAGATAAATACGCCAAGCATAACCCATTCTTGGAAGGACATTTTACCAAGACCTTTTAACTCTTCACGAATCATTTGTTGTGCTTCACGAGCATCTGTGATTTCAGGTGGATATACTTTGTAAATGAAGTACGGCATAATAAGCAATGCAATGATACCAGGCACGATGGCAGCCATAGCCCAATCACCCCAAGTAATGCCAATACCAAAGGATTGAAGTGCTAAAGCAGCAACCAAGGTATTACCAGCCATGGATGTTTGGAACATAGCAGATGTAATCGTATTTACTTGGTAAATAGATTGCATCAAGAAGGAACCAATTTTACGAGGACCATCTTGAGGCTCAGAACCGAAAGCTTTTGCCAAACTTGTAGTAATAGGCATGATAACGCCACCCACACGAGCTGTGTTAGATGGTGTTGCTGGGGCCAAAATCAAATCAGATAAAGCCAATGCGTATGCTAAACGTAATGAACTGCTACCAAAAGCAGAAATCAAGTTATACGCAATACGTTTCCCCAAACCAGTTTTAATAAAGCCACGAGAGAATAAGAAAGCGCCTACGATTAACCAGATAGCAGAGTTAGCAAAACCAGAGATAGCTTCGCCGATTTTCAACGTACCTGTCAAAGCAGCCACAGTAATAACAACGATGGATACGCCACCAATCGGCAATGGCTGAGTAATAAAGCCTACGATAGTAGCAACAAAGATGGCGAATAAATGCCAAGATTGAGGAGTTAACCCCTCTGGAGTCGGAATAAACCAAAGGCCTAACCCGAAGGCCGCTGGAATAATCCAGTTTAATAGTTTTTTCATACACATACCTCCTACATAGGAAAAAACCAAAATATATTTATATCTTCTTATGATAAATATAATATATTACAAAATAAAAATATGTGAGAAAAAGCTGTGCATCACTAGGTATGCACAGCTTTCATTATCATATAAATCCTATTCAGGTAGAGATACGTTCTCTAAGTTTGTTTTTTCGATAGACTCAATATCACCTTGGTCGCAAAGGTTTGCAATAGTTGGATCAATTGGTAAACGGTTCAACAATAATAGACCGTATTTTTGAAGGATTTCTTCAATGTGGCTTTCACCAAAGATTTGGTAATCCTTACCGTTATCTGGGCAATGGAAATAAGAGTAGTTTTCCACTACACCAATAATAGGCACTTGCATTAAATCAGCCATTTTTACTGCTTTTTCAACAATCATGGATACCAAGTCTTGAGGAGATGTAACGATGATAATACCATCCAATTTCAAGGATTGGTAAACTGTAATCGCTACGTCGCCTGTTCCTGGTGGCATATCAACGAATAAATAATCGATGTCTTTCCAAATTACATCTGTATAGAATTGTTTTACAACATTGCCTAGAATAGGACCACGCCATAAAACAGGGTCTGTATCGTTTTCCAAAAGGAGGTTAACAGACATAACGTCAATACCGCCTTTAGATTTTACAGGATACATGCCAATTTCGTCAGCATATGCTTTTTCCTTGATGCCGAACATCTTAGGAATGGAAGGACCTGTAATATCCGCATCGAGGATACCTACTTTGTAACCTTTACGCGCCATTGTAATGGCCATCAAGCTCGTAACGGAGGATTTACCTACGCCACCTTTACCAGATACTACGCCGATTACATGTTTAACAGAACTAAGCTCGTGTAATTGAGCTGTAAGATCTTGAGGTTGTTGAGGAGCGCCGCCACCGCAACCAGAAGATTGAGATGGGCATCCGCCACAATCACTGCTGCTACCGCAACCCATAGTATACACCTACTTTCTTGGAGGAACTACCTCACATCTATATGTAAAACCTTTTGTTTATATGGTAAATACAATGTATCTACTGTTACATTGTATCACGTCATATCAAAAATTATCAATATATTACTCGCCACAGAATTCTTTAGTTAAAGCACCTAGAATTTCCATGCCCTTTGTAATTTCTTCTACAGTTGGCACCGTATAGCTCAAGCGGAACGCATGGCCTTCCCCTGCACCATCTGCTGCAAAGGCACCACATTTAATAATCCCTACATTGCGGTCCATACATGCTTCAAAGAAGTCATCACAGTTAACTTCAGCTGGCATAGTCATCCATGCAAACATACCTCCTGTAGGCTTAGTTAAATGAACTTTAGAACTGGCATACTTGTCAAAAGCGTTAAGTAAAGCATCGCATTTCATTTTATATACTTTGCGCACATTATCTAAATGCTCATCATAGTCAATGGTATCTAGCACTTTAGCCACAACTTTTTGAGTGACTAATGGCATTTGACCTGCTGTATTATTTTTTAATGCTTGAATAGCTTCTATTACCTTCGCTGGGCCAAATAAGAAACCTACACGCAAGCCTGCAGATAATGTCTTGGAATAAGAACCTGCATAAAGAACGCGATCTTCTGAATCAAAAGATTTAAAGGTCGGGATGTATTCTCCAGCAAAGCGAATTTCACCATATGGATCATCTTCATAGATAAACAAATCATACTTAGATGCAATAGCGTAAATTTCTTTACGGCGTTCCAACGGCATCGTAATGCCTGTTGGATTTTGGAAGTTAGGAATGAGATAAATATATTTTCCCTTGCCAGATTGAGCAGCTTTCTCTAATTCACTTGGAATCATACCGTGCTCATCTGTTTTAATACCTAATGCTTTACCACCCATGTTTCGTACAGAATTAATAGCACTAGTGAAAGTAAACTCATCCATATATACTTCATCGCCTGGTTCTAATACAGTAATTGGTACAAGACCTAATAATTGACCAGCCCCATTAGAGATAATGAGCCCTTGACCTTCTGGGTTCATCTTATGTGTTTTTACTAAACGCTTCAATGTTAGCTCAGCTAGTCGGGCATCGCCTTGCATAGGCCCATATTGTAAAAGACTCATAGGATTGGAGTGAACCACTTCATCAAAAGCCTGTTCAATAACCTCAACAGGAATGGCTTCAGGTGCAGGATTACCAATACCAAAGCTGATAAAACCTTCTACCCCTACACCACGTTCAAATACTTCACGAATAAAATTAGGACCTTTTAAGGTAACCCGTTCAGGAAGAGAAAAGCTCATACTATCGCCTCTTTCATATATAATAAGTTCAAAATTTTAACTAAGATTAGAAATTGTTATGCCTTAGGATCGTGCTCTTGTTCAGCATTTTTCTTATTGATGTAGTTCTTATATACTTTCCAAAGAATGAAGTATACAATACCTGCAACAACTACGATGATTCCTAATCGCCCCATATTCTCTTGGAAATTTACAATATCTGTACCGATAGCTACTTCAAGAGCTGTAGATGGAAATTTCCCGATTAAATTTGCTAAGATATAGTCTCTCGGTTTGATTTTACTAATGGCACCAAGTGCTGTGATCACACCAGATGGAAAATATGGTAAGGATCTGGCAAATAACATGACCACAAAACCATTTTTACCGGAAAAATCATCTACTTTCATCAATACTGTACTCTTAGCAATAAGCTTATCTGCTGTATCACGTAAAAAGTACCGCATAATATAAAAGCTAATGACTACGCCAATCGTTTCTGCTAGCCAAGAAATGATAATCCCTGGCCACATGCCAAATACTAGACCATTCGCAGTAGAAATAAAAATGGATGGTAAAAAACCTACCGCATTGACGAAAATATCGAGAACCATACTCACAACCATAGCCATAGGACCAAAGCTTTGAATATATTCTGCTATTTCCTCCATAGAACCACTTGTCGCCAAGTGCCACATGGTTGGATAAAATGTAGGATCTATTATATTTATGACAATTAATAGGACAATAAAACCTAGTCCTGCTATTAACTGTACCCAACCCTCACCAGAAGGCTTTAAATTTCTTTTACTCATATATACCTCGTATTAAAAAGACTAGCTTAATTATATCACGTATTCTATAGACACGTTATATATAGTTATCCGCCTTTGATTCCAATCTAATTAGCATAAAAATAATTGAAAGATGTATAATACAATTATAACAAGAATATTCTTAACGGAAAGAAGGTATATTATGGTATCAGCAGGTCAAACAGCTACAGCAACTGTTACAGTAACAGAATCTAATATTGCAAAAACTATGAAATCTGGTTCTTTAGAGGTCTTTGCTACACCAGCTATGTGTGCTCTTATGGAAGAGGCAGCACAAGCGGCAGTACAACCCCATTTAGAAGAAGGAGAAGGCACTGTAGGTATCTCCCTATCGATCACTCATGAGGCTCCTACTCCCCTTGGTGCAATAGTAACAGCGAAAGCGACGGTAAGTGCTGTAGAAGGTCGTAAAATCACCTTTGATATTGAAGCCTCTGATGGCGTAGGTATCATTGGTCACGGCACACATGAACGCTTCGTTATTAACAACGAAAAATTTATGGCTAAAGTAGCAAGCCGAGCAAAATCTAACTAAATAAAACTAGAATATGTATCCATCAAAATCAATAGTTTAATACTATCTCTATTGGAATAAATAACGGCATCTATCAGACGATAGATGCCGTTTTTATTACTTTCACATTTACATAATTCAAAAAAGAATTAGCAAATTTCAACAATCCAACCTTCTGGCGCTTCAATTTCACAGTGTTGAATGCCGAGTAATGTGTCATATAATTTTTTAGTGATAGGCCCCATATCATCCATACCAGCAGGTACATGGATATCACCATTTTTAGTGTGAATCAAACCTACAGGAGAGATAACTGCTGCTGTACCACAAAGACCAATTTCTGCAAAATCTTTCAATTCATCTACGTGTACAGGACGATGTTCCACCTTCATGCCAAGGTAATGTTCTGCTACGTACATCAAGGAACGACGTGTAATAGATGGCAAGATACTATCAGATTTAGGTGTTACTAATTTGCCGTCTTTTGTAATAAAGATAAAGTTAGCACCACCAGTTTCTTCAACATGAGTTCTAGTAGCCGCATCAAGGTACATGTTTTCTGCGTAACCTTCGTTGTGGGCGTCTGTAATAGCGTACAAGCTCATAGCATAGTTTAAGCCCGCTTTAATATGACCAGTACCATGTGGAGCGGCACGGTCAAAATCAGTAGTACGGATTTTAATCGGTTTAGCACCACCTTTGAAGTAAGGACCTACTGGTGTAGTTAAGATACGGAATTGATATTCATCTGCTGGTTTTACGCCGATAACAGCATTTGTACCCATCATGTAAGGACGAACATAAAGGCTTGCACCGTGACCATATGGAGGAACAAAGTCTTTGTTTGCTTTTACCACTTCTTTTACAGCCTCAATAAAGCGACCTTCAGGTAATTTAGGCATTACAAGACGTTCTGCAGATTCATCTAAACGAATTGCATTAAGATCTGGACGGAAACATACAATACGTCCGTCTTTAGTATAATATGCTTTTAAACCTTCAAAAATAGTTTGGGCATATTGGAATACACCAGCACATTCGTTTAATACAACATTAGAATCAGTGATTAAAGCACCTTCATCCCATTTACCATCTTTATATGTAGTCAAATAACGGTAGTCGGTTTCTACATAACCAAAACCGAGATTATCCCAATCAATATTCTTGCTCATAACAATAACCTCCATGCTTATTAATATACTTATAATCTTAACACTATGAGCAAGTTATTTCAACATATTCTATAGAGGACAGAGATTAAACATGTAATAAGTTAAGTATACTTAAGTACAAAATATATAATACCACTTATTTTGATGCCTTATAAATCATATGGATTATCATATCTATAACGATTGATATCATAAATAATCTCTATGTCTTTATCTATAATAAATTTAGTTCGTTTCAAATCATAAGGTACGTCGTAACGCGTATGATATGAAATAGATTCTACACGACCAGTACGAACCGCATTATCGGATCCAAACGGAACTTTTACAATATCTCCTTCATATATATCATTTCTATCAGTACGATAATAAAATTCCTGGTTTATCTTAAAAATATATACAGAACAATACGTATAAATTCTTCTATCAGATATATGATTTGATTGTAAAAACTCTTGTAAAGATTTATCTCTTGTATGAGCATGTATAAAATTAATTAGATTTTTATACCAAGTGGGCACATACTGATCAGTTATATTCCCTATAAACAATGTATCTTCTTTATGCGCCCATTTAATACGTACTGTTACTATACCACCACGAGCAGGGTCTCTATCAAGGTCATGACTTTTACTAAGACTAAAAGAATCTAGACTATATAGCGTTTCGCCAATGTGAAAGTCAATATCTTGCTTCAATTGATGAATCATTTGATTATCTACATACTCGCTATGACTATGGCTAGAGTGACCAAATTGCTTACTATTACAATCAATGGAAATAGACGGCTCATTCCAATTAAAATTCAATGTATTTACGTCACCATATTCTTGGTACATATTTTTTTGCACTTCAATATGAATCTCTTGAATTCTATCTTTTTCTCGATTTCCATCAAATAAAAGTAATGTAGGCATACCTAGGATTTGTCTGAATAGTATAGACATGGCCCTCAGGGTATTATCAAAAGGAAATTCATATATAAATTCCTGATCCTCAGTGTTGATGAGATGCACTTGGACAGCACACTCATCCTCATCATATAGGTCAATATCATCGGAAAATCTAAGTCCCATAAGCTCTAATAGACATTGTTTTTTTGATTCGTCAATTGAGTACTCCTTAGTAGTTAAGGATTCTATTTTCCCCTCTACAGGTTTCGAGATATGCTCCCATTTAATGCCATAGGTAACACTAATAGCTTCCTTAATAGAAATATGTTGTATCTCTCCAATACAGTAATCTTTACGATTTAATTTTACTTCGCTTGGAACGCCATCTGGTAAATCACCATACCAGCTACCCGTACTTATAATGTCACAAGATACTACGGTACCTATAAATTTATCTGTCACATTTCTATGCATATACATAGGAACTCCTCCTTTTATTACTTTGTTTAAATATAACAAACAGGATGTGACAAAAATGCCTCTATATAATTATTTCGTCAAAAATATTCTTTACATACCGATTTATACTATAATTAACTTACCATATATGTATCTTATCTCTTAAGGAGGTATCTCTCATGAAAGAATCTACTAACCGTACCCTAATTACTAATCCCAAAAACATTATCTGTATCGGTTTAAACTATGCAGACCATATAGAGGAAACTAGTCTTGCTACACATGATTTTCCAGAAATCTTTATGAAAACATCTAATGCATTAGCGTCACATCAAGATATAGTTCCCATTCAAGATAAAAACCTTCATTATGATTACGAAGGAGAACTAGTTATCGTCATTGGTAAGGCTGGTAAAAATATATCTCGTGAACAGGCCAGAGACCATATATTAGGCTATACCATTGGAAATGATGTTTCTGCTCGAGTCTTACAATTTAGAGGCTCTCAATGGATTCTCGGCAAATCACTAGATAACTTTGCCCCTATCGGTCCTACTATTGTTTCTCCAGATAATTTTGATTTTGACAATGCCACTATTACTACAACAGTCAATGGTGAAATACGTCAACAAGCCAAATTACAACAAATGATGTTTAAACCGGACGCGATTATCGAATTTGTATCCCAGTATATTACACTACAAGAGGGTGATATTATCTTTACAGGTACACCTAGTGGTGTTGTACTTGGTAAAAATGAAAAACGATATGGTTGGTTAAAATCAGGAGATACCGTATCTATATCGATTAGTGGCATTGGTACCTTAGTAAATCAATTTAAATAGTCCCACCTATATATACCAAAAGAGATTACCTATGATGTGTCTATCCATCATGAGTAATCTCTTTCTTCTTTTTCTATGAGTCTATTTAAATATGATTTTACAATCTAATATGTACTATTTATGTTTCGCTTCAAGATTAAGCATATATTTCTTTCGTTCAATACCGCCAGCATAGCCAGTTAATTTACCATTACTACCTATAACACGATGACAAGGAATAATAATCGAAATAGGATTATGACCTACGGCACCTCCTACTGCTTGGGCAGACATCGTATCTTTTCCTTTGCTCTTAGCAATCTCTTTGCCAATATCACCATAGGTGGTAGTTACTCCATAAGGGATTGTTTGTAACACAGACCATACAGATTTACGGAATTCCGTGCCTTCTAGTTTAATTGGCGGAATAATAAAAGGCTTCTTACCAGTAAAGTATTGATCTAGCCACATTTTAGTCACTTCAAAAGGGCCTGTTAGTTGTTCGATATATTCCGCATCATCATAACTTGGTGCATAATCTTCATCGATAAAAAACAAATCTGTTAAGTATGATAATGTACCAAGCATAATCATAGTTCCTAATGGGCTTTCATAGGTGTATTTATAATTCATAGTACATTATCTCCTTCTTAAACTAACAATTCATTCATAACCTTTTGTATGTCATTATTAAATGATACAGTATTTTTATGAATTCCAAAAGGAGTATATTATTTATCCCAATAATTTGTTGTAGATGTCATAATCTATATCCTTAAATACATTAAATACCACTTGTATTTTACTATTTGTTTCTTTTAAATATGTTCGTACCGCATCTATGGCAATCTGTGCTGCTTCTTCATTAGGGAATCTAAATTCACCAGTAGAAATACAACAGAATGCAATGGAGCGTAATTTATAAGCATTAGCTAACTTTAAACAGGATTGATAGCAAGAAGCTAATTCAATTCTTTCCTTATCTGTTACACTTTCATAAATAATAGGACCCACCGTATGAATTACATGCTTTGCGGGCAAATTATACCCATAGGTCATACGAGCCACACCCGTTTTTTCAGGCATTTCCATATACTCAGTCATTCTAGCACATTCCATGCGAAGCTCTATACCAGCAAAGGTATGGATTTCATTATCGATACACTTATGATTTGGAGCAAAACATCCGAGTAATTTATTATTGGCTGCATTTACAATAGCATCTACAGATAATCGAGTAATATCTCCTTGCCACAAATAAATCTGAGGCTCTCGCTCTTCCATATCACTAATCGTTACGATTCCCTTTTCATGGGCCAATATATTTAAATATTCAGACTCTATCTTCATCCATTCAAGAGGCATTCCACCAGCAGGACGAATATTACATAAAGATCTAAAGAGAGTAAATTGCTCTTCTTCATTTATAGGGATATCTATATGTTCGTTATGCCGCTCATTGTATTCTGCTACTAAGCCTTCAACCAAATAGCGTAACCGTTCTTGCTGTGTCATATGTAACTCCTTTTTTTATAGACTATACGTTCACCTAATATATAATCAGAACCACCCGTAAAACGGGTGGTTTGCTCACGGGCTATAAGCCCGTAGTACTAGGCCAGCGTCTAAAGGCGCTGGCTTTCACTACGTTCAAGCCGCATAGCCATTGACTCGTAACGGTCCCCTTAAAGGGGATATGTATTACTTGCTACCCTTAAAAGGGTCCTCATATTCTTTTACACTAAGTTTATCTTTCATTTGGTCATGTAACTCTTGCTCACGTATATATTTTTTTACGGTAGCTTCATTTAATCCTACCGTACTTACATAATATCCCTCGGACCAAAAGTGTCTATTTCCAAATTTATACTTTAAGTTTGCGTGTTTATCGAACATCATTAGCGCACTTTTACCCTTTAAATATCCCATAAAAGATGAAACTGATATTTTAGGTGGAATTAACACTAGCATATGCACATGATCTGCCATAAGCTCCCCCTCTATAATCTTGACGCCCTTATATTCACATAAACGTCTCAGTATTTCACGTAAACTATTTCTGTATTGATTATATATAACTTTACGTCTATACTTAGGTGTAAATACTATGTGGTATTTGCATAACCATTTTGTGTGCGCAAGGCTCTGTGTCTTTGTTGCCATATAAAATCACCTTTCTTTTGTATATAATGCGGCTTGAACACCTACATTATACTTAAGCAAGGTGATTTTTTTGTATAACTTTCGTTGCCGCACCCGCATAGCGGGTGGTTTTATGATTCGCGACTACGTCGCGAACCAGTCTAAAGACAATAACAAAAAACTGCTAGCACATATGTATATGCTAGCAGTAACTTTACTGTGATTATATTATACTATATTATATTCAGTTTTAAGGTCTTACAAATGCTTGACCCCCATGGTTGACGAGGACATCCCCATCTAAAACCTTTGTGGTAACATTTTGTAGACTACCTTGGATTTGGCTCATCATGAATCGATAACCAGGACTATTTAAATGTTTTGTTAAGGCCTCTTGATCACTATAAATTTGGATAACATACCAATGATTTTTTACATTTCTTTCACGAAGCACATAACCAGCCTTATAACCCGCATCATCGCGTACGGCCCGTTCAATATCGAGTTGGTATTGACGTTGTACTGTGTCGATATCATTGCTATTAACAGTAAACTCTGTCAAAGTCACTACTGCTTTACCATCATTGACAATAGATAAAGCATCTTTTTTCTCAAACAATAGTACAGACTGTACGTCATACATTTTACGATTTGTTAATTTAGAACCTACTTCATTAACAAAGGCTTGATAATGATCGGATTTGCGATGTGTTTCAATAGCGGCTAAATCTTTATAAACCTCTACTACATAAGACTCAGATGGATTACCTTTTACATGTGCTACATTCATAGATAATGTATTAGGTTCTTTCTCCATAGATGCTGTTAGATTGGCAACACCTGCACTGTTATATGTGCCCTGTAACTCTGTAGGAACTTGATAGCGATACATGCCTACACTAGGTGCTGTGTCTACACCTTCATCACGTTCCATAACGAGAGCTGCAAAGGATGTGCTTACACCTAATACTGCTATAACAGATGTTACAAGAATATGTTTTAATAATTTACTATTCATACATGCTCCGATTCGACTAAATTACAATGTAATATATTCTACTATTGTACCATGTTCTTCAATTAAGTTAACTAAGTCTTTTCCCTGTAGCCATACAGTAGCATCATTTTGATTAGGATGTATACCAATTAGATTATCTTTATAATCCGCATCAATATAGTAATGTACCTTTCGTTCTTCATCGTGAAGCAAGCAGAATGGAGATACGTGACCTGGTTTAATCTTCAAAATATCCCATAGTTCTTCTTCGGAACCAAAGGAAATCTTTTTAAGTTTATGATCCTTACGGAACTGTTTTAGATCCACACGTTTAGAACCACGAACGGTAATCAAATAATAATGTTCCCGTTTATGATCTCGAATGAATAAATTCTTTGCATCCCACTCAGGATATGGCAACTCTACATTGGGCTTATCATCCATACTAAATAACGGTGCGTGATCCGTAATTTCAAAATCGATATGATGGTCACGTAAGCAATCATATACGCCTTGTTTATCTAACATGTAATACCTCTAATATATAGTTTACGCTTGGTGAAAGTAATATTTATAGTCATATTACTATTATATAACCTAACTATATAATCTAATTATCCCACCAAATTTATTCTGGAACTTTATAGGTACCATCAAATACAAATAATTCAGGATGTTCATGTACGAATGTGTCTTCATAGATTCCATCATATTCATAGACTACATCATCTTTTTTATCGAGGAAATCGAACAACTCCTCTTCATTTTCCCAGTCTTTCAAAATGGTCCATCGTTCTTCCCTATCAAATGGAATGGACCCACCAAAATAATCGATTACAGATTGTAAATTATCTGCTAATGTATCCATCTTAAAGAGGCGTAAACCAGCTAGAGCATCCTCCCATACAATGCCTGTAGAGTTATAGAAGAACTGATGATGTCCACCATTATTAACCTCTGCGAAGTACCAGGATATAGCATTGAGATAGCGTTGCTCTACAGTAAAAGGTTTTGCAGATTCTAAATAATCATCATATGAGCCATATATATTGATAGTCCAGTACATTGGCTCATTAATGGTCCACATATCGTCTGTAGCTTGTATCTCTTCAACAGTGATAGTACGATGACGAGGTACACCTTCTCTTTTCTTCTTTTTAGCTGCTACATACTCATTATAGGCAGCACATAAATCAGGATAATCAGCTTCACATTTTTCAAAGTCCATTTGCATATAGCACATATCCATGACTTCAAAACAATACGATTTTATATCATCTAGTTCCGATTCCGTAGCTAACCGTACACCCCGATCTACTAACCTTAGCATCTGCTGCATAGTATCCGATGTGTATGCTTCATTATTATCTAAAACAATAGCTCCATACGCATAGGCACAACGATAATACCAAACTGCATCACGATGCGCTTCATCAATAGACTCTAATACCTTAATTGCCTCTTTTTCATTGCCATTATTGTTATAAGCTCTACCAAGCTCACCTAACAGAGGTATAGATAAATTTTCTATGCCCACACTAGTTAACACATCAATAATAGTTTTTACGTTTCCACTATCATTAAGATCTTTAATAGTTTGTAACTGTTCAGCATCAGGCAAAGATAAAAACTGTTCAACACTTAAAGACATACAATACACGTCCCCTCATAGCACAAATATGTATATGAAATCATCTTAAGATAATTATAACAAACAACACAAAACTATGGGTTACAGATTTTAAAATAATAGTTAATGACAAAAACAGCTATTTAACTAGCTACCAAGCCATACGACAAATACAGGAGTACCTTCATCGTCATCGTCGATTTCATCGATATCGTCACCATCGAATTCGTGGTCATCATAGGCTAGATTTTCAAAGAACACATGATCACCGAGCTCTTTATTGGCCATTAAATTATGTAGCTTGAAAAGAAGCTCTTCAGTAGTAAAGTACTGTCCATTATCTGCTTTAAGGCGAGCATAGATTTCAACTTGCCACATACCGTCTTCTTTATCGTATTCTTCTAATTCATCGTCTTCGTATAAGTATTCATTAGGGTGAAGCTGACTTTTACTTTCAATCCAAGCTTCGTAGCTCACAAGAATTTCAGGCTCTACTAATGGCGGTAAATTATCACGATTAACGTTATGCTCTTCTAAGCATTCATAAAACGCCTTAAGAAACTCTTCTCTAGTATAAGTAGTTTTATTAAAAACCCAAGGAATTCCCTTAAACTCATGATAGTAACCTTCATATATTTTATTACCATCTTTATCAGTACCAAGATATTCAATCTGCTCTGCATTCTCATCCTTGTTAAACAGGTTTTTTATGGCATTAAAAATCATAAGATAATCCTCCTTGTAGTCATTTAAACAATGCTTTGATTTCATTATTCATAATATATTCCTCAATATTGTAAACTAATCTCATATGAAATAACGTAGCCCAAAGCACAAAATTATAATAATTTAATCTAATTTATTACTGTTATAAATTTCCGTGTATAGTAAAAGCCCTTCGCATAAGCGAAGGGCTAATATATTATTTCTCTATTAATCAACTACCACAGCAAATATAGAATACAGGTATGCCATCTTCATTATCTATAAGTCCGTAACCTTCACATTCATGGCCTTCGTATTCGATGCCTTCAAAGAATACATGATCGCCTAATTCTTTATTGGCCATCAAATTGTGCAATTTAAAGAGCAATTCTTCTCTAGTAAAATATGTACCATTATCCGCTACAAGATGAGCCATAATTTCTACCTGCCACATGCCATCTTCTTTATCTTCTTCCAGCAATTCTTCGTCTGTAACACGTTCATTATCAAAAAGTTGGTCTTCACTTTCAATCCAAGCTTCATAGGTTACTAGAATTTCAGGTTCTTCTAATCTATCGTCGTCATCTGCTTCATCATCATCTAGATATTTCTTTACATTTTCATTATATTCTTTGGAAAACGCTTCTCTGCTATATGTTTGCTTATTAAATACCCAATGTACTACATCATATGTAGGATAGTTATCCTCTTCGTATTCATTAGCGTCTTCAATATGGTTATCTTCTGTAGTCTTTTTACTATTTCTATTATCAAAGACATTCTTAATGGTTTCAAATATGACAGGATAGTCCCCCTTGTACTCTTTTGGCTTGATTTGAGTTAATAGGTATTTTACAACTTCACAACACCAGCCCAGCTGTTTATCTAAATGAGCCTCTTTAGTCATTTTCATGGCTGTCTCTATTAACTGTAATGCCTTCTGTACATGTTCAGATTCGTAGCTTTCACCAATAGCTAACATCGCATGAGCATAGCCACAGCGATAATACCAAGACCAATCACGATGTGCCTCATCTATTCGTTCAAACAACTCGATAGCCTCTGCTGCGCGGCCCTTATTATTATACATACGTCCTAAGGTGCTTAATAGTATAGGAGATAAATTATCGATGCCTATGTTAGTTAATAGCTCCATAGCACGATCGATGTCTAAGTCCTCTTGTTCATTAAGGAGCTTAACCTTATCCGCATCACTTAATTCTTGAAACTCTTCATCCTTAATTTCTTCTATACTAATATATAAGTTCTTAATAAAGTCAGCAAAGCTATCTGCTAAGAGAGTAATTGAGTAATCACCTTCTTGATCTACTCGTACAACCTTAGGCTCACCGGTAGGACCACAGTCACGATAATCGAGGAAAATCATATCATGACCACCAGAAATCGTATCGGCTACAACAACACCAATAGGAGGATATTCCCATTTAGAGATCCAAAACTCATTGCCAAATTCACCAAGTAGAGAGTATTTTTTACCTCTATCAATACCATATATACCTGTTACATATACACAATCGCCATCATCGTTAATAAAACAATTTTTCTTTACTGCACCACCATTATGGTTTTTAAGTAGCTCAATATAGGCTGCAGGCAATGTATAGCCTAGCTCAGCTTCAGCATCCTTAATATCCTCTTCGGTAACAGGTTTACCTATATAGGATTCAAATGCATAATCAACATCATTCCAAAATCCGGTCCAATCAAAGTCTTTTAGATTACTCATAATACTCTCCTAGTTTAAACCGTTATAATCTAATTTTTTAATTACTCATTCATAGAATAAGTTTTGATTAAAACTTTTACCTCACGTCGTATCAAAATAGTATCTACCATATAGGAAACTATAATATAAGGAGATGCATTTATAATCGCTATAGGGGCTAAAATAACTGCTACTCGCAATAAGTCTAGGGAATATGCATACCACTTAATATCTATGGTATTTAAAATGGGTATAACATAATCTATCACTCTTAATTCCCATTGCATTAACGGATTTAAGTCCTCACTTGTTCCTACCAGCCAAGCGAAGATAACCCCAAAAAGCAAAAAATATACTATGCCAACTGGAATTAATATCTTCGCTCGCTTTTTTAATAGATTACGACAAATCTCATCTTCTTCCTCTGGTGCTATATCATATAACATATTGCACTGAATCTGAATCCGTCTAAATCGATAGCGAATATACTTATACAAAATGTTATTCGGTGTATATAACATAATAGACTCCACACATTAGTCATACTAGCAAAATTATGAAAAATATATCATCCATCTATGGCAAAATAATGTAAATCTTTGAATTCATCATCCCAAAATGTAAAAGAAAAGATATGTGTATCATCAAAGGTTTGCTCGCAATAGGTTACAGCATCTCGTTCTGGTTCAATAATAGGCGTACCAATCCGTCTTTTCACTTCATCAATAGTTACATCACCATACCAATCTCGTATTTCGTTATAGATGAAAGTTACAATTGTATCTATATTTTTATGGTAATTAGCAGCTAATAGCTTTGCCGTATCTAAATTAGCATCTGTTGGTTTCTCATCCCAGCAAAACTGTATTCCTCCGTAGGATATGGTATATTGCCTTAACTGATCATCATATATTACAGGATTAGTCATCGTTTATACCCTTTACATAGCTTTCCATCTTTGGTCTTAAATCTAGTACAACTTCCCAATCATCTAATGATGGTACCTTATGATGTGCAATAAAATCTTTTATTATCTGTAATGCCTCTTGAGGGCCCAGCTCATTTTTACCGTATATTATCGCACCTTGCTCGCCATCATTAGTTACACTAAGCTCTATATGTAATAAATCCGTATCTTCATCACTACAAACTTGTACGAAATTATACATTTTATTATCTATGGGAATTGCCTTTGATGGTGAGATAACTACAAAATCTTGCTCTTGATCCTCAATAGCATAGAGATTTTGCTCAACCTCATTCAAAGTAATCCCTTCATACTTATAGTCACCTACATCAATTGACCAGTCTGTATAAGTTTTCTCAACTGCATCTGCCATATGTATCTCCTCAACTTTACAATATACATTAGAATAAGGTTTCTAATTGACCTGACATATCTGTCATGAACTCATCAAACTTACAAAGTTCTCGCAGCTCTTGATGCTCGGTATCATAACAACTAATCTTTTTAGACTTAGGATCCCATACAATTTGCCAATCGTTGTACTCGCCTAGAACTTTAGATAGTCGTAATAGTTTACGACGACCCACTTTAAATGGAACTGTATCAAGTAAAGGTAAAAACTCAACAGATATAAAATCAGAGTCTGGTAATTCAAAGTAGAGATTATCTTCCTCTAAAAATGATACTAACGCCTTTGGTAATTTAAAGGGTTTTAATTGATCCATTTTATTCTGTTTATCATGGAACTCTTCAGGCTCTAACGTTTTAAAATACTCCGCCATTTTCATATCGCCCTTTTCAATGGCAATGCTATAAGGACGCATACCATCCTTTTCCGTGATAGTTACATCCGCACCATGTTCTACCAAGTATTTACACATCTGTAAATCTACGTACCGAGCAGCTACACATAGTGGGGTTGGCTTAAAAGGATATACAGAATCAGGCTTATTGTAATTAATATCTACACCATTATGGATAAAGAAATCTAGGACCTCATAATTGTTCTCTGTTATGGCATTTCTGAAAGCTTTACCGCCATATTTCTGTACTGTATGGCCTAAGTCATGAATAATTTGTAGGTTCTCATATTTCTTGCCATATAAAGCAGCTTGAAAAGCATCTACTTTCACACGGTTCAAAGCATGAACATTAGCACCATGAGTCACAACATAGTCTATAATCTCTTTATTACCATACCGTACAGCTAATAAGAAACTCGGATTTTCTTCATCATTAAGATTAGCACCATGCTCTACTAACCAATGAATACTTGGCAAGCAACACATAACAAGAGCTAATTCTAAAGGTGCATGCTCACTATATTCATCAATTTCTATAGGTTGATTAATATCCCAACCATTGGCTAATGCATTTTCTAACGCCCTAATATTTCCTGTTACAATATCTGTTACGATGTGAGGTACAGATTCAAATGTACCTAAATCTTTTAACTGCATCATGTCTCTCCAAAGAACCATATTTTTAAAATGATTATCACTAATTACATTATATTACATTTATAAGTATGAGTGTATAGTAAAAGCCCTTCGCATATTGATATGTACCCATTTTCCTGGACACATATTATTTACTAGCCTAAACACATGGATGCTTCCCTGTATTTTACAGGGGGCATCCATTTTGTTTTTTTCTGAATCCTTCTATTGTTGTAATAGTTAATATATTCTTCTATCGCTACTGCAAAAGCATTAAATGATGAATATTCTGTTTCAAATCCATAATATATTTCTGTTTTCAATCTACCAAAAAAGGTTTCCATCACAGAGTTATCATAACAATTTCCTTTTCTAGACATAGACTGAATAATGCCATGTTCTTTAAGTGCTTGCCTAAAATAGCTATGTTGGTATTGCCATCCTTGATCAGAGTGGAAGATTAATCCCGAAAGATTAGTAAACTTCTTAAAGGCTTTCTCTAACATACGAGAAATCTGTTTTAAGTTAGGCCTTAATGCTAAGTCATACGCAACAATCTCATTCGTATTCATATCTAAAATAGGCGATAAATAGCATTTGCCCCACGAGAAATTAAATTGAGACACATCAGTAGTCCATTTTTGTAATGGTGCAGTTGTACTAAAATCTCTATTGACGATATTTTCTGCTACTTTACCGACTTTCCCTTTGTAAGAGTGATACTTTTCCTTCGGCCGCTTTCCTGCGAGTCCCATATTATGCATAAGCCTTTGCACTCGTTTATGATTGACTACAAAACCTCGATTAAGAAGCTCTTGGTATACACGCCGCACACCATACCGACCTTTATGTTCTGTAAAAATCTTTTGAATTTCATCTTTTAGCTTTGTATTTCTTTTATCTACAAGATCTACTTTAGTAAGTTCAAAATAATAAGTAGATTTGGACATTGGCATAGCTTTCAAAAGATGTTTTAGTTGATATCCTTGCTAGCGGAGCGTTTTGATAATCGCTGCTTTTTCGCCTTGAGTCGCGCAGCTTCTTTTTCTTCTCTCAAGGCGATCTCTTTTTTTATGACTTCATTTTCAGCTTTAATATACGCAATTTCAGCACGTAAGCGAATTAGTTCTTCATATTCACTCTCATTCAGTGTTCGAGGTGAAGTATTCTTTGGTAGTTTCATTTTGGAATCCTTTAATGGTCGCCCTTTAGATTTATTGATAAGACCATTGTATCCCAAAGTTTTGTATTTATGAACCCATTGATACAGTTGTCCAGAATTAATGCCCGCTACAATAGCTACTGCTCTTAAACCTTGACCGGAAAGAACTTGGCATACTAACTCATATTTTTCTTCTGGAGACCAATACTTATTAGCCCCTCGACTTTTATTAATGGCCGAGCCATGAAGCTGTTCTAATTTAACCCAGTCTCTTATTAGTCTATGAAATGTATCTGTCCTCACACCGTTAGGTGTCTTGGGCCATTCACCTTGGTAGAATAATTCAATTGCTTTTCTTTTAAATTCATAACTATATCTCATGAAAATACCCCCTTTACCGGTTGTCCAGTAAAGGGGGTACATATCATATACGAAGGGCTTAATTATTATTTTTCTTGTACTTGTTTACCACTCATATGTTCAATGGTAATTTCAAACATTTGTGTTGCTCGCCCATTACGAGCAATTTGTTCATCAGCTAAAGTTTCATCAGGATAATACTTCATAGCAAATTCTTTTAATCGATCTATAGATTCGGGGCCGGCTTCTAATAAACGACATTTTCCAAATACAACTACACTTTGTACATACGGCGCCCAAGATTCAGATTCATCAATTCGCTCATTACCATATACGGTAAAACATACCTTATCTAAAGTTTTCAATGCATCTACTTTATGACCAGCTTTAGCTCCATGAAAATAAATTTTCTTCTTATCACAATCATAAAAATAATTAATAGGAATAGCATAAGGGTAACCATTATCGCTATTCATGGCTAGAATACCTCGACGATTAGATTGTAATAAAGCTTCTGCAGCGCTATGGTCTATTTCATTTATCTTTTTGCGAACTGGTTTAAACATATATCTAGTCTTCCTTTCTAGTAAGCAAAGCCACTGCTTCAACATGGCACGATACCTGCTAATTGATGTCAGATAGGCTTCCTGTTCTCGGAAACATATCATATTAATTCGGAAACAAGTCCACACCTTCTGAAAACCTTAATTCTCATCTCATTATTTCAATAGTAAAACCGAGGTCTTAACTATTGAAGTGTTCGGGAAACAGTCGATACATGCCCTCTGCTACTATATAATGCAGGTCTTTTTCTGTAGCTGTACTTTACCACTGTCTCCACAGTTGAGGCGGTAAAGACCAACTTATATCCACATAATGAAGCTACACTGACTCCTGATGGGCCAATACAATCCACGAGATTGAGTTCCAGATTTCACCGTCAAGACCTAACATTATCCCAGATATGGCACTATGACATCATAGAATTTCTTGCTCCACTCCGCATGGAACCTTGCCATCTGCAGCCAGTCAGTTTCATTTTCTATGCTTACACCATTAAGCTGATAAGAAATCTTTGATGACTTGATATCATCACCGCGGCTCCATACAAGAGATGCTCCTAAAGCCTTCTCAATATCATCCTTATGGGACATCAGCATATCAAATGCTTTTTTATTTTCTTCTTTCTTAGCTTTTCCTAAGTACAAGTCAACCTTTGCACAATCAAAGTTTGCAATACAACTAATGTTAAATCCGCTTACTCCAAAAAAACCATTAATCCAGTTTTCCTTTGATGGATTTACATTGCAGAATGAGCCGCCTTCTCCATGAGCTTCCTTAATTGCTTCTAAAGCATATGCCCAATACTTTCTTCGAATCTCATATCGTGTTCCTGCCTCGTTCTCAACACTTTCATTTTCATCACGTAGGTAAAAAACTAAATCTGAAGGGTCTGTATCATATAATTTAAATACTCTGCTCAATACAGACAGCTTGCTTTGTGTGCTTGTGTTAGTCCATACAAAAATACCATCTCCGATTTCAACACTCTTTGTAAAATCAGATTCCTTCATGCTAAAATGCAACGCAACATTATCCTCCGTAGAAGCAGCAAGTTTTATAATCACATTCTTGTCTTCAGCATAAAGAATTTGTAATACTTTCTGGAACATTTCTACCCAGCTTGAAACTGGCTGTTCTGTATTCTTATAACTAAAACGTGCAATTTGTCTTCCACTCAATGAAGTATCATCGTCAAGCGTATATGAATCTAACTGCTTTTCTACTGGCTTAAATGCTGTCATCGGTGCAGCCCAGATTTCGAGCGCACGTCCCATCAAATACTGATTACGTTCTTCCAGTTCAGCCAGAGTCCATTTATCTTTTTTGGCAATATAAGTATTCATTCGAATACCACTGTCTTCAAATCCATTTTTCATAGACTTCTTTTCTTCGAATGTGCTATTGCTGTATTTTGAATTATATGCAGTCAAAGTCAGATTCGCAATTCTATGGAGCCAAGTTTCATGTATCTGTTCATAATCATCACCGAGAGACTTAACCCATGCTGGCGTCAAATGTTGAGGCATAATATGTTCGATGGAATAAATGCCATCATCACAATGACCATATACATCCTTATCTTCTGCAGTTGAGAAATTTTCCAGACGTTCTAAGATATAAATCTTATTTTTACTATTCATCTGGTAAACCTGTCTATCAGTAAATCTCACAGAGAATTCTTCGTCGTCCGGGAAGCGTGCCTTCTCCTTCTTTGATAACAGTGCATATTTGAATTTCTCAACATAATCTACATCGTTACCTTCATATCTGATGATTTCTCTATGAAGTAGAAGGAATATTTTATTCAACGCATTCGTTGGTAAATCACAGATTGTTCGTCTGAATAGATAATTCTCTGTAATCAGAAATGTATCTGCAACCTGAGACATATCCAATTTTTCCTCATCATACAGTCTTAATACTTCAAGGAAGAATGGTCTGGTTACCGTTGTCTCCAATCTATTTAATCTGTAGATACATGAATCTAATACCTTATTTTTTGTGCCACCACAAAGCAAGATTTCGTAGCGTTTAGCATATGCAAGCAGCTCTTTCAAGAGTTCTTCTACTTCAATCGATTGCTGTTCGACATACTCCTTAAAACTGATATAAATCTTCTTCTGCGATGGTATTGCCATCTGCTTGACGCTCAAATAATCCCTTACAAAGGAACTAACGTCATACTTGGTGCACTCTTCAATTCGGTTCCAGTATTTATCATAGTATTCATCTTGTTCTTTTGAAGGAAGTCCCATTAAGATAAAGTTTCTGATTTTGTCACCTTCACTCAGATCAAGGCCAGTGGAATTCAGGCTTTCAAATATTAACTGTGGGTTATCCTCATTATTAAGCGTAATGTTAATAATCTCCAAACTGCAGATTGCATCAAACAGTTCATCAATCGTTATTTCCTGTTTCTGAATTCTTTCATAAAAATAATTGTAGTTAGTAGTAAGATTTGACTCCCTGATATGTTCATCAACACTACTAAACAACTTTCCGAATGCTTTCTGGTCATTCTTTACAGGCTTTAGCTTAATACGGGTCTCCTCTGGCTGATATTTATCTACCAAGAAATCCTCGTAGATTTGCTTACCCAAAGATGAATCATTTGAAACTATTGCACCAGCATCAATGAGGTTATACATTGCTAAAAACAGCAATGAAACAGTTGTCAACCTCTGCTGTCCATCGATTACAAGAAACTCTGTATTTCTTCCTGATGGTTCATAAACAGAAACTAAGCTTCCAAAGAAATGACTTCTTCTTTTGTTTTTTATTACTTTAATAAGGTCATCATAAAGCTGTTTACAGTTCTCGGTCTTCCAGTCATAGTTACGCTGATAAACCGGGATTATGAAACGCTTCTTTGAGCCTTCCATGTATTCTATTAATCTACATTCTGAACCTTTCATGCGTCCTCCTCCAAAACAGTCACGATTTGCGATACCTTTTACTCATCGTCAAACGTATTAATATTTATCTGATCTGAATCAAGAGCTCCGATTGGATACTCACAAATCCATCCAGTAATATTAAGTACCTTGCCACAATATGGGCACACACAGTTTGATTCGCTGTCAAAACTATGAACTGCATCTGGACCCATACCATTATCCTTTTCAAAGCTACTTACATCATATACATATTCAGCTAAATCAACTTCAAACTCTGTGTTGCACTCCGGACATTGAATTGTTCTAACAAATGATAATCCTTCATCAATTTCATCTAGTTCAGATTCATCATCGATAAACAGTCCCGGAACATTATATTTAATGCTGGCAGCCTCCCTCATAACACTTGTATTACCACAATGCAATAAAGAGCTATTTAATTTCAAATCTTCTTCATCACCATCATGAACAACATACTCGTCTTTATAATTACGGATATATATTGCAGATTCACGAGAAAAACCATTTCTTTGAAGTAATATAGTAAGCGGATTTGCAGTACCAAATTCCACATATTCATACCAGTTGTTATCGAATTCTACAACGTTATGCACCTTCTTATATTCATTTGAGAAACGCAAAAAGTAATTCGAAATACTAAATTATTCCATTATCCATAATTGTATGAATTGTATTATCCAATACCAAAGGTTCAAATCTTACATTCTTTTCACAATACTCATTTGATATTCTTAGCAGTTCAATGAATTTATTCACATATGAGAATACATTGCAAATTTGAGTAGGTGTAAGATTTGACTGTTCTCTTGCCTCATCGTTTCTTAATGTATCTCCATAATATTTATGTACTTCTCGAAACTTTTTTCACCCTTATAGTTAATATAAAATGGTTTTTCATTTTTTCGAAAATATTCTTCCAAGTCCATTATCTAAAACCCACCTCTTTTTACTATGCATTTCTGCCTAATATCATTTTTATCGTCTGAAAACATCCCTTGCCTAGTGTTGTTAAATTTATACTAATTTTACTAAATTATCAGCCATAAATATTATAAAGTCAGTTGCTCCATTTAATAAATTAGAAAATGTTTCCGCATAATTTTCATTTTTCACATCAAGTGTTTTAGTTATCTTTTGATAACCTTTTCCTTTACGATGACCTGTTCCGCTTGAACGCAACTCTTGTAAATTTCTTAAGAACTTTATATGTTCATCACAATTCTCGATGTTTTTTTCGATTAACCAAGCCTCTAATTTAGATATACTTCCCACCAACTTTTCATAACTTCCAGTCAATTGGCTGGTAATTTTCTTCTCATTCAAAGAATCAATTAGTATTTTTACCAAAGAAAGCACAAGCATATCCATCTCTGTGATTGAATTATTAACTGGTACTCGCAGGGTTTCAAAGTTATATGCATCTTGCTCTGTTAATGGCAAAAATAATGGCCAACCAAATCTATCTTCATAAGCTTGGTTTACTCTCCTATATGTTTTTTTTAATACAAAAGCTGGAGACTTAGAATCTGCTGCAATGCACATAAAGTCTCTTTTTACTTTTGTGGAGCTCAATTTACCACCAACGTCTTTATTAAAACCTCTCCAGTAATGCTGTTCAGATTCACTTGGTAAAGCTCTCCCTAAATCTCCCAAATATGCTGAAACATAATCAGGGTTACTATTATCAATATATAAAGACCACAGTACGCCACATCGTATAATACCATCTTCAATTTTATAAATTTCTGGCTTAGAATAATACTTATTTAAAACTGCAGTATCGAAATAAACTGGTGTTAGATAATGAGGAGCTGTTGGATTAGCGCCGTAATAATTACTCAAGCAACTCGGATTACAAGTATGGCTTATTTCTTTTCCATTTTCATCTATTCCAATAATGAAATCAACATAGGTTTTTTCTTCATTGTATGGCCATATATTACTATCACATAAACTACAACCAATAATAACGTTTTTACCCAAAATATATGAATAATTTTCTCTTTTGGTTCCAGTAGATGTATTTCCAATATTCAGTGTGTAAAATATTGAATTCTCATCATTTCTGTACACCAATCTATCCTCTACAACCTTTTCTGATGCATCAAGATCAACACATCTGCTGTCAATATGAATAATCAATGCTTTTTCTTTTACAGCTAAATATGTCTTTAAATACCTTTTATGTATAGTAATGTATCCATTATCGTTCATTTTAACAACAGTAATTCCTTCACCATCTGAAACATCAACATATTCTTTTTTTTGTGCATTAAAATATAGATTAAACAACAGCCTAAATTCTTCTGTAACTTCAACCGAATCTGTTGCTACCCCATTAAAATTTCTTTTAATAATAAGAGGTTCAAAACCATCCCCGTTTCCCCAACGATGATACACTTTTTCATCATTTTCCCACGAACCATATACTGTTATTCCGGGCTCCATTGAGTGTGCATTATATGTGTCGTTCTTCATATCTGCTTCAACAGCATCAGTCGGAAGCAAAAAACTTTGAATATACACATCATAGTTTTTATTAACCCTATTTCCTGAAACTGGAACCATTATTTCAGCATCTAATCCATTTTCTATCCATCCACGTATATCCACTTGGTACAAATAATTTCTATCCATAAATACCATTCCCCCTTAATATCTAATCCACTGTCCGAAAATGACTTTAGTATCGAGTTGCCAGATTGGTTGCCACTTTTTAGCACCTTCTTAAAAATGCCTGACAGCTAATCCACACACTCAATTTACTTTATCTAATCCGAGGTCACAACCTGACACACATTTTTGCAGTAGATATGTTTCCGTATAAAATAACCGAGCATTTTCAGAAGTTAGGGCTTTAATCCCAACGCCCGAAAAAGCCCGGAAACACGCCACTTTCTGGCACTTATTTTTCTTTTCTTGACATCAATACTACCGTCTCCACATGAGCTGTCATTGGGAACATGTCTACAGGTTGGACTTCTTTTAGTTCATAGCCGTAGTGTGTAAGGATTTCAATGTCTCTTGCCATGGTGGCTGGGTTACAGGATACGTAGACAATGCGTTTTGGCTCCATACCAGCTGCAGAGGTTAGTACTTCTTCTTTACAGCCTGCACGGATTGGATCGAATACGATGACGTCTGGACGTACGCCAGCTTTGTAGAGTTTTGGCATTTCTACAGCCGCGTCAGCGACGATGAATTCTGTATTATCATAGCCATTGCATTGGGCGTTTTCACGAGCATTGATAATGGCTGGTTCTACGATTTCAATACCGATAACATGTTTTGCCTTATGTGCCAAGAATAGTGAAATAGTTCCTGTACCACAGTACGCATCGATAACTATTTCATCACCTTTTAGATCCGCATAAGCTAATGCTTGGTCATACAGTACTGTAGTTTGTTCCGGATTAACTTGGAAGAAGGAATGTGGAGATAAAGTAAACTGTAAGTCCTTAATATGGTCTGTAATC
Source organism: Veillonella sp. S13053-19 (assembly GCF_002959835.1). Classification (NCBI taxonomy): domain Bacteria; kingdom Bacillati; phylum Bacillota; class Negativicutes; order Veillonellales; family Veillonellaceae; genus Veillonella; species Veillonella sp. S13053-19. The sequence goes on along the minus strand of NZ_PPDA01000008.1, from coordinate 131,508 downwards.
GTTCCATCGCCATAGAGGATATGATTTTTAGGCCCTAATATAACATTAGTACGCTTATTATTCACATTATGAACAATAGTTTCTACTTGAGGAATACGTTCTGTTAATTTTTCTACCCACTTTTCTTGGTGTGGTAAATGGTCAGTAGCAGTTACAAGGATAATCATCCATCCAGATTGGCCAATACGACCGATTACATGGCGCAATATACCCTTTCCTGTATGTTCATTATACGGTTCAATATCAAACTCTTTAGCAATTTGATAACATGCTTGAGCAATGATATTATTGCCTTCATCTTGTATAGGACAGTTTGTACCTTGCACGATATCGTGGGATCCCATCGCATAGAAGCCCATTTGAATATCGCCTTTACTGCCGCCTACAGGCATTTGCATTTTATTGCGATATGCCCACGGTTCTTTAGGTCCCAATGCTGGCTTAACGAGGTCTGGATTTTGATGGCCTATGCGTTCGATAACGTCCTTCACCTTTTGTGTTTTTAGTGAAAGCTGGCCTTCATAGGTAATATGTTGCAGTTGGCAGCCTCCACAGAATCCATAAAGGTCACAATTAGGATCGATACGATTAGGAGCCATAGTAATAATTTCTAGGAGTTTACCTGTAGCATACGTCTTTTTAACCATATTGATGGATACTTTCACAGTTTCCCCTGGTAGTGCAAAGGGAACAAAGACTGTAAAGTCATCTACACGACCTACCCCTTCACCGCTGCTACCAATACCATGAATGGTTACTAATACTTCATCACCTAGTTTAACAGGTGCATTCAGTATAGCCTGTTGTTTTTTAGACAATGCAGTAGTAAGTGATTGTTCTTGGTTCGCACGATTACCACTTCTATGTTGTTGTTTAGATTTCTTCTTACGAGCTGTACGATTTGTACCGTTCATTACGCGTCTCTTTTCTTCCAAATTTTAATCATACCAGTCACAATGAGTACGAAGAATACAGTACCAAATTTCACGAGTAATTCTTCGCCTTGAATATATGGCATAAGAAGTGGATCTTCCACGATCATTTCACCAGCAACCCAACCAAGTAGCGCACCGCCGGCCCAAAGGATGGCAGGGAATTTATTGATGATACGAGCAAATAATGTGGAGCAGAATACGATAATTGGAACAGTAATTAACATACCTGCAATAACAAGCTCTAATTGACCTTTGGCGGCGCCAACTACACCGATTACATTATCGATACTCATCATCGCATCGGCTACAATAATCGTCCAAATGGCACCCATTAAAGAATTCTTAGCTTCGATATGGGCATCTTCATCTCCACCTTTTAATAATTGGATGGCAATCCACACGAGTACAAAGCCACCACCTAAGTGAATAAGAGGAATTAAGGTAAGAGCCTCTACTAAAAGAGTAGCAAATACAAGACGCATAGCAATGGCCCCTACTGTACCCCAAATAACAGCTTTCTTTTGTAGTTCTGGAGCTAGCTTACCTGCTGCCATACCAATTACTACAGCATTATCGCCAGCTAATAAAATATCAATCAAAATAATTTTACCAATGGTTACCCACGTGGCAACTTCTAAAAATTCCATTCTGTACGTACCTCAATTCAGTCTACCAATTCAATAACTATCCCTTAACTATACCATAAATCTTCTATTTTCTCATCTATAAGAGGGGTAATAGTTTACATAAAAAATCTCTCCTCCTATGACTAGGAGAAGAGATATATTGTGTTATTTTTTAAGTTTTTTAGCTAACAAAGATGCACATACTACGAGGATCACTGCAGCGATTTTAATATACAATGCATATGGTTCCACCGTATGAGCAATCAATGTATCCTCTACTGCCATGCCAGCACCTACCCATCCAAGGATACCACCGCCAGCGTATAGGATAATTGGGAAACGTTCGATAACTTTCACAAACAAAGTACTACCATAAATAATAATTGGTACAGTAATCAACATACCAATAGCTACCATTGTCATATGGCCACCTGCAGCACCAACTACACCGATAACATTATCGATGCCCATGATACCATCTGCAATGACAATTGTTGTAATAGCAGCACGCAAGTTATCCTTAGCTTCGATATTATGCTCGCTTTCATCATCGGCAACGAGTTTATAACCGATCCATAACAGAAGGATACCACCTACTAGACGAAGAGCAGGAATATTGTTCAACGCCTCTACAAATAGGAATGCCATAACAAGGCGTAAAATAATAGCCCCCGCTGTGCCCCAGAAGATTGCTTTCTTTTGCAAATGAGACGGTAAATTACGAGCAGCCATACCAATTACAATGGCATTATCGCCAGCGAGTAAGATATCGATAATGATGATCTGAAGCATCGCCAATAAACCTTGAATAGATAAGATGTCCAATGTATCCTCCTTAGAATATAACTATAGTATATATATTATAATCGATATAGTTCAGTGGTGTAAAATTCAATTTACAAAATATATATTCATTTTTAGCATACTCCATTTATCACAAGTAGAGAAATATAACTCTACAACTAGAGGTTTTATAATACATTAAAACCTTAGTCATAATATGCGAAATAATATACATTTAATTCCCAATTCCTAAGGAATTTATCTATTAAATTAAGCTACTTTATGGTATCGTATAATTATCATTACTAAGGGAGGTAAGTATGTATCAAACATATTCTATTATACAAAAGTTATGGTTGTTCATTAAACTATTTACTCCTATGTGCATAACGCAATTCTCCCTTATAGGTGGTACATTTATAGCCATCTTTTTAACGGGACAATATAGTACGATAGATTTAGCAGGGGTTGCTACGGGGTATAATTTATGGCTCCTCTTCTATATCTTTGCACAAGGAACGTTGTTAGGTATTACTCCAATTATTTCTCAGCTATTGGGAGCTAAGAAAACCGATGATATTTCAACAATCTTTTATCAAGGTCTTTATATCGGTACAGGCCTAGCATGTATCATTTTAATAATTGGTCTCTTAGGTCTACGTCCTCTTCTGACAGCATTAAATCTGGAACCTGCTGCAGCTGAGGTATGTATTAGTTACCTGAAAGCATTTGCTATAGGTCTATTCCCACTACTTTGGGTTAATACATTGCGCAATACAGTCGACAGTCATGGATTAACACATTATTCTATGGCCATCGTATTTACTAGCTTTATTGTGAACGTATTTTTGAACTACTCACTCATCTTTGGGCATTTCGGATTTCCAGAGATCGGTGGTGTCGGTGCTGGCTATGGTATAGCCGGTGCTTGTTGGACTAACTTTATTCTCTTTAGCTTAGTATTACTATTACATCCAAAGCTAAAGGGATATCGTATCTTTAAAGACTTCAGTAAACCAAGTTTTCACTACATTCGCGAACAGCTACATATAGGTATTCCTATTGGCTTTTCCATCTTCTTAGAAGCTAGTATTTTTAGCATTGCTGGACTCTTGATGGTTCACTTTGGATCCGCCGTCGTAGCTGCTCATCAATCTGTTATTTCCTTTACCAATGTATTCTACTGTTTACCTCTTAGTATCGCTATGGCCTCTACCATTGCAGTTGCTTATGAACTTGGGGCAGGTCGTAAACAAGAGGCTATCCAGTACTCTTATATTTCTCGCATCTTAGCCATTGTATTGGCTATCATGATTTGTACATTTACGTTTACTAATATGGACGCTATTGCAGATCTCTTTACAAATGATGATGAAGTATACAAGCTTATCTACAGCTTCCTTGGATACGGTGTATTCTTCTCTGCTATCGATGCCATTGGAACCCCTTTACAAGGTATATTGAGAGCCTATAAAGATGTAAAAGTAGTTCTTTATATCTCCCTCATATCCTATTGGGGCGTATGCTTCCCAACCGCCTATATTCTTGCTAATAATCCTAATTACGGACCATTTGGCGTATGGATTGGATTACTCGCTAGCGTACTAGTAGCAGGTGTATTGTTCACTTGGCGTACTTGGTATATTCAGCGTCAATCAAAAGGGTTATAGGACAAAACGTGTTGGTACTTTAATCCCAATCATTGAAAGATAATTTGTCATAGTTATGCAAATCACCCCAAGAAATGGCATCCCCCCAAGTTGGAATTATGCCTTGAAGTTGGGCTCTTTCATTCATAGATCTATATATTTTAGAAATACTCGCATCAGTTGGCATTACCTTAAGTATTTCTTTTGCAGGAAGCGGTCTTGGTGAGTGTAAATAACACCACCAAAAGACCGCTTTTATGCGTTTTTCTACAGACATCCCTCGATGGTACCGCAATAAACGTCTGAGTTGTGCGTTTACCCCACCTTCAATAGGGTTATTAGTCCTCGGACATTCTTTATCTAACACCAATGTTTCATCTAAATATCGAAACATTGTCTCTGTATTAATTAACACCACTAGAGAGTTATAGGCTTTTAATAAGCGTTCATGCGTAGCTCTTAAATTATCATTACTATCACGTGTCATTTCACTTAGAAACTCTTTAAAAGTCACTCTCCAATTAAATAATCGTTGAATCCATATTTGTGCATCTTCCTGTGTTTTTACACTATATAAATCGCTTGCTAAATCTTTTAACATAATGCCTGCTAACGTCTTAGGTCGTCTAGTAGTGTAGCGATGCACTTGCCATACGGCATGAACAATACAACGTTGAAGCTTGGCGGTACGCCAAACTTTTTTTAATGCTTTTCTAAGACCAGGTCCACCATCAGAAACGACCACAATGGGTGTCGCTATTCGCTGCATAAGAGCTTGCCATGAGCGAGACTGTTCTGACCTACATAAATACCACCCTAATACATATTCACCATCATAACAGATCAAAATACAAGCTTTTTTAGCTAAGTAAATACCATCAACGAATACCACATCTCTCGAGGTTTCAATTTTGGGCGGCATAGGCCATATTTGCCAGAAATCAGCTATCTGTCTACGAAATGTACGGCCCTGCCCAGGCATGTCCTGTTGTGTTTCTTTACTAAATAACCAATTTAGAAATCGATGAAAACATTTAGTAGTATTATCAATAGTTTGTGTAAAGGTGATGTTACACTGCTTACAATGCCATCGTTGTGATCCAGCTTTAGTTTTCCCATATTTTTGACAAGAAAATCCACAATTTATACATCTTACCAGCATGATTATTCCCTCCACTTAGAACACGATTTTCTAAGAAGATATAACCTTATTGAAGCCAGTAAAATCAAGGGGTTTGGGACTTTTTACCAACACATTTTGTCCACCCTCTAAGTTTATCAAAAGAACTTAAAATGGCGATGGAAGCAGTAATTTACTGGCTCCATCCCCTATAAAACCAACACGTTTTGTCCTATAACCCAATCAAAATAAATAACATACGTATACAGTTAAAGAGCATCTCATGTAAGATGCTCTTTTTTATTTCAACATATCTTGTTTTTCTACCTTAGACATGCGGAAGAAATTATATAGTGTTTCTGCCGTCTTATAGTTCATAGATTCCACCTTTGAAAGCTCATCAATGGATGCCTCTTTCATAGCCTCTAAACTATTAAAATGTGCCCACAAGGCTTTGCGGCGTTTAGGGCCAATTCCTTCTATATGATCTAGAATGGATTCTAAATTACGTTTTCCACGAAGCTTACGATGGTACGTAATAGCAAATCGATGGGCTTCGTCACGTATTTGTTGCAGCAATTGAAGCTCTGGTGTGTGATGGCTTAAGATGATACTTTCAGATTGTCCTTCTACAAAGACCTCTTCAATACGCTTAGCTAAAGAGATAACAGGCACATCTGTAACACCTACACCGCGAATCAACGGCAACGCTGCATTGAGCTGACCTTTACCGCCATCGATAATAATCAGGTCTGGCATAGGCCAATCTGTTTCATTACCATAGCGTCGTTCCATAATTTCAGCCATAGACTTAAAGTCATCAGGTTTACCTTGCGTAGTTTTCAATTTAAAACGACGATACTCCTTCTTCGCAGGCTTACCACCTTCAAAGACAACCATAGATGCCACCGTTTCGGCCCCTTGTGTATGGGAAATATCAAAGCATTCCATACGCTCTGGTAATCGCGGCAAGTCTAGGACTTCAGCTAGTTTTTTAACAGCCCCACCAGTCTTATCGATTTGGTACTGCCATTGACGACGGCGCTCTTCAAGGAAGGTTTCTGCATTCTCGTGGGCCATCTTAATCATGTCCATCTTATAGCCACGCTGAGGCACAGATATCTCTACATTCTGACCTTTGAGCTGTGTAAACCATTCACTTAATAAGTCTCTATCAGAACTATCCATAGGTAATAATAATTCCTTCGGAATGAAGTTCGTATCCCCATAGTATTGCTTGATAAAGTCCGTCATAATCGTTTCTGGAGTATCTCCATCGTGTTGAACAAAATAATTCTCACGACCTAATAGTCGTCCACCACGGATGAATAATAGCTGTACACAGGCCATAGATGTATCAACAGCAATCCCTAATACATCTAAGTCGCCCCGTTGTGTAACCATACGTTGCTTTTCTTGTATTTTTTCAATGCTGCTCAACTGATCTCGATACCGTGCTGCATCTTCAAATCGTAAGTCTTCTGCAGCTAGTTCCATCTTCTCTTTGATTTCCTTCAACAATGGTATAGGCTTTCCTTCAAAGAGCTCTATGATTTCATCGATGTATTTCCGATAGTCCGGTATAGATATTTTATTAAAGCACGGCGCTTCACAGTAATGCATATGGTATTGCAAACATGGGCGCTCTACCTTCATAGACTTACATGTGCGCAGTGGGTAGTACTGGCGTATCAATTTCAATACTACATGAACCGATGTTACATCTGTGAAAGGGCCAAAATATTTTGCCCCATCACGTTCAAGGCGACGTGTCATATATACGCGAGGATAATCTTCTTGAACAGAGATTTTCACATACGGATAGGTCTTATCATCGCGGAGCCGAATATTGTATTTAGGCTCATGCTCCTTGATAAGTGTATTCTCTAATATGAGAGCCTCCATCTCTGTCTTTGTTTGGATAATCTCTACATCGACAGCACGCTTCATCATAGCCGTAACCTTAGGGGCTCGGTTAGCATCATTACGCACATAAGACCGCACGCGATTACGTAAATTAATAGCCTTACCTACATAGATGATGCGGTTGTACTGATCACGCCATAAATACACACCGGGCGTAGTCGGCAAATGACTAACCTTCTCTAGTAATTCTTCAGATGGCATATGTCCTCCTTTCCTTATAGATTTTAAGGAAATAGAATACATTCTTTTCTAAGATATGTCCATGATAAATGATTAGAAAATGTATTCTATTTCCCTTATGATTTTTATAGAAACTAAATATAATGCTTTATTTTATTTCTTATTTTTAGCTGCTTTCATAAACTTCTTAGTTTGTTCTAATACAGGACCTAAGAATTTGCCAGTATAACTTTCTTTCACCTTGGCAATTTGCTCAGGCGTACCTGTTGCTACAATGGTACCACCACGATTACCGCCTTCTGGACCTAAATCGATGATATGATCCGCCATCTTAATAACATCTAAGTTATGTTCAATAACAACCACTGTATCTCCACCATCGACAAGTTTTTGTAGTACATCTAAGAGCTTACGAATATCTTCAGCATGTAGGCCTGTAGTAGGTTCATCAAGGATGTAAAGGGTTTTGCCTGTACTACGACGAGCCAGTTCAGTAGCTAATTTAACGCGTTGAGCCTCACCACCAGATAATGTTGTGGCAGCTTGACCTAAACGGATATAGCCGAGACCTACCTCTTGTAAGGTAACCATCTTACGATGAATTTTAGGAATCGCGCTAAAGAATTCTACTGCATCATCTACAGTCATATCTAATACATCGGCAATGGATTTGCCTTTATATTTAACCTCTAAGGTTTCGCGATTATAACGAGCGCCTTTACATACTTCGCAAGGTACATATACATCTGGCAAGAAGTGCATTTCAATTTTGATAATACCATCGCCACGACACGCTTCACAGCGACCGCCTTTTACGTTAAAGCTAAAGCGACCTTGTTTATAACCGCGCATCTTAGCCTCTGGTGTTTGGCTATAAAGCTCGCGTATAGCATCAAACACACCTGTATATGTGGCAGGATTAGAACGAGGTGTACGACCGATAGGGCTTTGGTCAATATTGATGATTTTATCAATATGTTCTAAGCCACGGATTTCTTTATGAGCCCCCACCTTATGGAAGGAACGGTACAACTGATTAGCTAAACCTTTATAAAGAATTTCATTGATTAAGGTAGACTTACCAGAACCACTGACACCGGTAACCACATTAAATAGGCCGATAGGGAATTTTACATTTACATTTTGTAAATTATTTTCCTTCGCACCACGAATTTCGATGCAATTCTTACCTGGTTTACGGCGCTCTTCAGGAAGGGCGATAAACTTACGTCCACTCAAGTACTGACCAGTAATGGAGTTCTCAACCTTCATCACTTCGTCAACAGTACCAGCTGCAATTATTTGACCACCATGCTCACCTGCTCCTGGTCCGATGTCTACGAGGTAATCCGCAGCACGCATTGTATCTTCGTCGTGTTCTACAACGAGCAATGTATTGCCTAAGTCACGTAAGCCTTTCAATGTATCAATGAGACGATCATTATCTCGTTGGTGTAAACCGATAGACGGTTCATCTAGAATATACAATACACCAACAAGACCAGAGCCAATTTGTGTGGCCAAGCGAATACGTTGTGCTTCACCACCAGAAAGGGTCCCTGCACTACGGTTCATAGTAAGGTAATCAAGGCCTACATTATTGAGGAAGCCAAGGCGAGCATTGATTTCCTTCAGAATTTGAGCACCAATCACTTGTTCCCGCTCAGTTAACTGTAAATTACCAAAGAAGTCCAGTGCTTCTTTAATGGTCAATTGCGTTACTTCATTGATGTTCTTATCCCCTACAGTAATCGCTAATACTTCGGGTTTAAGACGAGCACCATGGCATGTAGTACACGGCTTTATGGACATAAATTTTTCAAACTCTTCACGCATAGAATCGGTAGATGCTTCACTATGACGGCGTTTTACCATCGGCAAAATACCTTCGTACTCTGTAAAGAATTCCTTTACTTCACCTCTCATATTTTCATAGGTGAAAGCTACCTTATCCGTCGTGCCATACATGACTTTTTTCTGTAATGCTTTTGGCAATTCATCATAGGTAGAGTCTAAAGAATATCCATTAGCTTTTAATAGGCCTTCTACTTGACGCATAAACCATGCATTAGGATTAGAGCTCAATGCTTGCACACAACCATCGGCAAAGCTAATAGAGCCATCTGGAATAACGCGCTCTTCGTCTACTTCCATAGTGGATCCAATACCCAAACATGATGGGCAAGCACCAAATGGGCTGTTGAAGGAGAACATGCGCGGTTCAATTTTTGGTAATGAAATATGACAATCTGGACATGCAAAGTGTTGACTATACATGTGTTCAGGGCCGTCTACCTCTTGAATCACTACGATGCCTTCTGCCCATTTTGATGCGGTCTCCATAGAGTCTGCCAAGCGGGATTCGATGCCTTCTTTTACAACGAGGCGGTCTACTACGATATCGATAGAGTGTTTTTTATTTTTTTCTAATACAATCTCTTCATCTAATGTACGTACAACGCCATCTACGCGGGCACGAACAAAGCCTTCTTTACGAAGTTGTTCAAAGACGGATTTATGCTCCCCTTTTTTTCCTTGAATCATAGGCGCCAATACTAAAATCTTTGTACCTTCTGGGAAGCTCATTACATCATCTGTCATTTGTTGTATTGTTTGTTGTGTAATAGGCTTACCACATTCTGGACAATGGGCATGACCTACACGAGCAAATAATAGACGCAAGTAGTCGTAAATCTCCGTTACAGTACCGACTGTAGAACGAGGATTACGGCTTGTTGTCTTTTGATCGATAGAAATCGCTGGAGATAAGCCTTCAATATAATCTACATCAGGTTTATCCATTTGTCCCAAGAATTGACGAGCATACGCAGACAAGGACTCTACATAGCGTCGTTGCCCTTCTGCGTAAATCGTATCAAATGCTAAGGATGATTTACCAGAACCACTAAGGCCAGTCAAAACGATAAACTGATCTCGTGGTAAGGCTATATCTATATTTTTAAGGTTATGCTGACGCGCACCTTTTACTATCAATTGATCTTTCATTATGTTCCCTATTTAAAGAGATGATACCAAATGGCATCATCTCTATTTTTACTAACATGAAATAATATATGTATATTATCGCACATATAGTCTATATAATCTATGTGTTTTCTTACAATCTATATAGATTCGATTTATTACATTCAGGTAATATTTTTACAATATATGAATGTATGTTACTGCTACTTAAGATTTACTCTTTGAACTTGTACGTTTTTTACCCTTGCTAGATGTAGGCTTTTTAAACTTGCTTTCACCTGCACTATGCATATCGGACCATTGTTGACGTAGTTCTCCTAATTGGTCACGAAGCTTTGCTGCCTTTTCAAATTCAAGCTGCTTTGCAGCGGCCTTCATTTGACGATCAAGTTCTTCAATTTTATTGAATAACTCTTCTGGCGTTATATCTGCCACCTTAGGAGTGGATGTATCTTGTGCATATGGTTCATGTCCATGGTCCATACCTGCTGAAGAGGCTTTCTTTTTCCCTTTCTTCGGTGAAAAGTCCTTCCCATCGGTAACCATATCTTCTTCAATTTTCGTCAACTCAATAAGTTCTTTTACATCTTTAGAGACAGACTTAGGCGTAATATTATGTTCAATATTATAAGCCTCTTGCACAGCACGACGGCGATCTGTTTCATCGATAGCACGTTGCATAGAACCTGTTACACGGTCAGCGTACATGATAACGTGACCGTTCACATTACGAGCTGCCCGACCGATTGTTTGAATCATAGCTGTATCAGAACGTAAGAAACCTTCCTTATCCGCATCTAAGATAGCTACCAAGGAAACCTCTGGCATATCTAGGCCTTCACGGAGCAAGTTAATACCAACCAGTACATCGAATACACCAGCCCGTAAATCACGGATGATTTCAGCACGCTCGATAGTAACAATATCAGAGTGAAGATAACGAACGCGGACGCCCATTTCCTTCAAGAACTCTGTTAAGTCCTCAGCCATCTTTTTCGTTAAGGTCGTAACGAGAACGCGTTCATTCTTAGCTGCACGCTTATGAATTTCGCCGAGTAAATCATCCATTTGTCCCTTAATAGGACGAATTTCAATGGATGGATCTAATAAACCTGTAGGACGAATAATTTGTTCTGCAATATTCGTTTCCACTTCCATTTCATACGGACCAGGTGTGGCTGATACATAGACGATTTGATTGATACGTTCTACGAATTCATCGAATTGAAGTGGTCTATTATCGAGTGCAGATGGTAAACGGAACCCATATTCGATAAGGGATTCTTTACGAGCACGGTCACCATTATACATGGCACGAATTTGCGGAATCGTTACATGAGACTCATCCACCATAATGAGGAAATCATCTGGGAAATAGTCTATCAATGTATATGGAGCTTCTCCAGCCTTACGTTCAGACATATGGCGGGAATAATTCTCGATGCCCGAGCAATAACCCATTTCTTGCATCATTTCTATATCGTAACGGGTACGCTGTTCAAGACGTTGAGCCTCTAATAGACGGTCAGCAGCTTTCAACTTAGCTAATTGTTCGTCTAATTCAGCTTCAATACGCTCTACAGCAATACGCATCTTATCTTTCGTTGTTACATAGTGAGATGCTGGATAGACCGCAACGTGCTTGCGTTCAGCAATCACTTCACCAGTCAAAGCATCTACCTCAACGAGGCGATCGATTTCATCGCCAAAGAGTTCCACTCGAATGGCTCTTTCACTATACGCAGCAGGGAAAATCTCGATAGTATCCCCTTGTACACGGAAGGTACCGCGGATAAAGTTCATATCATTTCTCGTATATTGAATATCTACGAGTTTAGACAGAATTTCATCACGAGATTTCGTCTGCCCTAAGCGCAAGGACAACACGAGTTCAGAGTAGTCCTCAGGGTCACCTAAGCCATAAATACAACTAACAGAGGCAACGATGATAACATCGCGGCGCTCAAAGAGGCTCATCGTAGCGCTATGTCGCAGTTTATCGATTTCATCATTGATAGACGCATCCTTCTCGATATACGTATCACTGGAAGGAATATATGCTTCTGGTTGATAGAAATCGTAATAAGACACAAAGTATTCTACCGCATTATTTGGGAAGAAACTTTTAAACTCACTACATAACTGCGCAGCTAAGGTTTTATTATGAGCAATAATCAGCGTTGGCTTTTGAACGGCCTCTATAACCTTAGCCATAGTAAAAGTCTTACCTGTACCAGTGGCACCGAGTAAAACTTGGGCCCATTCACCGCGTTCAATGCCTTCTGTTAAAGACTGTATGGCAGTTGGTTGGTCCCCTGTAGGCGTAAAGGGCGCCTCCACTTTAAATGGTTGGCCCCCTTCGTAATTATATGTATTATGTTTCATTACTGTTCATCCTGATGTTTACGGATAGCTTTGAGCTCTTCCTCTGATAGACGGCGACCTGCATTTTCTGCTTGGTTCAACGTATCCTCACCTTCTAATACTTCGATGAGCATAGCAATGGAGAAACGATCTAATGTAGGCGTAGTCTTTTGGATTTCATCAGCCATCATCCAATCTGATTCAGTATAGTTATTAATACGTTCTGTAATCTCTTCCCAGTTTGAAAGTAGCAATCTTGTAATAGGTCGATATAATTCAATGCCGAAATACTCGATTAAGCCAACAATCTTTTCCATATTATCTAGGCTTACATTACATTCATTTTTCTTATTTTCAGATTCTACATATTCAAGTAAGAATTCCCGGTTATATTTATTTGTCACCTTGAATCATTCCTTTATTAAATAGTGCATTAGCAAATTCTTTCGCATTAAATGGACGTAAGTCATCCATGCCTTCGCCAACGCCAATCCAGCGCACTGGTACGCCTAGTTCCTCTTTAATAGAGATAACTACGCCACCTTTTGCTGTACCATCAAGTTTAGTCACCACAATACCATTTACTGGTACGGCTTGACCAAATAATTTAGCTTGGCTTACAGCATTTTGACCTGTCGTACCATCGAGAACGAGCAATGTTTGATGCGGTGCCCCTTCTACGTGGTTATTAGCTACGCGGCCCATCTTCTTAAGTTCTTCCATAAGATTAACTTTAGTGTGTAGACGACCTGCAGTATCGACGATAACAAGGTCTGCATTACGAGCTTTTGCCGCTTCCATAGCATCGTATACAACGGCTGCTGGATCAGCGCCCTCTTTATGTTTAACGATAGGCACACCTACGCGATCTGCCCAAATGGATAATTGGTCAGCTGCAGCGGCACGGAATGTATCACCTGCAGCAATGATAACCTTTTTACCTTCTTTTGTGTAGTAATTAGCCAATTTAGCGATAGTTGTTGTTTTACCAACGCCGTTTACCCCCACAACAAGGATAACCTCTGGATGGTGTAGTGTAATTTCGTCCTCTTGGTCAACTAGCATTTCTGTAATGCGGTCTTCCATAAATGGCATTACATCACCAGTATTGTTGATAATACCTTCTGTTACACCACGACGAATTTCTTTCATCAAATATTCTGTCGTTTTAGGACCAAGGTCACTAGTAAGCATAACTGCTTCTAAATCATCTAAGAAATCATCATCAATTTCTGCATAACCAATGATAACTGTCTCTACATTTTTTACAAAGGACTTACGAGTCTTTTCTAAGCCCTCTTTAATTTTATTAAAGAATCCGAATGCCATTATGCAAGATCCTCCTTCACATCTTCAAATGCTACTGTTAATAATCGCGATACGCCTCGTTCAACCATGGTCACCCCTTGTAATACTTCGGCAGCTTCCATCGTCTTTTTACGGTGCGATACTACGATAAATTGTGTTTCTTTATTTACCCGATTTAAGTAAGAACTAAATCGTTCTACATTGGCTTCATCAAGCGCTGCGTCAACTTCGTCAAGCACGCAGAATGGAGCTGGACGATAGTCTAGGAACGAGAACAATAATGCAATAACCGTAAGGGCACGCTCACCACCGGATAACAAAGTCAATTGTTGTCGTTTCTTCCCTGGCGGCTGAATGTAGAAATCGATACCACCAGTTAAGATATTATCTGGATCAGTTAATACGATTTGCGCCGTACCACCGCCAAATAGTTGGCTAAATACCTCTTGGAATCTACGGCCTACTACATCTAATACATCGTATAGCTGTGTACTCATAGCCTTGTCCATTTCAGCAATAACCGCTTGCAATTGCTCTTTCGCTGTATCTAAATCTGCTAACTGTGTACTTAAGAAGTCATAACGCTCTTTAGTTTCTTCGTATTCCTCAACAGCGTTCGGATTGACTGGGCCTAGTTCGACAATTTCTGCCATCAAGCGAGCTTGCTCATCCTTCCAATCGTTTACAGAACCTTCAATGCGAAGAGCCTGCACATCTTCTATGGTAAAGCCTAACCCTTCTAGTTCTTCTACAAAGCGTTCACAGTCCATGCGATAACGAGTAATTTTACCTTCCATATCTACAAGACGACTTTGAACTACTTTATAACGTTGGTTTAACCGGTCTTGTTCGCTCAAGATAGCTTCCAATTCCTCGCGACCTGTAGACGTATTTTCATAAGCCTCATCGCGAAGTGCGCGCAATCGTTCAACCTCTGCCGTAGCCATATCTAGTTCCCGGTCGGCCAATTCTTTAGCCTTAGGTAACTCCACTTCACAACGCTCTGTAGTACTAATTAGCAAATTACGTAATGGTGTTAAGCGCTCTACAATGTTAGCAATGGATTGATTACGTTGTTCTCGCTGAGTTATACGTTCCTTAATGGTTTGTCGCAACGTATCACAGGTGAGGCGAGCCTCTGTGAAAGCTTCATAAGCCTCTTGCTGTACCTTTTGTAATAGAGTTAACCGCTCCATTAAGGCCCCTTGATTGCCATCTATACCGTGGTCTTCTTGCAAAGAAGCCAATGCTGTTTCTTGATCTTTCAAGTTAGCCGTTATACTAGCTAAATCAATATCGATTTGTAATAAACGTTGCTCTTCTTCACGGAGAACACGCTTCTTACGATCCATTTGATTTTGAATATTTTGTACCTTTGTTTCGCTAGCCACATACAGTAAGTTCATATGTTGGTAGCTTTCATCAAGGGTAGCTCGTTCTTTTTCAGCTTCCTCAACCCGTTTTTCAAGGTTTTCCAAGCTAGCTGTTAAGGAACGAATTTGTTCTTCAATTTGCAAGAGCTCTTGTTCAAGGCTAGCCGCCTCTTCCTTACGGCTCAATACAGAGGCACGCTTACGCTTTGTAGCACCACCAGTTAAAGAGCCGCCAGGTTGGAATTGTTCCCCTGTAAGCGTAACGATACGCAATTGTTGATTATATTTTTTTTGCAGACCAATAGCATCATCCATGGAGGATACTACCAAAGTGCGCCCCAATAAGTATTGAAAAATATGGGCGTATGTATTATCAAAGGAAATACAATCAACAGCAGTGCCGATTACACAGCTTTCATGTAAAGCCGGCGTATCATAGGGTTTTCCTTTTACAGAATCCATCGGCAAGAAGGTTACGCGACCACCTTGGATAGATTTCAAATAATTGACACCCTCCGCAGCAGCGCGAGCAGTAGTAGTCACAACATGGTTAACACTACCACCTAATGCCGTTTCGATAGCCGTAGTATATTTATCATCTACCGTAAAGAGATCACCAACAGCACCTGTAATCTGTCCCCGCCAAGATCCTTTCCCATTTAGGATATTTTTAGTACCTTCTAAATAGCCTTCATGTTGTTCTTCCCATTGGGCTAATAGTTCGATACGACCTTTAACACGTTGCTCTTGAGTACGCAATTTTTGTAATTCTTTGCGTTCTTCACGAGCTTGTAAGGCTGCTTCTTTGCCGCCATCAACGAGGGCTTGTCGTTGGGCAGAAAGAGCATTAAACTGTTGGCCTAATGTATCAAATTCACCGCGAGCGGCTTGTAATTCACTATCTACTTGACCTATTTCAGCCTTTAAAACCTCACATTGTTTTGTAGACTCTTCCTTACGAGCTTCTAAGCTACGAATACTAGCCTTTGCCGTTTCAATGGCACTCACAACCTCTAATTGACGTTGCTCAAAGGCTTCTCGATTAGACTGCAAGGATTGGAACTTAGCTTGCTCGGCGCTAACATCTTCAACAGCTTTTTTATAATTCGCCTCTAACTCTTCTAGTTTGGATTCTTTCTCTACTAGTTGAGCACTTTCATCTTGAATCAATTGATTTAAAATACGTAATTGTTGTTCTTCACCTTTTTGAGTCGCCTCTAGCTCACTAATACGCATAGATGTTTCATCTAATTCGCGGTGAGCCATTTTTAATTGTTCTTCTAACAGACGTAAATGACCGGCTAAACGTTCTTCATCACGTTGCTTTTCCGTATACTGAGCTTCCCACAACTTGAGCTGTTCTTGCTCTTTTGTTGATACAGATTGCAAGGTATGACGTCGAGCTTCCAATTTAGACAATTCAGTTTGAAGCTCAATCTCTTCATCCTTAAATGCAATATTATCATTTTCAAAACGAGTTAATAAACGATCTGAGGTCTTATAATTGTGAAAGGCAAGTGCCCCATCATAATCGCGTTTAGTACGGCTTAAAGACATATATTTTTTAGTCTTTTCCGCTTTTTCGGACAAAGGGCCTAGTTGCTCTTCGATAGTTGCCATTACGTCTCGTACACGTTCCATATTTCGATCTGTACTAGCAATGCGACGCAATGCATCCTCTTTATTAATCTTGAAACGTGAAATACCAGCTACATCTTCAAAGATAAGGCGCCGTTCTTCAGGCTTAGAGTTTAAAATAGCATCAATGCGATTCTGCCCGATGATAGCCATAGAGTCTCTACCAAGACCTGTATCAGCTAGTAAAAGGTGAATATCCTTTAAACGACAAGATCGTTTATTGATAAGGAATTCACTTTCACCAGTACGATATATACGACGTGTAATAGCTACCTCTGCCATATCTAAATCTAATTGTTGGTCACTATTATCAAATACGAGAGTAACCTCAGCAGCACTCATAGGCTTGCGCTTTTCCGTACCAGAGAAGATAATATCCTCTGCTTTTTGACCACGTAAGTTACGGACATTGGATTCCCCTAAAACCCATTTCATAGCATCCGTAATATTACTTTTACCACTTCCGTTAGGCCCAATAACGGCAGTCATTCCTGGTGAGAATTTTACAACCGTCTTATCTGCAAACGATTTAAAGCCCTTTAATTCCAACCGAAGTAATTGCATGACTGCCTCCTTTCTACTAACAACCCCAAATAATCATATCTTTTATTATAACACATATTGTAGGCCATCAATACAGCAGCGAACAGTATTTCTCGTACTATCTTCATACCAATTAATGTTTATATGAGGATATTTTTCTTGAAAGTATAACATATTCCTATTTTTAAGGCCTCGTACCTTGGATGTTAAACTACGAGGATAGAAAACACTTATATTTAGAGCTATAAAAGTATTTACTTGTCCCCATATATTCCACTGTGAAAGCTCCTTATCAATAAAGGATTCTATATGTTCATTAATACAGCGTTCTATGCGTTGTTTATACTGTTCATTTACGACGAGCTCACCCATAGCGGGCTCATAAGGACCTGCCACCAAACTATTTCCAGAGTCTAGCTCTTCCGTGCTTTGTAATCCTGTACGTATAACTTCAATGTTATGCCGTTCAAACCAGTCCTTTAAAAATGCACAATATGTGATAGCTTGCTCGGTACTCAATGGCTCGTATTCACCAGCTCTATATTGATCTGCTAGCTCCGTATTTTCTATAACAAGAACAGGATAAATTCGTACAAAATCTGGTTTTAGTTTAACTACAGCAATAGCTGTTTCTAGAATTGATTCCCAAGTTTCACCTTTTAGTCCTGGTAAAAGCTGAACACCTACAGTCATACCGCGCAGTTTCAATCGCGCAACAGCCTCTACTACCTCTTGTGCGGTGTGACCACGCTTAGCATCGACTAAAATACCATCATTCATGGACTGCACACCAAGTTCTACTGTTTTTACCCCGTAGGACTGTAATAAGGTAATTGCTTTGTCACCTACAGCATCAGGCCGTGTAGAACAACGTATACCGTCAATTATACCTCGCCTAAGCATCTCAGAAGCAGGAGCTAATAATTGATGTTGTAAATCTGTATGGATAGCTGTAAACGATCCACCATAAAAGGCGACTTCCCAAAACTTATCGTTTCGTTTATTTCCCACATACTCTGTAATCGTTTCTTTAATATAATCCGGTGTTAGGTGACTAATACCAGATTGGCCTGTAATACGAGACTGATTACAAAAGGTACACACATAGGGACAACCTACATGGGGTATAAAAAAAGGAATCATACCAAATGGTTTCATAGACACCTCCCCTTCTTATAAGAATATTACTCATATGTTATTATATAGAGCATTACTCATATATTACTATATAGAATATTACTTACATATTGTTATATAGATTATTGCTCATATACTATTATACAGAAAAAAGCGCCATTAGGCGCTTTTCTATTTGTCAGCCATCAACTTTTCTAAAGTCAATTGAGCCGCATGTTGTTCTGCAATTTTTTTACTTTTACCAGAGCCTGCCTCGTAAGTAACACCATTGATTTCTACCACCATATGGAAGCTCTTAGCATGGTCGGGACCACTTTCACTGAGCAAACGATAAACGATATGTTTATCACCATCTCGTTGCACATATTCTTGTAATAATGTCTTATAATCTTTGCCCCGCTTACCTTCTAAGGCTTGCATAATATAAATCGTTAGATGTTTTAAAACGAAGGTCATTGCCGTTTGATAATCTGTAGAAATATAAATAGCACCAATGAGGGACTCAAAGGTATCAGCTAGTATGGAGTTACGATCATTACCACCAGAAGCACGTTCACCATGACCGAGCAATAAATATTGCCCCAATTGTAAAGAACGACTCACGGATGCTAGAGAGTCCTCACATACTGTAGCAGCCTTAATCTTCGTTAAATTACCTTCAGCCATATCTGGATAGTTTTTAAATAAATACTCACCAATAATGAGATCCAGTACAGCATCACCTAAAAACTCTAATCGTTGATTGTGATGGATATGCCTTGATTTATGTTCATTCGCATAAGATGTATGTGTAAAAGCACAATCTATAATGGATATATCTGACACAGGTATGTCTAAACGAGCAACAAGCTCATGAAGGGATTCTTCACGAGCTTGTGTCATCTTACTCTTATGCGCTTCGATAGTAACCATTAAGCTTCATAACGGCGAATGCAAAGTGTACCGTTATGACCACCAAAACCGAAAGAGTTGGAAAGTGCACATTTAACTTCTAGGTCACGTGCGCCTTCACGAACATAGTCTAGATCCAAACCTTCATCAGGATTGTCACAGTTAATTGTAGGGTGAACTTTACCAGTTTCGATAGCCATCGCCATAACGATAGTTTCGATAGCACCAGCAGCACCTAACAAGTGACCTGTCATGGATTTTGTAGAGTTAACAGCGATGTTTTTAGCATGATCGCCGAACAATTCTTTAATAGCTAATGTTTCATTTTGGTCATTAAGGCCAGTAGATGTACCATGAGCATTGATGTAGTTAACGTCTTTAGGGTCGATACCTGCATCTTTAATTGCTAATTCCATACATTTACGAGCTTGAACACCACCCGGAGCTGGTGCAGTGATGTGGTAAGCATCACCATTAGTACCGTAACCTACTACTTCAGCGTAGATATGAGCACCACGAGCTTGAGCATGTTCTAATTCTTCAAGAACTACGATACCTGCGCCTTCACCCATTACGAAACCATCGCGATCGCGGTCAAATGGACGGGATGCTTTTGTTGGTTCATCATTGCGTGTAGACATAGCTTTCATAGCTGCGAAACCAGCTACAGCAGCTGGGGATACAGCAGCTTCAGTACCACCAGCGAACATTACATCAGCATCACCACGTTGAATGATACGGAATGCATCGCCAATAGCATTTGTACCAGAAGTACAAGCTGTTACGTCTGTAATAACAGGGCCTTTAAGACCAAGGCGAATGGATACGCGTGCAGATGTCATGTTTGCAATCATCATAGGTACTGCAAATGGACTTACACGGCCAGGACCTTTTTCGAATAATGTTTCATATACTTCATGGATAGAGTCAATACCGCCGATACCAGTACCAACTACAGTACCACAACGGTCTAAATTTGCTTTGTCCAAATCAAAATCAGCATCTTCACAAGCAAGAACAGCAGCACCGATAGCCAATTCTACAGAACGATCCATACGACGAGCTTCTTTTTTGTCTACGCCATAGTTTGTAATATCAAAATCTTTTACTTCGCCTGCAATGCGTGTTGCATACTCAGATGCGTCAAAGCGTGTAATCGGCCCAATACCAGATTGACCTGCCAATAACGCATTGTAGAAGTTCTCTTTACCGATACCTACAGGAGTCACTGCCCCTAAGCCAGTAATTACTACACGTTTTTCCAATTATTCCACCTCTTATAGCTATACAGCCCTTTTAAATTAATCTATCTCTGCTACTTGCTGTTTTAATTGAGCAAAGATATCTTTAACTGGCATAATCTTATCGACTTTTCTCATATTATTGCCAGAGAACACCAAACCAGTTTCCACATCACCTTGTTGTGCACGAGAAAGAGCGCGGATGATACAGAATTTATGGGAACAATGTTTTAAACAGTTATCACACACCGTAGGAGGTGCTACAGTACCGTCTAATACAGATTCAGCAAATTTGTTTTTAATTGCTTGACCAGGCAAACCTACAGGACTTTGAATTAATACAATGTCCTCAGGGTTTGTAGCCCGTACATACATTTTTTTCAATTCATCAGATGCATTACATTCGTCAGAAGCCGCAAAACGGCTACCCATTTGAACACCACTAGCACCTAATTTCAACATTTCTACGATATCACGGCCATCGAGAACACCACCAGCACCAATTACTGGAATGTTTTTAACAGCTGCTACAACTTCTGGAACGATATCTCGAGCGGAACGATCCGTACCCAAGTGACCACCAGCTTCACAGCCTTCTACGATTACTGCTGCCGCACCTAAACCTTCAGAAATGCGAGCTAATTTTGCGGACGAAACGATTGGTACAATTGGAGTACCAGACTCTTTGCCCATAGCGAACATATCTCTTGAAAAACCAGCACCTGCTACTACAAGATCAATGCCCTCTTCGATGGCCGTTTTTACTAAACCAGCAAATTGAGTTGCTGCAACCATCGCATTTATACCAATAATACCCGTAGGTGATAATTTTCTAGCTAATTGTATTTCGTATCGTAATTCATCAAAAGGCAAACCGGATGCCGCAATAAGGCCGATACCACCTTCATTTGCAACGGCTGCTGCCAAGCGAGCTGTAGACAATCTAATCGCCATACCACCTTGAATGATAGGTACTTTGGCCACTAGATTCCCAATGCGAAGTTCAGGGAGCTTCACTATCAAATCCTCCTGTAAATAAAACCGGTGGGGAGGCCACTCGGCCTCCCGTTCGGCTGAATTGTCAGCTTTACAGCTTATTTAGCAGAATCAATATATTCTACTGTATCCTTAACGGTTTTAATTTTTTCTGCAACGTCGTCAGGGATTTCAACATTGAATTCTTCTTCGAATGCCATGATTAATTCAACGATATCTAAGGAGTCAGCGCCTAAGTCGTCGATGAATGTAGAATCAATGGTAACTTCAGCTTCATCAACGCCTAATTGTTCCACAACGATTGCTTTTACTTTATCGAAAGTGTTCATTGGTGGTTCACCTCCTTTCAAAGTGTATTTATATATAGTCTAATTTTACAACTACATTACCATGCCGCCATCTACATTGATGACTTGGCCGGTAATATAATTAGCAAAATCACTAGCAAGGAATGTTACTACAGTTGCCACTTCTTCAGCATCAGCCATGCGGCCCAATGGAATTTCAGTAACCATAGCTTCTTTAACTTTTTCTGGTAATACATCAGTCATATCTGTGTTGATAAAGCCTGGTGCAATAGCATTAACTGTAATGCCACGGCTAGCCAATTCTTTAGCACAAGATTTAGTGAAACCAATTACGCCAGCTTTAGAAGCAGCGTAGTTAGTTTGACCAGCATTACCCATAACACCTACAACAGATGTCATGTTGATAATATGACCAGAACGTTGTTTCATCATGATTTTAGATACTGCTTTAGTTACCAAGTATACACCTTTAAGGTTGATATCGATAACAGCATCAAAATCTTCATCTTTCATACGCATTAACAAACCATCACGCGTAATACCCGCATTATTTACGAGAATGTCAATGTGACCAAACTCTTTATGAGCTTCTTCAACCATAGCAGCAACTTCATCAGCATTAGCTACATTGGCTTTAATTTTAATGGCTTTACGGCCTAACGCTTGTACAGCTTCTACAGTTTCTTGAGCTGCACCTTCGCTACCGCTATAGTTAACTACAACATCAGCACCAGATTGTGCTAAATGAATAGCTACAGCGCGACCAATGCCACGGGATGCGCCAGTTACAATGGCTACTTTACCCTCTAAATGCATTTTATCGAACCCCTTTCAAAAATTCAAGCGTTTTCTCTAAGGATGCAATGTCTTCAACATTGGCTAATTCCATATCTTTGTTGATCTTCTTAGTAAATCCTGTAAGCACTTTGCCAGGGCCTACTTCAACGAAGCTAGTTACACCAAAGTTTACCATTTCAGCTACGCAGTCTTCCCATAATACAGGGTTAGCTGCTTGAGTAACTAAGGATTCTTTAATGTCATTTGCATTAGTTAAGATTTTACCTGTTACGTTTGCTACTACAGGAATTTGAGCATCGTTTACTTGGATTTTATCCAACTCTTCTTTTAAACGAAGGGCCGCTGGTTCCATCAAACGGCTGTGGAATGGAGCACTTACAGGAAGCATAACTGCACGTTTTGCACCTGCTTCTTTCATTTTTTCAGCTGCTGCTTCCACCGCTGCAGTTTCACCGGCAATAACGATTTGACCTGGGCAGTTAAAGTTAACTGCTTGTACAGAGCCAACAGATGCACTTACTTCTTCACAAATTTCTACAACTTGCTCACGAGGTAATGCCAAGATTGCAGCCATAGCGCCTTTGCCCAATGGCACTGCTTCTTGCATGTATTGACCACGTTTATGAACTACATATACAGCATCTTTAAAGTTTAATACGCCAGCTGCTACTAGAGCACTATATTCGCCAAGGCTATGACCACCTACGATATCAGGTGTGAAGCCTTGCTCTTTAAGAACTTCATAACAAGCTACGGATGCAGTCAAAATAGCTGGTTGTGTATTTGCTGTTTTAACGAGCTCTGTATCAGGACCTTCGAAACATAATTTAGTAATAGAATAACCAAGTGCTTCGTCTGCTTCTTCAAAACGTTGCTTCACAATAGGATACTCATTGTACAAATCTTGTAACATGCCTACTTTTTGGGAACCTTGACCAGGAAAAACAAATGCCGTTTTCATGAGGGCCTCCTTATTTATTCAGACCTTGAAGATTCTTAATTACAGTTTCAGTTTCAGTCATAATATCTTTAATGATAGTTGCACATGGTTTAATATCTGTTAACATACCAGAAATTTGACCGATCATTACAGAACCTTCTTTTACATCTCCATCAATAGCAGCTTTACGAAGTGTACCTGCACCTAATGCTTCTAGTTCTTCTTTAGAACCACCACTAAATTCAAGGTTTTTGTATTTATGAGCTAAAGAATTATCGATAATACGTACAGGGTGACCTGTTGTTAAACCAGTCATAACTGTAGCACGATCTTTTGCTTTCAATACAGCATTTTTATAATTTTCATGAGCGATACACTCTTCAGATAATACGAAGCGTGTACCCATTTGTACTGCTTTAGCACCTAATGCAAATGCCGCAGCCATACCACGACCATCAGCAATACCACCAGCAGCAATTACTGGTACATCTACAGCGTCAACTACTTGTGGGATTAATGCCATAGTTGTAATGTCACCTACGTGACCACCAGACTCTGTACCTTCTGCAATAATCGCATCGATACCACCACGCAATAAGCGTTTTGCTAATAATACGGATGCTACAACAGGAATAACTTTAGTGCCAATTTCTTTCAAAGCTGGAATATATACGCCAGGGTTACCTGCACCTGTGGTGATAACAGGAACGCGTTCTTCCACAACTACTTCCATAACTTCTTTTACGAATGGAGACATGAGCATAATGTTACAACCGAAAGGCTTATTAGTACGCTCTTTTAATTTATGGATTTCGTTACGGAAAATATCAGGAGGCATGTGACCAGCACCAATGAGGCCAAGGCCACCTGCTTCAGATACGGCTGCCGCTAATTCTGCAGTACCGAGCCAAGCCATACCACCTTGTAAGATTGGATACTCAATCCGCAATAAATCACAAATGTCAGTCTTAATCATCTTGATGTGTCCTCCTTAATACCATTTCAAGACTAGGCTTGCCCATGTTAGACCCGCACCAAATCCTGCAAACGCAATATTATCTCCACGTTTGAAATGTCCTTCACGATTTGCTTCATCAAGAGCAATCGCTACAGACGCGGCAGATGTATTACCATACTTATGTAAATTGACAAAAACCTTTTCCATCGGCAGATGTAATCGTTTCGCTGCCGAATCAATAATCCGAATATTTGCTTGATGAGGGATGAAGTAATCTAATTCATTCAGCTCCATACCAGCACATTCTAAAGATTTTAAAACAGTACGCCCCATCGTTTTAACAGCAAATTTATATACTTCAGGGCCATCCATGTGAATGAATGTCAAGCCTTCTTCTACCCGTTGATCATTAGCAACTACAGCAGTACCACCTGCTGGAATACAAAGTGCTGGTCCACCAGTGCCGTCGGCGCCCATATCAATACCTTTAATACCGTAACCTTCAGGTACTTCAGATACTACTGCAGCACCTGCACCATCACCGAAGAGGATACATGTGCCACGATCATTCCAGTTTACTCGACGGGAAAGAATTTCTGCCCCTACAACGAGTACCTTCTTATAAATGCCAGAACTAATATAACTAGCTGCAGTAATCAATCCATATACAAA
This sequence comes from Veillonella sp. S13053-19, assembly GCF_002959835.1. Classification (NCBI taxonomy): domain Bacteria; kingdom Bacillati; phylum Bacillota; class Negativicutes; order Veillonellales; family Veillonellaceae; genus Veillonella; species Veillonella sp. S13053-19. The sequence goes on along the minus strand of NZ_PPDA01000008.1, from coordinate 106,137 downwards.
GCCAGAACATGCCGCTTGTAAATCGTGGGCTGCTGCGTTTTTAGCTCCTAAGTTCGCTTGTAAAATACAAGCTGCAGAAGGAATAATCATATCTGGTGTTAAGGTAGCAAAGATAATCATATCGATGTCTTCTGCATTGACCTTAGCCATTTGCAATGCTTTCTTGGCTGCCTCTGTTGCCATATAGGATGTGTTCATACCTTCCGGTGCAATGCGTCGTTCTTCAATACCAGTACGTTCTCTAATCCATTGGTCGTTGGTATCAACCATTTTTTCAAGATCAAAGTTTGTTACTACATTGTCAGGAAGGAAGCTCCCAGTACCAATGATCCCTACAGGTTTATTCATCATAGTCATACTTTAAGGCTCCTTCAATTTCCATCGTATCACGAATGTGTTGAATAATTTTACGCTCTACTAGATCATCGGCAATTTCGATAGCACTCTTAATCTCTTTGGCCTTAGAGCTGCCATGAGAAATCATAAATAAACCATTAACACCTAAGAGTGGAGCACCACCATTTTCAGTGTGATCTAAGCGTTTTGCCATTTTTTTCAAAGCTGGCTTTACTAACATAGCACCAATCTTGGCAAAAATACTGCCCGCCATAATGCTATCCTTTACTAATTGTGTTAGGCCTGTTACCAAGCCTTCCGCAAATTTCAATACTACATTACCTACAAAGCCATCACATACAACAACATCAACAGTCCCTTTTGGAATATCACGACCTTCAATATTGCCTTTAAAGTTGATAATCTTCATACGTTCCAAGATTGGATACGTGGCTAGAACGACATCATTCCCTTTTGTGGCTTCTTCGCCGATGTTTAGTAATCCTACAGTAGGATTCTCTTTACCTATTAAAAGCTTAGCATATTCAGAACCCATCAATGCACCTTGTACAAGATGTTTAGGTTTACAGTTTGAATTTGCACCTGAATCTAGCATAACAGTAATACCACTTACTGTAGGCATTGGTGTTGCAATAACAGGACGATCTACACCCTTAATGCGACCAAGACCAAACAGGGCAGCTGCAACAGCAGCACCGGTGCTACCAGGAGCAATTACGGCATCACAATGATTATCGCGAACTAGCGCTGTAGCCACTACAATAGATGCATCTTTTTTCTTGCGCAATGCTTGACCTGGATGTTCATCCATACCGATTACTTCACTGGCATGATGTACAGAAATACGTGGATTCTTAGCTTCATTCCTAGCTTCTAATATGTTAAAAATTTGCTGCTCATCGCCGACGAGCACCACTTCAATGTGTTCATTTGCTCGTACGGCTTCAATGGACCCTAGTACAGGCTCCAATGGAGCAAAGTCGCCACCCATGGCGTCTATTGCAATTTTCATAATTTACACCCTATTCTCTACGGATTCCATAATAAATTTTGCGCGAAATACTTCTTTTATTTTATCTCTTATGATGACCCAAATAAAGAACTTATTACCTCGGCGGCGAACAATTTCTGCTTTTGCCACCAAATTTGTACCAGCTCCTACTGGGTTCTTGTATTTTATATTTCCAACTTCCGCAGAACAAACAGTAGTCCCCATGACTACTTTTGCGAGGGAATTTGCTTGAGCATATAAATACTGCGGCTCTACATGTCCGAAACGATCTTCCATATCAGCCGTAGTGCGTAGCATAGATAATGCTTGTTGCCCTTCGGTGACATCGATTAGCTCCCCAACCACTTCATACGGTATATGTTCTACCGCTTCATGTGATTGACCTGTAGCCATGACGCGAATGCGTTCACGCAATTCAGGAATCCCCAACTCTAGTCGATCGAGACGAATTGTTGGCACACTTACACCAAAGTGCGTTGCCAATTCTTCATCAGTAAGAAATGGCGTAATATTCAGTTTTTCTTGTAACTGCTTTTGGCGCTCTTGCTTCTTTAACCGACTCATGGGACCACCTTTTATGACCTAGTATTAATATTACATCCTAAGTATATACAATAATTCCCCTATTGGCAAGGCTTTTCATACATATAGTAACAGATTTTGATGACATATACAAAATATAGTTATAATTTTATATTTAAGTATCTTTTAGTTTATATAAGTATAAAAAATGCCACTACTTTATAGATTAATCTTACTATAAAATAGTGACACTTACTACTAATTAAGTGGCATATAAAGTTATAAGTATATAACTAAAAACTATAACTATATAAAAATATAAAATAAAAAAGTGTAAAAAAAAGACACCTACCGAAGTAGGCGTCTTTTCATCCGCTCACATATTAAGCATTAGCTACTACTTGCTCACCTTTATAGTGACCACATGTAGGGCAAACACGATGAGGCATCTTAGGTTCGTGGCATTGTGGGCATGCTACATAACCAGGAGCTTCTAATTTCCAATTAGCACGACGGCGATCGCGACGGCATTTAGACAATCTACGCTTAGGTACTGCCATTATCTGCACCTCCTTAGTACAATCATTAGGACAATCTATCATCTTTCTCATCAAGCAAAGCACGTAACTCTGCAAATCGAGGATCCACCACAAAGGATTCACAAGAACAAGGTGAAACATTTAAATTTGCTCCGCAATGAACGCACAATCCTTTGCAATCATCCTGACATAACACTTGAGAGGGCTCATTGATGATTAATGTATCCCTAATTAGTTCGGTTAAGTCAATTTCCTCTCCATCGAAAGGAGTCACATCATCCGCAGCATCTCGACGTTCACTAAAGATTTCCTCGAAGGAATCCTTACGATTATGCTCTGTTGTATTTAAACAACGAGAACAATCGTAATCACCTTTAGACTCTATCGAACCTTGAACGATGTAATTTTGACCATCAAACCAAAACTCACCATTAATGGTTATATCATGACGGCTCCAAGGAAAAGCAGTTACGTCACCAAGCTCAGAGGTTGGTATCGTATAGCTATAAGGAAATTTCTTTCCTATATGTTCTTTTGCTTGCTCTACTTGCAGTTTCATAATCTTACCTCGACTCATAATATTATAAACATGACATGGTGCTTTGTCAAATAAAAAAGACTATCTTAAGTGGACTCAAGATAGCCTTTTTGGAAAGTCAATTACATTTTTTCGAATTGGTCTTTACCAACACCGCAAAGTGGGCAAACATAATCAGCTGGTTGATCTTCGAATTTTACGCCTTCAACAGCTTCGTCATAAACCCAACCACATACTACGCATACGTATTTTTCCATGTGTATTTCCTCCTTCACTTGAAAATTTTGTTTACATTTTATCTTTAATTAAATTAGATACTTTATCTGTAATTTAGTATACCAAAGATATCGAAACTTTTCAATACTCATTTTCTTATTTTCTCAATTTTTCTAATATTTAAAAATCATATATACTATGCGGATTTATCCTACTTACAAGACTTGAAATGTATTATCAATTAAAGTTTTTCAAATATAACATTAATATTCTTTCGTATTCTTTAACGTTTAAGGCCATACTATTTCAATAGTAAAAGTAACAGCTTATTTATTTAATTAACAACGGCAATCAATCTATCTAAGGTATACATAATTTATATATTATACTATTATATAAAGAAGAGCTTATATGCCTATATAAAATTATTTTAGCATTATATAGCTTCTAATAAATACACCTAATCACATTAGTATATAAGTATATACTTATACATACTTTTACTTTATTAAAGCTCTAATTCTTATATAAGAATTAAACACATTATCTAAAGCTTAATAAAGAAATCGTTTATTACATTGTTATCATAGGAGGATGTATGAGAACAGCTTTAACTCAACTTTTACAAATCGAATACCCTATTATTCAAGGCGCTATGGCTTGGGTATCTGAACACAAATTAGTCGCTGCTGTTGCAAACGCTGGCGCTACAGGTGTAATTGCCCTTGGTGGCCGCGACGCAGAGTGGACTCGCAATGAAATTCGTGCTTGTAAAGAATTAACAGATAAACCTTTCGGTGTTAACCTTATGTTAATGGCTCCAAATAAAGATGAATTAGTAGATATTATCATTGAAGAAAAGCCAGCTTTTGTCACACTTGGAGCAGGTAACCCTGTTCCATATATTAAACCATTCCAAGATGCAGGCATCAAAGTTATTCCTGTTGTTCCATCTTTGAAACTTGCAAAACGCATCCAAGATGCTGGTGCCGATGCAATGATAGTTGAAGGTATGGAAGCTGGCGGTCATATCGGCAGTCAAACCACAATGTCTTTAATGGAAAATATTTTACCTGAAATTTCTATCCCTGTTGTTGTGGCTGGTTCCATCGTAGATGGTCGTGGCCTTGCAGCTGCATTATTGATGGGTGCAGATGGCGTGCAAATGGGCTCTCGTTTCTTGTTAGCCGAAGAATGCCAAGCACATCCAAATATGAAGGAAGCAATCATCAACGCCACAGATACAGACTCTGTTGTAACAGGTCTTCTCTCTGGTCACGGTGGCGTACGTAGCTTGAAAAATGAATTCACTACGCGTTATCTAGCTGCTGAAACTGATGGTGTTACTACGCCGGAGGAACGTACTAAAATGTCTCAAGGTACTAACAAACGTGCCGCTATTGATGGCGATGTTTTAAATGGTGCTGTGCAAGTAGGCCAAGGTTTAAACCGTCTTACAACTATTGAGCCAGCTCATACTATCGTTCAATCTGTAATGAATGAAGCTATTATGTCTATTCGTAAAGCTCAACGCCTTATTGAAATCGTTTAATTAATATAATAGGAGTACTCATGTTACCATTTCACGGAAAATATCCTAAATTAGATCCTAAAAGTTGTGTCATGCCTGGTGCAGAACTTGCTGGTGATGTGGAATTAAAAGAATACGCATCTATCTGGCAAAATTGCGCACTTCGAGGAGACGTAAACAAAATTATTGTAGGTCGTTACTCTAATGTACAAGACAACTCTGTTTTGCACGTAGATGATGATAAGGCCTGTGTCCTAGGTGATTACGTTACAATTGGTCATGGTGCAATCGTACATGCTAGCACAATTGAAGATAATGTATTAGTTGGTATGGGTGCCATCGTATTAAGTGGTTGCCATATTGGTTCTGGCTCCATCATCGCCGCTGGTGCTGTATTAAAAGAAAATACTGTAATCCCTCCTAACTCCTTAGTTGTTGGCATTCCAGCTCGTGTTGTTCGTACAGACGAAACTCAAATTGAACGCATTCATAATCAAGCGTTAAAATATAAACACTTGTGGACTGTAGAATACGGTATGCTTCCTGATGCAGGTGGCGAAGAGTACGATAAAAACGCCAAAATCGTATAATCACATATACAATAAAATATGCACAAACAAAAGCGGATAGTTGCTTAACACAACTATCCGCTTTATGTTTTAGTTTATAAGCATGTAATTAGCTTTTGGTATGAATGTGACTCACTACTATTAATGTCTATCTACTACTCATTGTTATTTATCGTTCTTTAATTTTGATTGAATGATCTGCTCTACCATAAGCGCTGTGCCCATCGTCAACGCTATAGGGAACAACATTTCTACGGAGAAACGCGTCAACTCAAGCATAAACACACAAGATGTCATAGGCATCTTCTGTGCGAGACCTAAAAACGCTACAGCCCCTATAAAGGCGGCCATCCCTAAAGATATAGGGGCAACTGCAATGGACCATATAGTACCAAATACAATAGCTAATGTACTACCTAACATCATAGATGGTGTAATACGACCACCGTAAGCACCTGCCGCCAAAGCGAGTAATACTGCAACCCATTTAGCCCCAAATAATCCTAATGCATAAGTCCATGTAATATCATTTGTAAAGGTCAACTCATTACCAGCCTTGCCATTACCGAGAATTTCAGGGAAGTACATAGCCATTACACCGATAAGTGTAAATGCAACGATTGATATAGGAATCATAACAGGACTACTGCGATGAATGGCAGGTAATTTACTTTGTGTTATATTAAATAATATTACACCGACTGCTACAATGGCACCTAAGGCAATAGAAAACTCTACATAATTACTACCCAAACTAGGCTGTGCCATCGTATATTGAATAACGTCCCCTACACCAGCTTGCCGAGTCACAAAGGTAGCTAAGCCACAGCATACTAAAGCAGCACTCATAGCTCTAATATTCCAAGTAAGCAGCAATGTTTCCAAGGTAAAAATGGCCGCTGATAAAGGTGAATTATAGACTGCAGCAAGACCTGCCCCTGCGGCACAGGCAATTAAGAGTTGACGGTCCTCTTTTTTTATATCAAAATGATCAACTAAAAAAGTGGTGATCCCTGCGCTTGCTTCGCGTGGTGCAACCTCTCTACCGAGGGGAGAACCAATACCTACGGTAATAATTTGCAATGTAGCATGTAAAACAGTAGTCATGGGATTCATATCCATTTTTCCTGAAACGGCTGCCTTAATATCTACAACACCTTTACCATAGCGATGAATAAGGAACCAACCTACACCCCCTACTACACCACATATAACTAAAGGAATCAAACGCTCTAATGGTGAAACACGCGCTACAGCGGCACCAAAACTCAGATGGTCAGCGGCAGAATAGTTGTATACAAACTGTTGAATTCCATGTAATAAATGTGTATAAAAAGCACCTATTAACCCTGCTATAAAACCAACTATAATAATGAGCCCAATAACTCGTTTATCAAATGCCATACCTACTCCATTGCCAATACAATTTCCCCAGCCGCTAATGTCTTTTTCACATCTATAATGCGTTGATTCGATGATCCTCTAAAACGTAAGGCTGGGTCTCTAAGTTCGTCTACAAAGCGACCATCTACGAGGATATCAATTTCCTGTAATAAAGCACTTCGCAACTCATCCTCTAAAATATCATCTATTTCATACCCTGAATAGGCCCAAATTTTCTTTTCCGGTGCAGCCCTTCGTACAGCTCTTACTACAGGTAATAAACCTTGTACATTTTGGAAAGGTTCTCCACCCAATAAAGTTAAACCTGAGCAGATAGGATTCTTAACATAAGAGACAACTAGATCTGTTTCAGCTTGTGTCCATATTTTACCGGCATTAAAATCTTGGTATTCTTCGTTAAAGCAGTTATAACAACAATGCGTACATCCAGTCACAAAGATAGATGTACGAATACCTTCTCCATTGGCAATATCATATTGTCTTATTTGCCCATATCTCATCATAACCTCCATAGTAGCGCATATCAAATGATCTACACTATATAGATATATTTCTATTTCTCACAAATACAGTAAAAGCTGTGCCTTAGGCACAGCTTTTACCATGTATTTATGATAACTATAATTCTAATAATTTTAAATGTGCATTACCCGATCTTTGATTTCTTTAGTACGGCCTTCATTCCAGAAGTTTTCCCCAAGGTAGCCACATGTACGGCGAATAACAGTTAATTTATCGCGATTCGTATTGTGACATCGAGGGCATTCCCATTCGTTATGTTCATTTACCTTGATTTCTCCATCAAAACCACATTCATGACAATAATCGGATTTCGTATTAAACTCAGCATAAGAAATGTGATCATAAATATATTGAATCATGGTCAAAATAGCTGGAATATTATTAGTCATATTTGGAATTTCCGCATAGGAAATACAGCCACCTGTAGATTTCTTTTGGAACTCAGATTCAAAGGCAAATTTATCAAATACATTAATCTCTTCACGAACATTTACGTGATAGCTATTAGTGTAATACCCTTTATCTGTAATATCTTCAATAACACCAAAACGGGCACGGTCTAAAGAAGAGAATCGATTTGTTAAGCTTTCAGCAGGCGTACCATATAAGCCAAAACCAAGGTTATGTTTATCATGCCATAAATCAATAGCGGCATTTAGACGATCCATAATTTTCATAGCAAATACACGGCCTTTTTCGCCTGTATTAGACTCACCTGTAATCAAGCGAGTAGCTTCATAGATACCGATATAGCCAAGAGAAATCGTTGCATAGCCGCCAGATAAGAAACGACCAATTTTTTCACCTTTTTTAAGGCGTGCAATAGCACCATGTTGCCAGTGAATTGGAGACACATCACTCACTACATCTTTCAAAAGATTGTAGCGTAATAACAATGCTTTTTCTGCTAATTCAAGACGTTTATCTAAAATTTCAAAATATTTTTCTTCACTACCGCGAGCCAAAATACCAATTTGTGGCAAGTTTAAGCTTACAACGCCCATGTTAAAGCGTCCATCAAATTTGTAGTTTCCTTTTTCATCCTTCCAAGGAGATAAGAAGGAACGGCAACCCATTGGACTAAATACATTCCCTTCATAGTTTTCCTTCATTTTTTTAGCGGAAATATAATCTGGGTACATCCGTTTAGCTGTACATTGTGCAGCCAATTCAGTTAAGTAATAGTATGGGCTATCTGGTGTTACATTATGTTCGTCAAGAACATAAATCAACTTAGGAAAAGCTGGTGTAATATATACATCAGCTTCATTTTTTACGCCTTTAATACGTTGACGTAAAATCTCTTCCGTAATGAGAGCTGCTTCCTTAGCGTATTCGTAATCAGGTTGGAAATACATAAATAATGTAACAAATGGAGATTGACCATTTGTAGTCATCAATGTATTAATTTGATACTGGATAGTTTGAATACCATCCTTAACCTCTTTGCGCGTACGGTTCCAAGCAATTTCACGAGCCTTTTCCATATTAGGCTCCATGCCATAAACCTCAACTTGTTCTTCAATAACATTGTTAAGGATTTTCTCATAAGACTTACGTACAAATGGCGCCAAAATACGGTCAATGCCATTAATACTTTGACCACCATATTGACCAGATGCAACTTGAGCAATGATTTGCGTTGTAACTGTACATGCCACTTGGAACGATTTAGGTGTATCAATTTTCTTACCATTGATTACCGTACCATTTGTAAGCATGTCTGCCAAATTGATTAAGCAACAGTTAAACATGGGCTGAATAATATAGTCCATATCATGGAAATGAATGGCACCACTATCATGAGCCTCTAAAATATCCGTAGGAATTAATTTACGACGCGCAATATCCTTAGATACCTCGCCAGCAATTAAATCACGTTGAGTAGATACAATCGCTGCGTCCTTATTAGAATTCTCATCAAGAACACTAACATTACTGCGATCTAACAAACCAATTACATCATCATCTGTAGTATTTTGACGACGTTTAAAAGCTTGCACAGCTTTGTAACCTTCATAGGCACGTGCCGTTGCAGGATTATGATACTCAATCAACTTATAATACACTTGATCTTCAATAGCATAAATTGTCATATCTTTTTGGAGCTTTTGAGCATATTCTTCTATTTCATCTGCAATACGCTGTGCTAACCCCTCTTCGTACAACCCTGTACTACTATGCTCAGCCTTTTCAATAGCTAAAGCAATTTTGTTTTTGTCGAAAGGTACCTTTGTACCATCCCGTTTGATGACCTGCAACATATTGGCAACCTCCCCATTTTGTTACCGCTGAAAAATATGTTAAGACATAGAAAAAAGTATGGTAAACCATACTTTTTATAAATTTATATGTAAAAATGTAAAGAATTATTAGAAAACTCTCTATTTCTACCGCCTCCTCAGTATACTATATATGGTGGTTGTTTTCAACCCAAAATACAATATAAAGTAAAAATAGGTCCTTTCACCCATGCCAATATAGCATGAATAAAAGAACCTATATAAATTATAATGCGAAGCCAAATAGACGTGTCAAGAAATTGGACTTTTGACCGACCCAACTTGATGGAACAGCTGGATAGAATGTGCGATTAGCCAAAAGATCACGCTCATTAAGATGAATATTTGGGAGCAAATCTTTTTTATATGTGCTATCCAATTTAGAAATTGCTTCTACATAACCTTGATGCGCTTGTACATCTCTTTCACTGCTATAACCAGTACCAAAGAAATGAATCAAACCATTGCGATACAATTCAATAGCTCTTTGATAATTAGCATTATTGTGATTAAAAGATGCCATATTGCATTGAATCAAAATGCCTTTATCTACCCACTCTAATAGTTGTTCTGGTTTAGTGAATAATTGTCGGTAAGATTCTACTTCACTAATAATAGGAACAATGCCCATATCTAGTAAGCTTAGTAACCATGTATTAATATGGTGAACCTTACTATTTTCAGGTAATGCTACTAACATAAAATGGCTATTACCCAACAAATACTGATTGCGATGAGCAACGATATATTCAACCATTTCATCACAAAGTAAAACGCGAGCACCACTGTGAATAGTAACGTCTACTTGTTGCTCACTTACTGCAAGTTTTACATCATTCAATGTTGTTTCCATTTCATCCCAAGTATTCATATCCATAGATACTATTACATCAGGTGTACTGAAAATATCTGTAATTCCTTGTTCAGCCAAAGATTTTATCATTTTTACTGATTCTGCCATTGTTTGTGGCCCTTGAGGCCCTAACACAGCTGGCAAAATGCAACCATGTAAGTCAACCACGCGATTCATAATCTTTCCCTTCTACTTACGATAACCCCTTACAGATATCGTCCCCTTTTATAAAATTCATCTTTATCTCATTTAACTTTCATTTTATATTCATGATTATAACAGGGTAAAAGTCGCTTGTATAGTGGTTTTTATATAAAAATAGATAAATTATAATGTGTTCATTTAATAATTTATTTAAATTTTCATCTTAATTTCATTAAAAATGCCTCATAATCTTTGTGATTATGAGGCATTTTATACTCATGTTGTATATTAGCAACAGTTTATTTTTTATATATGCTTTTTTTCTGACCTATTCTATAGACTAACTTTACTAAGAATATACCAATAACAACACCTATTGTATCAATAACAACATCGAAAAATTGAGAGCTCCGACCTGGTGATAATATTTGTATAAATTCATCAAGAATAGCTATAGCCATCCCTAGACCAATCGTTTTAAATACGGTTCCATACTCAATATAACGACGTAAGATTGCATATAAAACGCCACCAAGGATTGTAAACTCCGTGAGATGTGCTAATTTTCGAACAATCCTATTTAAAGCCCATATATTTCCGTGAAAGCCTAGATTATGTGCAATGGGAGCTAACTTCTCAGCAAAAATAAGGCTAAACCCATCAGACGAGCCTCCGTTTTGTAATGAATTATCCCATATAAAAAACACAATTAAACCCAACACGATATATAGTATCCAACGTTTCATACTACTCTCCTAAACGTCACAATACATATAACTAAATTAATCGCGGTCAAAAATATCTCTCGTATAAACCTTATCTTTCACATCTTCTAAAGATGGATCCCAACGATTAGCTACAATAACATCGCTGACGCGTTTGAAATCTTCAAAGTTACGAATCACTGGTGAATTGAAGAAGTCTTCGGCATCAAGAGTTGGTTCATAAACTACAACAGCAATGCCTTTAGCCTTGATACGCTTCATAACACCTTGAATGGCTGATGCTCTAAAGTTATCAGAGTTCATTTTCATCGTCAAGCGATAGATGCCAACAATTTTAGGATTTTTAGCAATAATAGCATCCGCCACATGGTCTTTACGTGTTCTATTCGCATCAACAATGGCGGAGATTAAATTTTGTGGTACATCATTGTAATTAGCTAATAACTGTTTTGTATCCTTTGGCAAGCAATACCCACCATAGCCGAAGGATGGGTTATTATAAAAATCTCCAATACGAGGATCTAAACATACACCATTAATGATTTGGCTAGTGCTAAGGCCCCGTACCTCCGCATAGGAATCAAGCTCATTAAAGTACGCCACACGCAATGCTAAATATGTATTAGCAAATAACTTAATAGCTTCTGCTTCTGTGGAATCTGTATATAACTGTGGTACATTTTCTTTAATAGCGCCATCAGCTAATAGTTGACCAAAGCGACGAGCACGATCAGAGTCTTCACCTACAACAATACGAGATGGATACAAGTTATCGTATAATGCTTTACCTTCTCGCAAGAATTCTGGGGAGAAAATTAAATTCTCTGTTTTAAACTCTTCACGCATTTGTACAGTATAACCTACTGGTACAGTTGATTTAATAATCATTACCGCATCAGGATTAATTTCTAAAACGGTTTTAATGACTTGCTCAACAGAAGATGTATCAAAGAAGTTCTTTTGTGGATCATAGTTGGTAGGTGTAGAAATAATTACATAATCCGCACCTTTAAACGCTTCCACAGGATCTAATGTAGCTTTAAAGTTTAATTCTTTAGTGGCTAAATATTCCTGCAATTCCGCATCTACAATAGGTGCTTCTTTGCGATTTAACATGTCCACTTTTTCAGGAACAATATCGAGGGCTACTACTTCATTATGTTGTGCTAATAATACGCCATTGGAAAGGCCTACATAGCCTGTACCAGCAATTGCAATTTTCATTTATTTGCCCTCCGTCATATAGAAATCTTTATACCATACAGCAAAACGTCTTAAACCTTCTCGCAACGTTGTATTTGGTTTGAAGCCAAAATCTTCTTCTAAGGCGCTCGTATCCGCATATGTAACAGGTACATCCCCTGGTTGCATAGGGACTAATTCTTTATGTTCCTCAAAATTATAATCTTCTGGTAGTACTCCAGCAGATACTAATTCTTCTGAAAGAATGCGTACAAAATCGAGGAGATTTTCAGGATTACTATTACCAATGTTATAAATAGCATATGGCGGTACTGGCAATCCATCAGCCCCGTTACGACGCTCTGGTGCAGCACACATAACCTTAGAAACGCCTTCTACAATATCATCAATATAGGTAAAATCACGTTTGCAGTTACCGTAGTTAAAGATTTTAATAGTGCCACCACTGCGCAAAGTATTGGTGAATCCGAAGTATGCCATATCTGGACGACCTGCCGGACCGTATACTGTAAAGAATCTAAGCCCAGTGCTCGGAATGTTATAAAGCTTTGCGTAAGAATAAGCTAGCAATTCATTGGATTTTTTTGTAGCCGCGTACAAGGATACTGGGTTATCTACCTTATGATCTGTAGAGTATGGGATTTGTTTATTCGCCCCATATACGGAAGAAGATGATGCATATACTAAATGTTCTACACCACTTTCACCATTGTCATAAGAATGACGACAAGCCTCTAAAATATTATAGAAACCAATAATATTAGATTCGATATAAGCATCTGGGTTTGTAATAGAGTAGCGAACCCCTGCTTGAGCCGCTAAATTCACAACAACGCGTGGTTTATAAGTAGCAAAAATATCATCAATAAAAGCCTTATCAGCAAGATTGCCTTTTTTGAAAATCCACGTATTTTTATTGTCTTTGCTCATCGCATCGATTTGTTGTAAGCGATAATCCTTTAACGCTACGTCATAGTAGTCATTAACAGAATCTATGCCGATAATTTGAGTTTCTTCTGCTTCAGATAAGAGGGACATAACGAGATTAGCCCCTACAAATCCAGCGGCTCCCGTTACAAGGATTACCGTGTTGTTTAAGTCTACATTTTTTGAAAGCATATGTACTCCTTTCATAGTTCTGTTAATTATGAGCGTTTTACTTTACCTAAAACTTTATTAATACCAGAAGTAATAATAGTACGCTCAGATGGAATGATACACAAAATAGCCACATACAATAGAACGCATAACAGCATACAAGCTATCGTCCACAGCACCGTATCATATAGATGTAAAATACTATACGCTAGTGCCCCAACTAACGATGCGATAATGAGATATACACTAATATTAGATAGTATGCGGAACGCACTCATATTGACGAATAGGGCCAAGAACAACATAGCTACAGCGAGCATTTCCATTCGCACTATAGAGCGAGCATACACAAAGGTAGTAAAATCATATTGAATACAAATATAAATAACTGGTATCAAAACAACTAAATGTAACACTTGAGTCCAGAACGATAGATTTGGCATGCCTTTAGCACGGAATATTTCAGAAATCAGATTCGCTGTAACAGTCATAATAGCTGAGCTCAATGCCCAAGAACCTAAAACGACCCCCGCCAATTTCCATTGAGGGCCAAGTAAAAGCTGAACAACAAAGTCTTGGAATACAAATAAACCTACACCTATAGGCACTAAGAATAAGGCCATATAGCGTTGGAATGTAAAGAATGTATTAGAAAAAGCCTGTTGATCATGTTGTACCCTACTTAGGGCTGCAAAAAGCACTGGCGCTAATGATGCTGTAGCCATAGCCATAACAGTTGTTACAATGGCCATCGGCATCTTATAAATACCTAAATAGTACGCATCCAGAAATCGACTGATAATAAAGGTATCTACCCATGCGGTAAGCCAAATGGAAAAGGCTTCCGCCAATGACCATGCACTATAGCTAAACATGTTCATAAAAACACGACCACTAAAGAATAAGCGAATTTGATTTCGTCTACTCTTTAATAAGGCTAATGCTGTAAATAGCTGAGCCCCTAACATACCAGCAATTAAAGACCAGTAATCGTACCCCATGAGCGCCATAGGAATAGATATCACTATAGGTGTCAAAATGGTTATAAGGCGAATATTTAGAAGAAACTTAAAGTTAAAGTCCCGTCTATACAAAGCCATCTGCACACTGCTAAAGGCTGATAGAGGTATCATTACCCCCATCACGGCCAGCGGTATGCCTAAACCATCATTACCTACTAGTACAGCCAATTCATCACGACCGATTATGATGGCGCCCCATAACAGTAAAGAAAGTACTAAATTGGCAATAAAGGCCACATCTGTGGCCTCTTGCTTTTCTTGGTCACTTTCAAACTCATGCTGTACAAGAAACTTTTGGAATCCCGCGTCAGCAAGCATTTCTGCAAAAGAGATAACCATCATAATTGTTGCCAATATACCAAACGCCGTCGGTGCAAGCATATGGGCCAATATTATATTTGTAAGTGGTGTAATAAGCTTTGCTAAAACCTCTGTTATGACAGACCATTTAGCAGCAGCTACGATTTTAGTATCCATTATTTTTTATTGATATTCTTAATGCCTCTTAAGAATAATTCATGATGAGCTTCACACTCTAAATAGTTTTGTATTGCTAAATAACTTGTAGGCCCCAAAATAAGTTGCATCAACTTACGGCCAAATAATGCATTAATAACACGTATAATAAAGGATCTACCTAAGAACTCACGCAAATAACGTTTTACATGAGTATCAGCAAAATCCTTATATGCTTGAGCAACAAAATGAGCATCTCTAATGTTTTCACTTCGCTTTTTATATTCTGTCAATGTTTCAATGGCTTCTGATTCAGTAGCCAAACGGGTGCCCCTTTCGGTACTACGAATTGGCACTTCAGATACAACAAAGGTATCCTTTGTAGCCTCTACACTGATTAATAAGGAATCTTTTACAAACTCCTTATGATGTATATAGAATTCGGAATTAAAGATAAAGTTACCTTGGCCATAAATAATAGTCCCCTTACCATAGTCCTCACGAGAACCTATACAATGACTATGTTGACAGATTACAAGGTCTGCCCCTTTATCAACAAATTTTCTGCAATATCTTTGTAACATTGGCGATGGATAGCGATAATACTCCTTTCCACCATGATATAGAACGATAACATAATCACAAGTTTTCTTTAAAGCTTCTACATCATCAAAGCTCTCTAATACATCAAATGGATTAGCCCCCATTGTATGACAAGAAGCAACGGTAAACTCATGTTCTGCACATAGGTAAAATCCTATACGTATACCTTCTTTTTCAAAGATAAATGGCTTTTTAGCTGCTTTTACATTAGCACCAGCACCTGCATTTTTAATATCATGCTTTTTTAATAACTCCAGTGTAGTAGTTAATCCTTCTACACCATGATCTAAGGAGTGATTATTAGCCAATGTTAAAAATATAGGTTCTAAAGCCTTATAACCATAGATTGTTTTTGTAGGAGACTTTAAATTATTACCAAATTTATTAATCGGAGTAGATGCATCTGTTAAAGGCACTTCTAAATTAAAAACATTTAAATCAGATTGCTTAAGAATTTCATATAGCTCTTTACCTACTAATGCTTCCCCTTTGCCCTCTTCAAACAAACTTTTATTGATATCCGTAGGAACGAAATCAGCTCCGATGTACAGTTTCAAGATGTAACCACTCCCCTAATTCATAATCTTTTGACATAGGACGAAACGTTTCTAATCCAGCACCAGGGAAAAATGTTAACTCTCCAATAAATAGGCGCCCTTTTATTTCGTAAAAATCAACACGTAAGAACGGACAATCCTTACTTAGCTCAGCTGTGAGACGTTTCATCTCCTCATAAGTAGCTGGCTTTGGAAACTCCGTAGGTAATGGAGGATAATGACCAAAATGAATCCCCATAGGCTCCCAATTGATATCATAGAAGTTCATACGAGTTCCAGTCTTTGAAAAGCGATCTGAACATACCACAGTTAGCTTTGGTTCTCCATGGAAGGAAAACATCTTATAGTCCAATAAATCATCACTGCCCAATTCTGAAATATATTCTTCTGCTATAATGCGACGTGGTACATTCTGATAAGGCCATTCTCTAGCAATTTTAGAATAATCACGTTTTAGAGATGCACTTAACTTCGCTTTAGCTGCTTCGAAGTCAAAAGATGATTTGTCTTTACAAATTACGATGCCTCCACTATCATGAGTTGACTTCAACACAAATTGATTTGGCAATGCATCGATATCAATATCCTCTACGGAATCCCATACAGCAAGTGTAGGAATAATATATTGATTTCCCACACGTTCCGCAATAAACTGTTTTGCTTCATGCTTATCAACCATAACAGTTTGAATAGGATTCCGGTAATTGACTTTTAGCCATTGTAATTTTTCACTGAAAGTTTTAGGATTCTCTAAATCTAAGGGATACCCCATATATTTAGGAAATATCTTCTTTAGAAAATCTTCATCAGATAAGTTATCATAATAGCCTGATTTAATCAGAACTCGAGTACGATAGTAAGGTTTTGTTAAAAAGGACATGCCAACTTTACACAATTTGCTGAGCTTCATTTTTACGTCCCTTCCGGAGCATTTGCACCTCTAAATAAAACAACATCATATAAAAATAAGTACTCTTACTTTCATAAGACACCATGCCCATATCCATTACAATTTGTGAAAGGAATAGAATGAGCACCATTACATATTCATTACTGTGGAAATCACGATAGCGAATTAAGTTATATGCCACATACAAATACATAGAATAATACGCCAATAAACCGATAATACCAGTACCGGCTAATAACTCAATGTAGTTATTGTGAAGGTAGTAGTTCTCCTTACCATATAGGAAGAATGTAAGTACAGATGGATTATTAACACCAACCCCAGTGATAGGAGATTGGTAGAATAAATCCCAACCAATATCCACTAAAGCCATACGAATGATAGTAGATGAGTCACCGCCAGTACCGGCAAAAGCTTCCACCATGCTAGACATACGATCTAATACTTCACCGAACATCGGTAATTGCAATACAGCAACACCTACGATAGTGAGACCTAGTAAAGAACCAATAATTTTAGCAATCGAATTGACTACATTGGCACTGCGTAAGCTTTTAAAAACAAAAAGTAATACTGTACCTGCTACAACGAATACAAGAGCCTTACGACTGCCTGTAGCAGCAAGAATACCTAATGTAGGTAATGCGATAATATGCCACCATCGAGGGCGATCATATAACATGTAATACAAGGTCATTACAATAGCATTAGCGCCCAAAAGACCTACTGTATTCGCATTTAATGCATCATTGGCAATACGTGCCGACGATGATAAGACAGTAATAAAATAATCTAAACCATAAAAATAAACAGTGTAAAAACAAACTATATAGCCTGTCCACATACCAATCTTTAATAATGTATCCACCGATTTTTTATCTTGATAGCACATGTATAAGATGATGAGCATAAAGAATATCTTGACGATGTCAAAACTTCGACTCATAGCTACAGACGTATCTATGGCATTAATCGCACTAAGGTAACAAGCCCCTATAAAGAGTAGCATATAACTATGCATCCAATTGAGCCGTAGCTTAATAACGCCCTGCTCTCTTATAAGATAAAAAATAATGAGCCCAAATAAGCATACAAATAATACATAGGCACCATAGTTCGCCTCGCCAAGGGCAAAGGAAATGGTCAACGACAACACTAAAAAGATTAGAGTTATGAACCATATCATGCGGTCAGCAAGAGCCGTTATATTTAACTTCAATGGTTCTCCTCCTTACAACTCATAAAACTTCTAACCAACGTTTTGCGATTTTCCACAATGGGAACTCATCGCGTACTTTGATGGCTTCTTGTGAAAGCTTAGTGGCTAATTCAGGATTTTTCAAGACACTGCGCATAGCTTCATACATAGCCTGTGTATCACCTACAGGTACAAGAATACCATTCTCTCCACTTTTAATTACCATACGAGCACCGCCTACAGGACAGTCTGTAACGACTGCGGGCAATCCCATGCCAAGGGCCTCTAGCATAGAGTTTGAGATACCTTCAAAGTCAGAAGAAGACACAAACATAGAACAAGGTGCTACTTTTTCTAAAATATTACTAGCAAAGCCTGGTAATAAAATTCTATCCTCTAAATTAAGAGATTTAATTTGACCTCGTAATTCATCTTCTAAAACACCTTGACCATAGATGACAAGTTTATACTCTGGAAACTCGTCCGCTAACATGCTAAAAGCATTGATCATCATAGGCAGGTTTTTTTGAGGATGTAATCGACAGGCTGTAACGATTGTCTTCTCACGCTCTCCATCAATTGGTGGTGGCAATTTACCATTAATAGGATTTGGAATAATAACACCACGCTTTTGGACAGATTCAGGGAAATAAGAGCGAGCGTCTTCTGTTTGGAATACTAGCGCATCGGCGAATCGGAACGCAAAATTACGCAACGCTTGTTGATGCCAACCGATAGGCACCTTACGCGGATTATTGCGTTCAGAAAAAACGATGCGATTATTTACAAACCAAGAACTAATAGCCAAGATAAAACTCGATGCAGACAAGAACGATAAGCATGTAGCATTTGGTCGAGTCTTCAAAATCTTGATTAATTCTTTTATTTCTTGCATAAAACGAATCACTTTATTAGAGCTAGTAGTATGAATTTGGATTTGCTCAATACCTTCCTCTAAAGCATATTCGTTACCATATCGATTAGGGCTTGTTTGGATAACCGTAATATGGTGACCATCATGTACCCATTGACGAGCTAACTCTGTTAAAATTCGTTCAGCCCCATCATTACCAAGGGAGATGGTGACAATAATAATTTCCTTTTTCATAAGCCTTCCTCTTGGATATATTCTGCTAGTCTTACATAGGCTTGTGCCATTGATACCTTAGGCTGCCAGCCTAAAGATTTTAACTTTTTAGAGCTTAAGAACATGTGAACGGTCGGAGCATAACCGAGCCCTTGCACATCTTCTGGAATATCAAAGATAACTTTACTCTTATCATCACTTACATGTGTTGCCACTAAATGAGCAATGCTAGCAATAGAGCGAGTCTCTTCATCATGACATATATTGTATGCTTCTCCTACTTCCCCTGATTTCATAAGGGTTAAGATACCTGTCAAAGCATCTGTAATATAGCAGTAATTAGACATAGAGTCGCCCTTTGTGTGAAGAACAATATCTTCATGCTTGAGAGCACTCTTAGTGAACTGCATGAATACGCGATTATCAGATACAGGAACACCTGGTCCAAAGGTTTGAGCTAGTCGAGCTATAACAGTGGGAACGCCATACTCGACCGCATAAGACTTGCAATAACATTCGCAGAGTCGTTTACTTTCAGAATAGGAACTACGTACATTTAGGTGATCAAGATAACCTAAGCGGTCCTCAGTCATCACTTGACCTGATTCATAGGGAACGCCATATTGCTCCATGCTGGATAGGTAAATAAGTTTTTTTACCTTTTTATGACGACTTAGCTCAAGCATAGCCTCTGTACCATGGATAGAGGTACGAATTGTCTCTACAGGATGTTCTACAAAAAATTTAGATTGTGTTGGTGCCGCACCATGCAGGATATAGTCACATGGCGTATCGATAGATTCTAATGAGCCATCAATAATAGTAAATGATTCATTATCTAAATACTCACCAAAAATAGTTTGTGCTTTATCATGGCTTCGCACATGACCAAGCACTTTTAAATCCAAGCCATAAGCTTCATTAGCAAGTATGAGTAGTTTAATAAACATAGAGCCAATAAGCCCTGTTGCACCCGTTACAAGAACGCGTTGATGACGGAGGAAATCAAAGTACTTATCTTCATGTACTAAAGCCGTTAACTCACGTTGGATAACGGAATTACTCATCTTCTAATCCTCCTAATTCACGGTTTTTAATAATACCCGTAAACATATAATAATCGGATGGTGTTGTAATTTTTATATTTTCAGTTTCCCCTATTACAGGGTATAAAGTGTAACCATAATGCATCATCATCGATGCAGAATCAATGAAATCATGTATTCCATCGTCTTTTGCTCGATCATGAATAGATAAAATATCATCTAATCTAAAGCTCTGTGGAGCCTTAGCCATAAGACATTCATTACGATTTAAAATTCCATTGATGGAACCATCTTGAGTAACCATAATTGTTTCGATAGCTGGAGTAACAGTAATAGCAGAACCCTTGGATTCAACAGATTCAATGTTTCGTTCAATAGTAGCACTATCCACAAGTGGACGAACACCATCATGAATCAACACAGTCACATCTTCATCCGGGAATAAACGCTTAGTCTCAACTAGCCCATTATATTGAGAGCCGAGAGCACTTTCACCGCCGGGTACAATGGACAAAACCTTTTGTAATTTTGCCTTTTCAATGAGTTGCTTTGTATGATCAATCCATTCTGCTTTGCAGGCCAGAACAATACCATCAATAGCCTCTGTTTGTTCAAAAACATCCAGGGTGTGAATTAAAATAGGTCTACCGTTCCATTCTAAAAATTGTTTCGGCGTCTTGCTGTTCTTCATACGAGCGCCTACGCCACCCGCAAAGATTACTGCTATTCGTTTCATAGGCCCTCCTTATGGTTGAGCTTTATTTTGGGCATAATAAATGCCTCTATATTCTTTGTAAGGCGTATGCAAATCAGCAAATGCGGCGTCATGTTTTGCTACACGTTGCTCCACAGGTGGTAATTGCATATAATCGCCCCAAATGAGACGTAAATATCTCTCATACCCTTTCATAACAGGTATTTGATGTCCTTCAAAGTCTTTATAAACGACAGAAGCAAAATCCTCTTGCGGATGTCTTAACTTCATGCCTTTTAAACTACCGATTAACTCAGTACACTCCTTGCTTGTATTAAAATCATATTTAGTCATTTGCTTTTCAGCAAAACGCCAAATATGATAGCGCAAGGACTGACTAGAAAAGACTTTATAGATACAGCCTGCTAAGGCACGATACATAGGCCCCTTATTATCTGGTAATCGTTGAGCGTTAAAGAGTGCAAATGTCATAGCCCACATCAACTGCAAAGCACGGCTGATTTTGCCAGGTGCACAACCGTCAATTGGCATAATCTCTAAAGCTAAACCATGACAAATATCTTCGTGCATACTGTGACGATTAATAAAAGTCGTGTTGTTATCTCGAATAGAAGCGCCTGCATCGTGATAAATATGATGACGATCCGTACGACAATAGGTATAACGTTCTGTATCAGCATATTTAGGCCACAACTCTGCTAATTTTTCATAGTCAGGACGAGGCATAAAGAGATCTAAGTCATCATCCCAAGGGATAAAACCATTATGACGTATAGCCCCAATGAGACCACCGCCGCAAAGATAAAAGCGCAAATTATGTTTGTCGCAGAACTCTTTAAAGTACAGCAACATAGTCAGCTCTTTCTCTTGTATTTCCTTTGTCATAGATGTACTCATAGGGACCTCTCTTAACGTAATACAGCTAACACTGTATCTATCATCGTTTTTATATCTTGTAAAAAAGAAAATTCCTTAATACTCTTCAAATTCCAAGCCATCTTGCCTGGTAACACCTCATTGATGTAAACTTCATCTACATTTTGAGCATTTTGTAAAAGCTGATCTTCATCTTTATAGGCAATGCTGGCTACACTTGTTATACCAGCAGGTAACAACAGCGTAGCTTTCATCTCATCCGTATAGGCTGCCACATATCGCGGTACCTCAGGTCTTGTGCCAACAAAGCTCATATCTCCTAAGAGAATGTTGATAAGCTGAGGCAGTTCATCAAGACGACAACTGCGCAGCATATTACCCACCTTAGTAACCCTCATATCATTTTGTGACGTTACTTGAGCACCAAGAGATTCCGCATTTTTTACCATAGTACGGAATTTATAGATACCAAAGGTGCGACCATATTGTGTCACCCGAGTTTGGCGGAAGAAAACCTCACCTTCACTATCTCGTTTAATCATGATGGCTAATACAAGAAATACAGGACTCAATGTAATGAGCATGCCGGCCGCCATGACACGGTCAAAAATGCTTTTACATAAAAGACTTGTTCGTCTTTGATTTAATATTTCAAAATACGGACGCACCTCTTCACACTGTAACTCTTGGGGTAGATCGTGAAAGTTTTTTACTAGCATTCGGTAATAATCCTTTTAAATGTTTCAATGATATATTGCACTTCTTCATCTGTTAACAACGTGTGAAGTGGCAATGTAATCTCATTCTTAAACTGATCATAAGCATTTGGATAATCATCAATAGTAAAGCCTAAATTCTTGTAAGCCGTATGCATAGGAATTGGTTTATAATGTACATTTGTTGCAATTCCAGCTTCAGCCATAGCTTCAATTACCTTGTTACGGTATTCTGCATCACGTCCATCTAAGCGAACTAAGTACAAGTGACCACTACTTTGATGATCATCAGTATAGTGACTTAATACTGTAACAGGTAAATCTTTTAAACCTGCATCATAAGCTTCGATAATTTCCTTACGACGTGCTAACAGTTTTGGATATCTTTCAAATTGCGCCAAACCAATAGCAGCCATAATATCCGTCATATTACATTTGTAATATGTGCCTTTAATATCGTATTCCCATGCGCCAGCCTTAGTTTTAGCAAGAGCATCCTTATCTTGACCATGCAAAGACAACAATTGGAATTGTTTATAAATAGTTTCATCATCGTAGCCCTCAATATAGCGCCATGTAGCGCAGCCACCTTCGGCAGTAGTAAAGTTTTTTACTGCATGGAAGGAGAAACTACTAAAGTCCGCTACATTGCCTGTATGTACACCTTTGTAGGTTGCACCAAAAGAATGAGCGCAGTCCGCTACGATAGGAATATGACCTAATGCTTTTTGAATATCATTGGCTGGAGTAAAGAGAGATTTCTTGTCCTCTACAATGGAGCGCAAGCGCTCATAATCACAAGGTACACCAGCAATATCTACTGGAATAATAGCCTTTGTCTTTGGAGTGATGGCACGAGCTACTGCATCATAATCCATTTCATAAGAGTCCTTTTGTGTATCTACAAGCACTAAGGTAGCACCTACATGGACTACAGGGCTCGCACTAGCTGTATAGGAATAAGCACTTGTAATTACTTCATCACCAGGGCCAATACCTAATACACGAAGAGACATTTCAAGCGCTGCAGTAGCAGAATTCAAGCAAACAGATTTAGGTGTGCCTAACTGTTCGGCAATCTTTTTCTCTAGCTCTTTAGTACGAGGACCAGTTGTAATCCACCCACTTTTTAAGGCTTCAATGACTTCGTTGATTTCTAAGTCGGTAATATCTGGAGGAGAAAAATTAATTTTCATATACATCACCTCAATGCTTTCTGTACCATATTGATACGCTTGATGAATCGATTAGATTACGAATTAAGTAAGATTATTAAGCATCAATTACGATAGAGCCTAATAGAGGAATGCCTACTTGAGTAAGGCGTTTTTTTGCTTCTATCAAATCTTTTGGGCTTGCTACTTCGTTTCTAACAACGAGCATAACACCATCGGATTTTTCAGCTAATACAATAGCATCAGTAACGGATAATACTGGTGGCGTATCGATGATAACCACATCATATTCATCGCGTACATAATCTAAAATTGTTGGCAATTTACTAGAGTCTACTACTTCAGAAGGATGCTGAACCACTTCTCCTGCTGTCAATACATCTAAATGAGGTTGTACATTACGATGAATCGTCAAGTCTTCATCCATCATTACTGCATTAGTAAGACCTTTATTTTGCACATTAAAGGCTAAGTGTTGTACTGGATTGCGTAAATTACCGTCAATCAGTAATACTTTATTATTATTTTTAGATAAAGCTAATGCAGTATTAGCGGCTACTTCAGAGGTGCCTTCACCGCTAGTAGCGGCTGTAATACAGATAAGCTTACATTTTTGTTGATTACACACATATTGTAAATTGCTACGCAATGTACGATATGCTTCTACGAGTGCTGTATCACCACGTTCATTAGAAATTAGTCTGATCATTTTAACCTCTCACTTTGCGCAACAATGCTACGATACGATTACTAGGTTCTTCGTATTCTTTTTCTTCATGATTTGGAATCACACCTAAGTTTTCAATGCCAAGAACATCATTGATTTCTTGTACAGATTGAACTTTGCGATTGCAGAAGAATTGACCCAATGTATAGAGGCAACCAAGGATGAGGCCTAAAATTGCGGAGCCTAATAGAATGAGAACCTTACGCGGAGCAATTGCTTTTTCTGGCAATGTAGGAGCATCTACGATTTGAACTTCATTTGGCACCATCACCTCTGCTACCTTTGCTTCTTCTAAGCGAGTGGATAACATTTGGTAGATATCTTGTGCCACATCTACATCGCGTTTTGCTTGGATATAGCCACGTTCTTTTTCAGGCAAGCCTTTCATAGCTTCTTCGTTTGCTTTATCAAGTTCAGCTAATGTAGATTGTTTACCTTGAGCTACTGCAAGAGCGGCTTCATTTCTAAATTTATCAGCTAACAAACCTTGTTGTGCAGAGTTGCTAGAAGGTGCTTGTTGAGACGCAATAGCGTTAATTTCAGCATTCAGACCACTCTTAGCTTCTTCAATTTGTTGGTTAATTTCTTTCATCGCAGGATGTTCATCAGTATATTTACCAACATAAGAAGCCTTACGAGATTCAAGATCCGCTAATTGACCTTTGTAAGCTTGAACTGTAGCACTATCAGCGATACTTTTACCAGCAGAACCCAATTGTTCATTGATACTGCCTAATGCAGCTTGTGCCGTTTCTAAATCAAGTTGATTTTGCGCTTTTTCACGATCGATAAGTGTAATCTTATCTGTTAAGCCTTTCATTTGATCGGCAGTAGAGTAAACTTTGTTATCAACTTGGAATTGTTGTAATTTCTTTTCTGCTTGTTCTAATTCAGTTTTAGCAGTTACAACACGTTTTTGTAAAAATTCACGAGTAGCACGTTGTTCAACATGAGAAATTTCAGCAAGGCGCTTCAAGAAGTTATCAATTAGCAATTTATTAGCTTCTTGAGCTTGTTCAGGACTTTTGCCTGTTACGCTCACTTGTAACAACTCAGTTTCCTTGTATGGTTTTGTTTCAATACGCGTTTTAACAAACTCTTCGTATGTCGGCGCATTTCCTGTCCCTTCAGGATCTTCAATAGCAGCAATAACTGGTTCTACTACATTACGGCTTTTTAAGATTTCTGCATCTGTGTTCATCAATTGACGAGACATAGCGTCAGAATAGCCATTGGAACTTGATAATACAGAATTGCTTAAGCCTTGAGCCTGCTTAATGCGCAACATAGATGTAGATTGATATGTAGATGGCGCTAAAAAACCATAGGCACCACCTAGTACCATGCAGGCTACCGTAATATTGATAATTTTACGGCGCTTCTTAACGAGGACTTTACCTACCTCTTTTAAATCGATAATTTGTTCCACCCATATACCCCTTTCTGTGAAAGTATACAAACAACAGGGTCTCTCCCTCTAAGGATTATGAACTGTGTCTCTCCCTCTCAAGCAAAGCACAGTGTAAGTAAATATAAAATAGCTATATAACGATGTAGTAATATACGTTAATTAATAACTAATATAGTGACAATTTAGATATTATGATTTGGATGGTATGTAGGAACGATATCCTGTAACACATTGATTACATCCATATCAGTTTTACATGTTTCAAAGCGCTCGATTTCACGGCCTAACCATTCTTGGTTAACATCTTCTAAGGCAGCTTCAAAGATTTTCTTATGCGTAGTTGTATTCGTGCCTTCTTCAGCAGTTAATAACTCTTCGTATAATTTTTCCCCTGGGCGCAAACCGGTAAATTCAATACGAATATCCTTATTTGGTTCAAAACCAGAAAGACGAATCATATTTTTAGCTAAATCTACAATCTTAACTGGTTCGCCCATATCTAAGAGGAACACTTCGCCGCCCTTACCCATGGCACCAGCTTGTAGCACTAGTTGGCTTGCTTCTGGAATGGTCATGAAATAACGAGTCATTTCAGGATCTGTAACAGTTACAGGACCGCCTGCTTCAATTTGTTTACGGAATAAGGGAATAACAGAACCACGGCTACCAAGTACATTACCAAAACGGACCGTAATAAACTTGGTATCATATTTATGATTCATACCTAGTACAACCTTCTCTGCCACCCGTTTAGTGGCCCCCATAACGCTAGTAGGGTTAACAGCTTTATCCGTAGAAATCATAACAAATCGTTCAACCCCATGAGCACCAGCCACATCCGCTACATTTCGGGTACCGTAAATGTTATTAAGCACAGCTGCTATAGGTTGAATTTCCATAAGCGGTACATGTTTATGAGCTGCAGCATGGAATACTACCTCAGGATTATAAGCTTTAAAGATTTGCTCTAATTGATTCTTATCTCGAATATCTGCAATGATAGGTACCAAAGTACCTTCTGGTGCAACACTGCGCAATTCTTGGTGAATAATATAAATACTGTTTTCACCATGGCCAAGTAATAATAATGTCTTAGGTTTTACACGTAGTACTTGGCGACAAATTTCAGAGCCGATAGAACCACCAGCGCCTGTAACGAGAACTACTTTATCCTTAAGGTACGGTTCCACCTTGGATGTATCAAGATGAATTTCATCACGTTCTAATAAATCTTCAATGGAAACAGGATGTAGATGAGATACAAGGACTTCGTCATCGAGTAACTGGTACACTCCTGGCAAGGTATTAATCTTACATTTAAGAGGAGAACAAATTTCCATAATCTCGCGGATAACATCGCGCTTAACCGACGGCATAGCAATGATGATTTCTTCAATCTTATATTTGGCTGCCAACATAGGAATATCTTCACGATTACCTAAAATTCTAAAGCCATTCATAAGGCGGTTATGTTTGAACATATCATCATCTACAAAGCCAATGATTCGACGAGAGCGCTTATGATATCGCTCTATTTCACGAGCAATAGTTGCCCCTGCATCGCCAGCACCAATGATCAACGTATTCACTTGACCACTTTCACCATCATCCCCACTGCTATAATGAAGCGCCACATAATGTAGCAACATGCGTCCCATACCTACTGCACCAGTTGTAAGGAACCAGGTAATAAAATAGATTGATCTTGGTAATGATTTACCAAATACAAACATAGAGGAGTAAAAGATTGCTGTACCTACTGTCGTAGCGACAGATACTGCCAATACCTCTCGCATCCCTGCATAACGCCAAATACGCGTGTACAAATGCATAAGCAAGAACATCAACATATAGGAAACTAGTAGTAGCGGTAAGGCATCTACCATTTGGTTAATATATTGAGGTTCTATGTAGCCATCAAATCGAATAAATAGACTGACAAATGCAACAATAACAATAGTTGCAATATCGGCAATAAACAATATGGCTGGTAATAAATATGAACGCAAAAGAACGCCCCCTTATATGACAGATAATTCTTATCCTTAATCCTTACCTATGCGTGATACCATATAAGCGCCAGTTAAGATTGGCGCAATATCACGAGCAAAGTTAATACGGCTGTTTTTAGTTAAGTAAAGAACATCGCCCTCTCTCATAATATAATTTTCAGACATATCCCCAGTTTGTAAGATACGATTTAGATTAATTGGGATTGGTTTTTCTGGATTATCTTGGTGAATTAAATAAATTTTCTTCTTCGCTGTATCCCAGTTGAAGCTACCTGCCGCGCCAATCGCATCAATAACTGTGCTAGACTTAGTTAGCGTATAAGCACCTGGTCGATTAATTTCACCAAATACATATACTCGTACACCACCAAGTTTTGTAACATTTACAGTAATATCTGGATTAATAATGTATCGAGATAACCCTTGTTGCAATTCAGCAGTAAACTCATCAACAGTTAAACCGTCTGCTTTTACGGCACCTACCATAGGGAAAGATACATAACCATCTGGACGAACTGCATACATAATGTCATTACCATTACGAGTACCAAGATCAGCTTGTTGCACTACTTGAATCGTTAATTCATCCCCTTGACGTAGGCGATATTCTTTGTCAGAGCTAATTACTGATGCACTAGTTTCCAAAGGTGCATGACCTTCCACCTGTGCATTTTTACTATTATAGCCCTGTTCAGCTGTTACACTTACTGGTGCTGCCATAGCGGTTGTCGTTGCACATAAGAATGCAGCCATCATCACATACTGTTTTTTATTCATACTTTACCTCTTTGTTTTACATTCAACATGTTCAATACATCACATGATTATTAGTATTGTTAATACTAAAAAATCGGTTAAGCTATTTTATCATTTTTTTAAATATACTTCTATAAACCTAAGATATTCTGAGTGAACTTCATTAAACCTTCAACAACAAATTCAGTAAATACAGTGTTTTCACGGCATTTTCATGAGTGATTTTTTACACATTTCATAGATAATTCACTCCGTTTTTTATTAAAATTTAGTAAAATAATTAAATATATGTAAAGTCATTTCACTATTGGTTCACGTTTTCACCGCTCACTCATCACTTTTATTGATAAACAAAAAAAATAAGGTGTATATACTAAAAAATTAGTATATACACCTTATTTAAAATTTTAGATAAATATGGTCATTATTTACTATAATTTACTCAACCCGACCACCTAAGTAAGCTTCCATAACACGTGGATTATGGCGCACTTCATCAGCTGGACCAGACAAGACCATTTTACCTGTTTCTAATACATAAGCGTAATCAGCAATTTTTAATGCTTGACGCACATTTTGTTCTACTAAGAGAACTGTTGTACCTTCAGCACTGATTTCTTTGATAGTTTCAAAAATTTCATTAACTACCAATGGAGCAAGGCCCATAGATGGTTCGTCTAACAATAACAATTTTGGACGAGCCATAAGTGCACGACCAATGGCAAGCATTTGTTGTTGGCCACCAGATAACGTACCACCTAATTGGTAGCTACGCTCGTCAAGAATTGGGAATCGTTTAAATACCTTTTTGATATCCTCTTCGATTTCCTTATCTTTACGAATATAAGCGCCCATTTCTAAGTTTTCATAAACGCTCATATCTTGTAAAATTTGACGTCCTTCAGGCACTAAGGAAATACCACCATGTACAATCTGATGGGTTTGACGACCAGTAATATCCTGACCTTCAAAGATCACTCGACCAGAAGTTGGTTTTACAAGGCCCATTATTGTTTTCATAGTTGTAGTTTTACCAGCACCATTGGCACCAATAAGAGATACAACAGAACCTTGTGGCACTTCTAAACTCACGTCTTTTAAGGCTGTAATATGTCCATAACCAGCCACAATATTTTCTAGTTTTAACATATTACACCTCCTCTTTACCTAAGTATGCTTCAATTACAGCCTCGTTATTTTGAATTTCTTGAGGTGTACCTTCAGCAATTTTCTTACCAAAATTAAGAACTACCATACGATCACAGATATTCATCATTAATTCCATGGCATGTTCAATAACTACAACAGTAATACCTAAGTCACGAATCTTACCGATTAGTTGGCGAAGAACTTCAGTTTCACTATCATTCATACCCGCCGCAGGTTCATCGAGCAAGATCAATTGTGGATGTGTTGCTAAAGCACGAGCAATTTCAAGGCGACGTTGCTTACCATATGGCAGTGATGTAGCAACCTCTTCAGCATCTTCTTCTAGGCCTACAAGCTTTAAGAACTCGTAAGCAATGCCACGACAACGCTCTTCTTCGATGCGTTGACGTTTTGTTTTCAAGAAGCTAGACAAGAAACCAGACCCAGTACGACAATGCATACCAGTTAATACAGTTTCAAGAGCTGTCATATTACCAAAAAGACGAATATTTTGGAACGTACGAGCAATCCCCATTTCAACAGTTCTATGCGGCTTAATACCTACTACAGACATGCCGTCAAAAACGATTTCACCAGAGCTTGCTGGAAATACACCAGTAATCAAGTTAAAAAGTGTAGTCTTGCCGGCACCATTTGGACCGATAACACCAAATACTTCACCTTGTTTAACACCAAAGGATACACCAGTGAGAGCTGCAACGCCACCAAAGCTTTTACTTACTTCATTTAATTCTAATAGCATTCAGTTCCCTCCTATCCTTGTTTTTCTTCTTGTTGTTTGCGTTTGTACGCTTCAAAGCGTTCTGTTAATACTTGTGATTCTGGAATATAAGGAGCTTTTTTAAAGCCTAACTTACGGCTAATTTTGTCCACCATAGATTCCGTTAAAATACCATCTGGACGAACAGCCATCAAGATAACAAGTAAAGCACCATAAATGATATCTCGATAATCGGACAAGAAACGCAATACTTCTGGCAATAATGTAAGAATAAAGGAGCCGAGTACGGAACCCCACACTACATTAGAGCCACCAAATACAGGGAATAACAAGATTTGTACTACTTTATGGTAGCTAAAATCTGTAGGATTAATAAAGTTTGTAATGTGAGCATACAAACCGCCACCGATACCAGCAATAAATGCACCAATAATAAAGGCCATCATTTTGTAGTATACAACGTTAATCCCCATTAATTCTGCCGCATGATCATCCGCTTTGATTGCTGCAAAAGCTCGACCAACACGACTATTATTAATGCGTACACAGAAAGCAATAATCAAAACTAAAATAGCCAACAAAATAATGATAGCTATCAAATTTCCCCATGTCACAGCATCAAGGCCCATTAGGCCATCCATATCAAATTCATAGGCATAGTTTGTCAATTCTTGAGGAATAGAAGGGATGCCAGATAAACCTAATGCACCATTTGTAACATCTAAATTCAAGAAAATAACGCGTACTACTTCACCAAAACCAAGAGTTGAAATAGCTAGGTACAAGCCTTTAAGTCTTGTTGTTGGTAAGCCAATGATAACTGCTACAAGACTTGCAACTAAGCCACCTACTAGAATGCCAACAACGATAGGCAATTCAGCTTTCAAAGAAAGCATAGCGCCTACATAAGCACCTACACTCATAAAGCCTGCTGCCCCAAGAGAGAGCTGACCACTGGCAAGTGTAAAGTAAATAGAAATACCCATGATGGCATTAATGATGAAGAACATCACGATCTGTAGATAATACGGGTTTAATAAATCCATCATGGTCTCCCCCCTTTATCTTTGGAACCAAACAAGCCTTGTGGGCGCCAGAACAATAATAGGATAATGAGACCAAAGGCTACGGCATCACGGAATGTAGAAGCACCATAGGCAACAGAGAATACCTCTGCTACACCAAGAATGAAGCCACCAACCATGGCACCAGTAATATTGCCAAGACCACCTAAAATAAGAACCGCAAGACCTTTAAAGCCGATGATAACGCCCATAGTAGGTTCAATAGCATTAAAGGATAAGCCTACTAATACACCTGCAGCTGCACCTAGTGCAGAGGCAATCATTACTGTAACAGAAATAATCATCGTAGGGTTAATACCTAGAAGTGCTGCCGTTTCAGTACTCATTGATACGGCGCGAATAGCCTTACCAATTTTAGTTTTCTTAATAACTATATTTAAAATGAGCATTAAAACGATAGAAACACCTAAGCCAATGATTTGTACCATGGAAATTTTAAAAGCCCCAAAGTCAATGAGACCACCAATATAATCTGGTGGGAAAGATCTTGTTTGAGGACCCCAAAGCAATAATGCCAAGCTTTCAATAAAGATAGAAACACCAATGGTACTAATGAGTGGTGCCAAGTGAGACACCTTTTTCTTGCGTAGTGGACGAAGAGCCACGAATTCTAGAAGATAACCAAGGATAGCACCTACTGCCATAGCTACGATAAGGGCTACAAAAATGTTAACGTTAAAAATTGTTACCATAAAAAGACCAACGAAGGCACCTATCATGAAGATGCCTCCGTGAGCCATGTTGATAATATTCAAAACACCAAACACAAGTGTTAAGCCAATAGCGAGTACAGCATATAAGCTACCGAGGGTTAACCCGTTAACTAATTGTTGTAAAAACACTATACTACCTCAACTTATTTTGTTAATGCGTCAAATTGACCATTTTTAATTTGTAATACTTGAACTTCCATGGAAGGATCGCGTTTTTCATTGAACTTGAATTGACCAGTTACACCAACGAAGTCAGCAATGTTTTTCAATGCTTCACGGAATTTTTCACGATCAGTTGTGGAGCCTGCTTTTTTCAACGCTGCTTCATAAAGATATACGGCATCGTATGCTTGTGCGGCGAATTGGTCAGGTTCTTTACCATATTTAGCTAGATAAGCTTTGCGGAAATCTTTAACCTTTTGGTCTTCTTTATTAGGGAACCAAGGTGTACCAACGATAACGCCGTTAGCCGCATCGCCAGCAATTTTAATGAATTGTGGGCTGTTGAAGCCATTAGAGCCAACTACAGGTTGGTTCATACCCATTTCACGCATTTTTTTCATGATAAGGGCACCTTCTTGGTAAAGGGATGCAACGATAATTACATCTGGTTTAGCTTGTTGAATCTTAGTCAATTGAGCAGAGAAGTCAGTATCTTTATCTGCAAATGTTTCAGTATCAACGATTTGTACGCCTACAGATTCCAATGCTTTACGAGCTGTATTGTTTACAGATACCATTTGGTCATTGTTGTTAGAATACATAATAGCTGCTGTTTTAAAGCCTAATGTTTTATGAGCTTCTTTGATAGCTGTGTCTACAGCCAAGGATTCTGGAACAGCATTACGGAAGATATAATCCCCAATATCTGTAATACCTTCAGCAGTTGTAGATGTACCAAGCGCGACTACTTTGCTTTTATTTGCTACAGGACCAGCTGCCATCATTTCACCAGATAGCATAGGACCGATAACTGCTACAACTTTATCTTTTGCAATTACTTTGTTCATCGCATTGATAGCTTCGTTTTTATCACCTTTAGTATCTTCTACTAACAAATTAATTTTTACAGCGTTTGCATCAGCGTTGATTTCGCTTACAGCCAATTCTGCACCAGCTTTAATGGATTCACCATATGCTGCGGCACCACCAGTT
This sequence comes from Veillonella sp. S13053-19, assembly GCF_002959835.1. Lineage (NCBI taxonomy): Bacteria > Bacillati > Bacillota > Negativicutes > Veillonellales > Veillonellaceae > Veillonella > Veillonella sp. S13053-19. The sequence continues at coordinate 72,511 of NZ_PPDA01000008.1, read as the reverse complement.
GTTGTTGTCAATAATGCAATTTTAGCTTCATTGCTATTTGCATTTCCTGCATCTTTATTGCTACCACAACCAGCAGCAACTGCCATTACACCAGCAAGACCAAAAATGGCTGCTTTTTTCAACATGGATTTATTCATGTTACACCCTTCCTTAAAAACATAAAACTTTAAATCTATTCCTATATTATGAGAATCTAAAATACTTTGTCAATTAAAAGATAATGATTTTAATTCCCCAATAATATATACATTAAATAAGCTATTCAGATAATCTTTCCCACTTCTCATACAATGAATCTAACTCACTTTGAGTTTCCTCAATTTGCATAGAGATTTTGGACATTTCATCTAAATCTTGTTGCACTACAGGATTCGCTAATTGCACCTCGTACATCTTCATTGTTGCCTCAAGGCGAGCGATTTCGGATTCTACCTCTGCTAATTGTTTTTCCACCATATAGGCATTCGGTTTCTTCTGATTTTCCTCTGTAGATTCTAATGCTGAAAGTGCTGGCTCGTCAGCTGAAACACATTTGCTCTGAACCTTATCAGCTTCTAACTTTTGCTCATTAGCTAACGCTAATAAGTCTGCTTGCTCCTTCAGCTTTTCCTTATAGTATGAGTAATTACCGAGATACTCAGTGATTTTTCCATCATCTAGAACTACTGTTTTTGTAGAAACTTGATCCAAGAAATATCTATCGTGAGAAATAATGAAACAGGTTACTTCAAATTGTTGCAGTGCTTCTTCCACAATTTCTCGCGTAGGAATATCTAAATGGTTTGTCGGTTCGTCTAAAATGAGGAAATTATCACCTTGAAGAAATAATTTCAGCAATGCCAAACGCGCTCTTTCACCACCGGATAAATCACCGACCAGTTTAAACACATCATCTCCTTTAAAGAGAAATGCACCAAGTACATTACGAGCCTTATCTTCACTGTAGTTAAAATGATTCATAATCTCTTCTACTACCTGCCAAGAATCATGTAACTCTTCGTGCTCTTGTGAGAAGTAACCCACTTGTACACGATTGCCAATATCTACATGACCAGATTCAGGGAATAGTTCGCCTACAATAGTTTTTACTAGAGTCGATTTACCTGCTCCATTAGGACCGATAAGAGCTACAGACTCACCGCGACGAACAACGAGAGATATATCATCAATAATGCGACTTTCACCATATCCAACAGATAAGTGATCTAAGACTAGAACCTTATCAGCACTCATAGCTGCTGGAGGGAAGGAAAATTGTAAATGATGTGAAGTAACAGGTGCCTCAAGACGCTCTAATCGATTAAGTTGCGACTGTCGACCACGCGCCATTTTAGACTTGATACCTGCCCGGTATTTATCTATATAAGCCTCTGTTTTCTTGATGTACTCTTGTTGCTTCTCATAAGCCACCATATCAGCCTTCAACCGTTCATCACGTTGTTGAATATAACGACTATAGTTACCACGATACGTTGTAGCCTTATGATTATCTAGCTCCACAACGCCAGTGACGATACGATCTAAGAAATAGCGGTCATGGCTGACGATGAGAATGCCACCAGGATAGGCGGATAAGTATCCTTCAAGCCACTCGAGCATATCCATATCTAAATGGTTTGTCGGTTCGTCTAAAAACAGAAAATCTGGACGACGAACCAAGGCCTTTGCTAAGTTAATACGCGTCTTTTGACCACCAGAAAAAGCATTAGCTGGTTTGTCTAGGTCTTCATCAGTAAAACCTAAACCATAAACAATACGCTTTGTCTTTTGCTCATAGTCATACCCACCAAGCCATTCTAGACGATTTTGTAAATAATCTAAGCGTTGTAAATCAGCTTCACTAGCCACTTCCGTTTCTAAACGACTCGTAAGTTCTTTAAGTTGTTCTTCCAATGCATGTACATCAGCCCAGGACTTTTCAATCTCAGTAGCTAAACTATCGTCACCAAGATTTACATCTTGTTGCAAGTAGCCAATACTTGCAACAGGAGACTTAACTACATTGCCTTCATCAAGCTCCTCATAACCTAATATGCATTTTAATAAGGTAGATTTACCGGCCCCATTGGGCCCTACCAAGGCGAGTCGATCGCCCTCTTTTATCTCAAAAGAAACATTGGAAAATACTTGGCGCACCCCAAATGATTTTCCAAGGCCTATCATTCGAATGCGTTCCATTCACAACCTCCTAATCATTTACCCTTTATTATACCACAGTTGCCCGGACCAACATCAACATCTCTACAGAATCTTTTGATTTTCTGCTATGACGAAATAATTTGCCCAATAATGGAATATCTCCTAATATGGGTACCTTTTGTATTTGCTGCTGGTCTCGATTATCCATGAGTCCACCTATGACAAGCACTTCGCCTTGTTGTAGACGTACTCGAGTATGAGCCTGCCTTGTACTAATTTTATAAGCTTTCATTTCCGAAACCATAATCGGTGTACTTACCTCGGCATGTATTTTTGCGTCTACACCGCCATCTGCAGTAATAATAGGAGTATAGTTTAACTTAATCCCCACCTCTTCATAGCGAGTAGATCGCTTGCGCTCTCCATTCACCTCTGACTCTTCTATAACGGGTATACGTTCCCCTATTAATATGTGTGCAGTCTCACCATTGAGGGCCATAATAGATGGTTTAGCTATTAGAACAGCTTTTCCAGAACTTTCCATAAGACTTAGTTCTGGTTTCACAAAAAACTTATAAGCTTCTCCACTTGGTGTTTTACCAAAGGTAACAGCCCCATACGAATTAGTCTTATCTTCACCATGACCAGTCAAACTGAGCCAAGACCAACGAAAACCTTGTTCTTTTGCATAGGATTGCTCCATAGCAATAATCGTAGCTTCTAATTGTACTTGTTTAGGCTCCTTATCAATAGCATGGACTAAGGTTTCTATCCGTCTTTTTTCTCCGCTCGTTAAATGCATAATAACCTCATTTTGTTCTGAAAGTACGGCCATTTTATCATTTTTTACTACAGTGCCCATTACAGCTTTCAAAGATTCTGCTGGTAAGTGTTCTGGGGATAGTATATAGAGTTCCCTGTTCTCCAGTACTGTTTCATCAGATTCAATAAGTAATGTATTATGTTGTTTTGATACAGAAAAATGATATATCCGCCCTAGCTCTTTAATAACCTCTTCTGGAGACTCCCCTTTTACGGTTGCCGTAATATTTCCCTTTAATGACTCTACACCGATAACTGATATACCATAACTTCGACAAATGCCTAATACAGTCTCTCTTAATGAGCCGTTCCGTACAGATATTGTAATTGGTTCTTTATCTTTATTAATCTCAACACTATTGGTTACAGTATTGGTTTCACTATTGCTTACAGTATTGATTTCACTATTGGTTACAGTATTTGTTACCTTTTCTTCTGTAGTATTTCCTAATACAACTAATGGTCCTATTAATAATAAATATGTCAGTATAGCTATTAGTGTAACTATTTTTATGATTACTCGATTTTTAGCCATCGTGATGAACCTCCTTCGACGATTTCTACACTATTTTCAGTAATAGCAGATACGGATATCCCTTGCCAACTACTTCCAATTGTAAGTATCTGCTCCTCTGAGCCTCTTCGTAAAATAGCAATCTTTTGGTTTCCTTCAATAATTCCCACAAGTTCAATCGGTTGTTCTAAAGTCAACGCATTGGAATTAATACTTGTTCTGGAGTGAACACTTTCATTACTATAGTTATTGGTATCATCATGGATCATATTGCTATTCCAATCTTTATTCTTTCTATCCGTCTTTATAAATTTATTCTTAGTACTTCTATGCTGCCGTGAAGTTATTTTATTACTTATTTTCTTACTATTACTAATTGATGTTTCATCATTACTAATAGTATCTAAATCGTTATCCATATCTTTCGTCTCATCATTTTGGCTTAATAAATCGGTACTAGAAATATCTTTAAAGACCTCTCGCCAAGGATGAGACCGTTCTATACTACTCACATCATATAGTAAGCGTCCTTTAACAATAGAGTTCTCTTTCTCATCATGTACGGACTTATTATCCACGCCCTCTTTACTAAATTTTTCGTTATCGTTACCACTTCTGTTTTTATTAGGTCTCTTTTGTGATTGCTCTTTTGCATCTACCTTCCTTTGATTATCAATAGTACCCTCTGATTGAGCTGAAATAATATTGATGTGTTCCTCTTCGTGAGGATAAAAAATGCCAACTACTATCATTGCTAAAGCCAGTATAAAAAATATAAAAATCGCAATTCGATAGTGTCGTACAAGAAAACATTGTCTACCAATCCAGCCTTTGATCTGTTCTATATAGTCTTGTAAGTTCATAATTCACCTCCTTCGAACTATTTCTAGGAGCCCCTTCTAAATCCCTACAAAAAAATGACTCTACCAGTCACCTAGGTGACTAATAGAGTCATTCATTATATTGACAAATCAAAAAGATTTGCTCTTATTTTATTTACTGTTAAAACCATCTGGATGAGATGTATGCCATTTCCAAGCATCTTTGATAACATCAGCTACATTGCTGAATTTAGGGTCCCAACCAAGTAAATTTTTGATTTTTTCAGAAGAAGCAATCAAAGTACCTGGGTCACCAGCACGGCGCTCACCATATTGAACAGGAATATCAATGCCTGTAACCTCTTTTGCAGTTTCGATGATTTCTTTTACGGAGAAGCCATTACCACTACCAAGATTAAATACTTGGGATTCTCCACCTTTACGTAAATAGTCCATGGCTAATACATGAGCAGCTGCCAAATCATTAACATGAATATAGTCGCGCACACATGTACCATCAGCTGTATCGTAGTCAGTACCAAATACAGTTATATGTTCTCTTTTACCACGAGCTGCATCGAGCACAAGGGGAATCAAATGAGTCTCTGGATGATGGTCTTCCCCAATCGTACCAGATGGATCAGCACCTGCCGCATTGAAGTAGCGCAATGCTACGTATGTAGAACCATAAATAGAACTGTAATCAGATAGCATTTCTTCAATCATCAATTTAGTGCGACCATATACATTCGTTGGTTGCAATTGGGCACCCTCTCGAATTGGTACCACCTCAGGCTCACCATATACTGCAGCCGTACTAGAGAATACGAAATGCTTCACACCTGCAGCACGAGCAGATTCAATAAGGTGATAAGAGCCAACCACATTATTTTCATAATAAATAGCTGGATTTACCATGGATTCTCCAACTTGAGAGTGGGCTGCAAAATGCATAACACCAATGATATTATGCTCTTTCATAATATCGACTAACTTAGGATCTGCAATATCCATATTGTAGAATGTAACCCCTTCAGGAATAGATTCTACATGTCCGCGAGATAAATTATCTACAATGATTGGTGTATAACCTGCTTGTTGTAAGGCACGTACAGTATGACTCCCAATATAGCCAGCACCACCTGTTACTAAAATATTCATAGTTCCCCCTTATGAATTATGTGTATCCTTTGCACGAGCTAATTTAGGCCCGATGAGACGTTTATAGACCTCAACACCTGGTTGGTCAAAGGCATCAACACCAGCAAAAATAGACTCGAAATAAACCGCCCAACAATGCATAAACATAATTTCCCCTAAATGGAATGCATTAAGTGTTGGAACAGTTATAGTCATGTTAAAGCGATTGTCACTAGATAAGGCCTCTCTATTGGCATCTAAGGCAATATTTAAAATATCACAAATCCCTACATCAGATAGAGAGTGTAAACGTTCATATTCACTATATGTATCTGGTACGATGAGATTATGTTTCCAGTCTTTAACCTTAATAAATTGAACGACTTTATTAAGGCGCCCCTCTTGATGTTCCTGCACTTGAGCGTGCATATCCATAGTGCCTACTGCAGCTACTGGAGTACGACCATATGGCAAACATGTATTACTCATCTTACCAAGCGATTCAGATAAAAGCTGCACATACCAGTCGGATAAAGAGTGAAGCGCGTCACTATATGGCATAAATACTTCAATAATACGACCATACCGTTCTGATGCAATATATTTTAATAAAGCACTTAATAAAGCAGGATTTTTGAAAATATCCTCTTCTTGGCAGGCTACGTCCATAGACGCTGCACCAGCTAAGAAGCCTTCAATATCAAAGCCCACAAGTGCAGCCGTTACAAAGCCTACTTCTGTAAATACAGAGAAGCGTCCACCAACGCCATATGGAATACTATAAGTCTTCCAATTATTTTCTAGCGCCATAGCCCTTAAAATTGTAGGATGTTCATCATCAGATACATCTGTTACAGCTACTACTTCATAGTTAATGTTGCGATCTTGTAAAGCCTTCTCCAAAATCATAAAGTTAGCCATTGGTTCGATTGTAGATCCAGACTTGGAGGTAATAACAAGCATCACCTTATAGTCAGAACCTTTTTTCTGAGCTTGATATTCTAAGGTACGGATAAGACCTGCTAAATAGTCGCCATCTACGTTAAAACCAGCAAAGTACATCCGTGGGTATCCATTGCGTTCTTCTGTGCTTAGATTATTCCAAAACGCACCACATTGAACGTCAAAAATAACCTTGCTCCCTAAATAAGAGCCGCCAATGCCTACAGACACAACTGTATCAATATTGTGACGTGCATAGTCACGCAATTCGTAAAGACGTTTCAACATATCTGGTGTATTGATACCGTCTTCCGAAATGTATGGAAGCTGATAAAACAATACAGGTTCAGGTAAACCATCTTTAGAAACATGGCCTTCTTCAAAGCCTGTAGAACGTAAAATATTTGTATGACGCCACACATTCTGTATAGCTCGTTCAAAATTATTTACATCTCGCTCTTGTATGCAACTTTCATTATATATGTTAGCGTAATCTAACTCGAACCCCGATTGTAATCGCAACATCAAATATCTCCTTCACTGACATTTTATGTACAATATTTTACCCATTATATCATAAAAGAATGAATAAAATATTAGTTTATGCAATCAGTTTACCCACAAACCATAACCGAAGCCTACTGCATAGACAGACCACAGCAACGCAATAGGAATAGCCAGCTTAAATTTAACTTTTAACGTCTTATGGCGCCACAGAACCATGCCTAATAAAGCACCTACACCACCAAAGGAAAATGCTAAAAATAATAAAGTAAACTCTGAAATCCGTCCATATCCCTTAATGGCACATAATTTATCATATCCATACATACTAAATACGATGAGATTCCAGACACCTACAGTTACCCAAAATTGTGTATCACTCATATCCCCAAACCTTGTATCCCTTACTTATGATGAGCTTTAAAATATTCTAATGTTTTTTGTAAGCCGTCCTCTAGTGTAGTTGTCGCAACAAAGCCAAAATCGCGTTCTGCCTTGGCATTACTTAAACGAGAATGCTTGATATCCCCTACCCGCTCAGCCTCATAGTGCACCATAAAGTCTGCACCACTAATAGCACGGAATCGCGTAATCAACTCATTAACAGATGTACCCTTATTGGTAGATACATTATAAATACCTGTACATTGACTATTTCCCATAGCCTTAATATTAGCATCTACCACATCATCTACATAAATGAAGTCTCTAGTTTGCTCGCCATCACCGTATACGGTTAAAGGCTGGCCTTCAACGATTAAACGGTTGAATACACTGATAACGCCACCTTCACCACCATCACCTTGACGTGGTCCATATACATTGGCATATCTAAAGCACACTGTATTTAATCCAAAGGCTTCACGATAAATACGTAAATAACCTTCTGCAGTAAGCTTTGTTAGTCCGTAAAAGGAAGAAGGCATGCCACTTAATTCCTCAATTAATGGCAATACTGCTAAATCTCCATAAACAGCAGCGGACGAAGGCATTAAGACTTGTTCAACTTTCACCTGACGACATGCATCTAAAACATTAATAAGACCCAATAGATTCACATCACAGTCATAACTAGGGTTCTCCATAGATGATTGAACCATAGTTTGCGCCGCCTCGTGAAATACGATAGAGGGCTTAAACTCTTCAAAAATAGATACTAATTTAGGATCTCGTACATCCATCTCAATAAATTGAGCTGCTTCATGTACAAAAGAACGCATACCAGTAGACAAATTATCTATAACAAGCACATTGTGCCCTAATTCAATTAATCGATCCACAAGATGAGAGCCAATAAATCCAGCCCCACCTGTAACACATATATTCATAGTACCCTCCCTTCTTATATTTCTAAATACCTGCACCTTGTTTAGCTAGTGCATCGGCCATTTCATTATATGTATCCCCCGTATGAGCAGCTACCTTGTGAAAGTGTACGCGCACACGGTCTTTTATGGAGTCATAAAATGCTGCGTACTGTTGAGTAAGCGCATTATTCCGTTTCCACCCCTTCGTAGCCCACATTTCAATGCCCATATAATCATAATAAAGTGAACATTTAGAAACGCCGCGATCAACAGCATATTTCATAACATACATAGCAGCTAATAACTCACCAGCTACATTCCAAAATGATGTATATCGTTCATCAGTAGATGGAAATGAAAAGGTCTCCCTATTTCCATTCAAGAAGATAACACCACCTGCTCCAACGGTATTTGTCCCTTTATTATAACTACCGTCAATATAAGCAACCACATGGTTTAGCTTAGTAAAATCTGGTTTCACAACACTTGCTGTCACTTTACTTTGAGTCCTAGAACTAGAACTAGAACTTATCGATTTAGATTTCACGTCTCGAGAAGACTTAGGTTCGCTCTTATTAGCACTCATAAAATCACTTAAGGATAAGCCTGAGTCCTCCACAAAAGCAAGAGCATCTGCTTCCGTAGGGAAAGACTTGTAGATAGCACCACCAAAGCCCTTTACCTGCTTCTCACAGTCAGCCCAAGTCATATAGACACCTGGCACACGACCATTACGAACTGCATAAAACTTTTTAGCCATACACACCTCTTAATGATCCATTGTAAGTTCAATAAATTCAGCATTTACAACAGATGCTAAATCTTTTGGATTTACCTTCATTTGCATACCACGTAGACCTGCACTAACATATACAAACTCTAGAGACTCCATAGTAGCATCAAAGTACGTAGGAAATGCTTTTTTCATGCCCACAGGAGAGCAGCCTCCACGCAAATAACCTGTAATTCCCAACAAATCCTTAACCGGAACAAGCTCTACAGACTTATTATGACTAACTCGGGCAGCTTGTTTCATATCTAGTTCAGCGGCCACTGGAATACAGAATACAACGTAACCTGTTTTATCACCTTTACCCACTAGCGTTTTAAAAACTTCCTTTTCCTCGAGGCCTAGTACCTCTACTACATGAAGTCCTGCGGCATGATCCTCAGACCATTCATACTCACTAATGCTATAAGGTACCTTATGGGTATCTAAGATACGCAATGCGTTAGTCTTTTTATGTTTTTCTTTACTCACTATATCCCACCTTATATATTAGCGTAACAAATAAATCTAATCAATATATAATATTTTTCTATATATTATATATGGCCATAAATTTATATCTAACTCAACATTCTTATTTATTCATAATTTTATTGATATTCTTTAATTCAATGCGCAACGTTCCATCATCATTAGTTTTGATTTCAATAAACTCGCGATTTTTCATATATTCCACAGGGAAAGAGATTTCAATGCCCGTATCGGTTTTAATCTTATGATGTTCTCCAACCTTTGTAGCAAACTCACGGTTCACCGGTAATGGCCGCATCATATCTGCATCAGCTAATTCTTTCTTAGCCGCCTCTTGTTGAATCGGATTCGCTTTGAATACCTCTTCTACTATACGAACAGGATCGACTGTATCGGATACTTCAGCATTTTTAGCAATCATAGACTTTGCAGTCGTCAATTCAACGACGCCATCAGACTCATGCGCTTGAGCCACCTTATCTACAATGGCTTTCACCTTTTTTACTGTATCTCGGGAGGATTGATTAGTACCTAATTGTAATACTTTATCCGCTAAGATATAGGATACTTCACCATCAAACTCACCTTTTGGTTCAAAAATACGAACACTAAAATCATGTAAATTAATAGATGCAAAGGCACGTAATTTTTGAGATGGCATAGGCAGTACTGCCTTATGAGAAACAAGTTCTGTAGCTAATGTACCATCATCTTCACTAAATAGTTGATGGGTGAAAGCATCATGAGCTTGGCACAAAAGAATACAAATATAAGTCGTATCTGTAACAGCTTCACAAATAATCGTATCGATTACTACGGAGTCCGTTGCTTGTTTCATATAGGTAAACAAGCTTTCACCTAAATTCTTAGATAAATCTATAAACTTGAGGTCTCCCTTTTTATACTCCACTAGCTGTTTACCAAATGGACTTGCATCATGTAAAGTACCTGTTCTAGCACCTGGGTCTTTGAACGCCTTAGCTACATGATTAGCAATATAATCTTGTATAGCTTGATCGCCAACCTTTAGTTCATGTTCAGAATATACGGCTAAAGAGGACGTAAAGTCAAAAATCTCTAGCGCAGCCTTATTAATCTGCATGATGCCTCCTTTTAATAGAAAAACGATTACCCTTTATTATACCATTCTTTTAGTTTTCGTTTATCAACTTTTGAGCATTCCGTAAGGGGTACCATAGGAATTTCTAGTATTGCTTTTGGCCACTCTACTGAAGGTCTTTCATGATGAATGCATTCTACAATTTTACTTAATTCAGCATTATCCTCTAATACCATATAAGCAATAAAATCTTCCCCGCGTATTTCATCATTAATCGTAATAACAGCCACTTCAGAAACGCCCTGTAAGGATTGTAAATACAATTCCATTTCTGGGATAGAAATTTTATAGCCCCCTTTATTGATGACATCACCTCGCCGCCCATGAAACATGAGGTACCCATCGCTATCTATATAGCCGCAATCATTTACAGTATATGTATCAGGAATGCCTTCAATATGATGCTTTGTAGTCACATAAATAACGCTGTTCTGCTCTGCAATCTTGACAGTTGGAAACGGTCTTCCCACAGTACCTTCTCTATCTAACCACTCTTTACCTGTACAATATGTTATATAGTTAAGCTCAGATGCACCATAATAGAGAATAAACTCCATGTTCGGACATATTTGTTCTAACTGTTCCATCAACTGTCGATCCAGTACTTGAGATCCTCCGATGATATAGCTAATAGAGTCTAGTTTACTTTTGCAATGACGTACTAATAATCGTAATTTTGTTGGCAGTGCATATATATGGTCCACATGATATTTATTAATAAGCTGTATCCATCGAATTGGACGCAACGATCTCGTTGTAATAACGGTTCCACCAGACCATAGTACAGCGATAACCATATTACTAACACCTGTGAAGCTAAAGCTACCATGTAAGAAGATTTTTGTATCTTTGTTTATATGAAAGATATTGTTTTGAATATCAAAGAACTCTCGCCACGAGCTCTCACTGCGCCACAAAGGTTTGGGGCGCCCCGTAGTTCCAGAGGTAAGGACACCAAAGTCTGCAGATGTAGGAACACTTTCAACACTTATAATCTGAGCTAGCTCATCGATATAAGCAGCATCCATTTCATTATGGCACACCATGGAGATATACCCTTTATATAGCCCCCATAACCACTGTGGCAATTGCTCTACAAAAGAAGGACTCTGAATTAAGAGTACCTTATTCTTCGGACCATCATTAAAATGATCCAAATTAATTATTCTACTTGTATTGTTAAACTCCATAGAGAGAATAGCATCATATAGTTGACCATATGTATACTGTTCCTCATCAACTATGAGAGCAATTTTATGTGGTTCTAAGTCTTTATATTGTTGCAAGCGTTCAATGATTGTCATATTACATACGCTCCATAATCAAAGCTGTACCTGTGCCGCCTGCGCCTGCAATGGCACATAACCCATATCTACCATTACACGATTCTAGGGCTGCCATACAATGAAGTACTAAAATAGCACCAGAACAACCATACGGATGTCCATACGCCAACGCACCGCCTAACTTATTATATTTTTCCATATGATTCGGATACGCCTTATTAAAAAGCACATCAATGATGGCAAAGGCTTCGTTCCATTCCACTACGTCTATATCATCCATAGTTAAGCCAGTCCGCTTTAAAATAGCTTCAGTACTTTCTAATGCTCCTTCTGGACTAAACTGAGGATTTCCAGCCCAAGGCATAACACTATGTATTCTAAAGGGCCCCTTTGTATTAGATACGTACACGAATGCCGCCCCATCATGGGTTAAACAAGCATTGCCTGCATTTGTAATAGAATGAGGACCCAATAAAGGTTTCATCCTAGACAAGAGTTTCTCGTTCATCTTAGGACGAATACATTCGTCTACACATACTTTGCCATCTAGTATAATGGGCATAATATAAGACTGTAAATGTGGATTATCTAAAGCTCTAAAAGCACGTCGATGACTATTAATAATGTAGGGATATAAATCTTCCTTTGTTATATTATGCTTATGTATCGTTCGCTCAGCCCCTTCAAGCATAGCAAAAGGAGACCGATCTTCAGGGGTAAATTGAGCTACCTTATATAAACCTTCTCGATCATCTCCAATTGCATAGATTCGATCTGGTTGTAAGGAGGAGCTTTCAATACCTCCGGCAATAGCAGAATCCATAACATCTGATGCAATGTGCGTATAGGCCATTTCAATACTCATCAAAGCTGATGCACATTGCATATCTACGGTAATAGCAGGAACAGAATTCGGTAAATTACACATAAGTCCCATAAGGCGACCAATATTACCACCAGTGCCAACCGCGTTGCCACAAAAAATTCCATCCACCTGTGAAATAGTATGACGTTTGATTAATTCATCAATAAGTTGAGCCCCTAATATTTCAGGTCTCATATGTTTATATTGTCCATTTAAAACGCCAATAGGGCTGCGAAGGCCGCCGTGAATATATACTGACATATGAACTCCTTATATAAAAAAAGAGGCATCCTAGGAATGCCCCTTATATTAGGTTCTAAATTTTAATTTTAGTTGCTAACCAAGAAGCAACGAGACATTTTACAATGTCCCCTGGAATGAATGGGAACATTACTACTGGCAACGCTGCCCAAAGTTCTGTTTTTGTAACTATCATAAAGCCTGCTACACCAAATAGGTATACTACAGGAATTGTAATTACAATAGAACGCCATGCATAAGAGAAAAAGCTCTTCTTAGAACCTTTAAATACACTTAATAATGTATAAGCTATTGGCCAAGAAAAGATAAAGCCCCCTGTAGGTCCTAATAATTTACCAAGACCAGCTGTACCACCAACGAAAACTGGTAAGCCTACAGCACCAAGTAAAACATAAATGATAAATACAATAAATACATCTTTTGGTTGTAACAACAAACCAGTTAATGTAGCTACCAAAGTCAATGCCGTTACCATGGCTGGACTAAATGGCAAGGGAAAAGAAATATATGCTGAAATACATAATAAGGCTGTTAATAAAGCCATTTTTGTTAAACGTCTTGCTTCCATAATTACCTCTAACTAATAGATCTTTGTTTCAAAGATGTTGAATCTTCATTTTCACCAAAAAAAGTAGCAGAAAATGCCAATGTATCACCTACATAACCTTCTACATGAGCATCCTCAGGGACTTCCACTAAAGTCACCATATCCCCTGCAATGACAGGGGCATGAAAATAAATCGCCATTTGCAGCGCAGATTTACTAATATTCCAATAATTCCACAATGTTTCAAGAATCATGCACCCAGGTACGACATAAGGAGCCTCTCGATGAATTGGATTCGTGTCATTAATATCATTCACGAATTGTACTATATCATTCTTAGAGAACGAAATAGCGCCACTAATATCATCATGATGTACGGTAGTGCGAATGCTAAATTGTTTCGGCACTGGACGTAAATCAACCATCAAGAATCCCGATTTATCCATAATACCAATAGTCGTAGTTTTAGCAACTTGAGATACTATCTTACATATAGTTTCATCACTACCGGAAGAATCATAATGCATATGCTTAATAACACTATGTCCTGGTAGATCTAAGTCATTATTACATAATGCTTTAAATAATGTTCTCATATAATCACAGTCCTTTATTCATTCAATAAATTGATTATAATCAACATCATTTCATTCGTCAACAAAAGTCATTATCCATTTGTTAACAAATATAAAATATTATATCTATATTAGCTAAATGTTCTACAAACGAACAAAAGAACCCATGATATATCATAGGTTCTTTTATAATATTAAATCTTATAGATTTATTATTTAAGATCTAGCTCTTTTAAATATGCCTTGAAGTTTTCACCTAACTCTTCGTTACGCAATGCATACTCAACAGTAGCTTTCAAATAACCTAATTTATCACCTGTATCATAGCGAATGCCTTCATAGGCCAATGCATAGGTGTCAGTCTTAGATGCTGCTAACGCATCCGTTAATTGAACTTCATTACCTACGCCAGGTTTTGTATTTTCTAAAATATTGAAAATATCTGGAGTTAAAATATAACGACCTAATACAGCCAGTTGAGATGGAGCATCTTCTTGCTTAGGTTTTTCAACCAAGTTATGAACGCGATATAAGTTATCAGCCAAAGCCTCACCAGATACGATACCATATGAGCTAACTTTATCTTTAGGGACAAATTGAGCCCCTAATATAATACCAGGATGCTCATTAAAGCAATCAATTAATTGCTTTAAACATGGATTTTCTGGGTTATAAACAATATCATCACCAAGTAATACTGCAAATGGTTCATCACCAATAAATGCTTTAGCACACAATACAGCATCACCAAGACCGCGAGGTGCTTTTTGACGAATAAAGTGAACCTTAATATCCGCTAAATCCTTAATCATTGCCAATTGTTTGTTTTTACCTTGGCTTTGTAACAATAATTCTAATTCAACACTACTATCGAAATGGTCCTCAATGGCGCGTTTATTCCGACCTGTGATGATTAGGATCTCTTCAACACCAGAATCCAAGGCTTCTTTCACAATATACTGGATAGCAGGAGTATCCACAATAGGAAGCATTTCCTTTGGTTGTGCCTTAGTAGCTGGTAAGAAACGTGTGCCAAAACCAGCTGCTGGAATTACGGCTTTTCTAATGCGTTGCATAATAGTCTCCTAACTAAAAGTCTTTACCTACAAATTTAATCTTCCATTGATTATCTCTGTTTTTATGACCATCCTTATATGTTAAGTACATATCGAAGGAGTGTAAATCACGATGCCAGGTGTAGAAGATAGAATCAATATCCCCACTCATCATATTATTTTTAACACTTACAGAAATATCATCTAGGCGAGTTAATTTATAAGAACCACCATAAATGAGCTCCTTAGGAAGCTCTGTCGTATCGAATCGATATGGAGAGTTATTATAAGAAATATTACGTTGATTATAACTAACCCATACATTAGCACGTTTTCCAGCTTTAGAGCGGAAGCGAACGCCCCAATATGGCATACTACGAATTGAGTCATTATAACCATAGTAGTCACGTTGATAACCGCCTAAGAAACGTAAATCCGCATTTTTCCAAAGCTTAATTGGATCATGAGACACTTCTGTGTAGTATTCCTTATGAGAACCTTTAACCGAGCCCTCTTTCCAATAGCCTGCGTTTACGCCACCACGTACAGTAACAGGAGATTTGCCTACATGATATGTATGAGTATCTAAGCGAGCTTCACCAATCTTTTCTACCCATACGGTTTCATCGTTATACTCATTGGATTCTTTACTGTAACCTATGGATGCTGTAGCCCAAGGTAAATAATGACGATATCCTACTTTAGGTTTAAATCCAGACTTAGCATACCACCGATAGTCAATATACGCTTCACCATGTTTACCAATTGGATAATCTGTACTACCATGTAAACCTAAGCCATCATCACTACTGTAAGTTGGTTTCGGTACCAATGAGAATATACTGAATTTGCCTTCTTTATCGTGACGCAAAGAAGATGTGTAAGATGGCAAAGAGAATAACTTGAAGTTTTTAATATAGAAAGATGGTTTTTTGATAACTACTTTATCACCAGGATATACTTTAATATCTTGACCTTCTACACGGTAGTCCGGCGTATGTTTAAAAGCCATCGCATGTTTTGTGGTAACCATGCCTTTTTCCATATGACCAGTTTGACCATCAAAGGTTGCATTTTGCCCCTTTACATAATAGGGATCGGTCCATCCCATCGCTTGGTCAGCTGTGAAATGACGGTCGCTAGTGCGATATGTCATATTTTGACCTGTAATATCCTTTGTTTTACCGCCATCTTCTAAGTAGCGATAGCCACCAACTGTACGATACTCTGTAGTTTTCGTATTACCTTCAATACGAGGTGCCATCAAAGTTTGATTACCTTGCGTAACTACTACATCACCCTGTGCATATACATTACCTGTGGAACCATTATAAGACATTTTGTCTGCATCAATACGAGTAGGTAACTGCTCTGTAGGCTCAGCAGATTTTGCCTTTTCACCACGACGTACAACACGGATATTGCTATGTTCAGGTGTAGATGCTTTAGAGATTTCTCCAGCATAAGATTGGCCTACGCTATCCAATTGATCTTGATATACCGTGGTTGACTCCGTAGCGGCCCATACAGGTTGTGCTAAACAAAACACACATGCCGCTGCTAGCCATTGTACTTTACGTTTCCTCATGGTTACTAGAACTCCTCTTGCTTTAAGAATTTGTTAATTATTGATTGCGTTTTACAACAACGATAGGTTGAGAGACATTTTCTACCACTTCTTCTGGTTCTTCAACTTCAGTAGTTTCTTCAACTACAGCTTCATTTTCTTCAGCACCGTTGTTTTCAACATATTCTTCAGTTTCACCAGTTGCATTTGGCACAGTTACTGCATCAGCTAGTTCATCATCGCTATGCGCTAAACCATCACCACCGATAACAAGACCTTGAATAGTTACAGAGTCTTGTGGTTGTACATAGATTGTAGAACCAGCTGGATACTCTATATTTTTCCCCTTAACGAATGCACCGCCAACAAGACCAACAGGTCCAAGTAAAACTGCACCAGCTACGGAAGCACCAGCCGCTTTTACTTCATTACGAGTTTTGTCTTTAGCTTCTTTACCTTGTACAGCAGTGAATTCTGTACCATCGATAGCAGGAATAGTATCAAATGTAATATCTA
Organism: Veillonella sp. S13053-19; assembly: GCF_002959835.1. NCBI lineage: Bacteria > Bacillati > Bacillota > Negativicutes > Veillonellales > Veillonellaceae > Veillonella > Veillonella sp. S13053-19. The sequence goes on along the minus strand of NZ_PPDA01000008.1, from coordinate 55,269 downwards.
AGGCACCATTACGACCAAAGGAACGTGCCTTTTTCAAGGACGTAATCGTACCAGAACCTACAGTACCAGCAGGAACTAACAATACATTGCCATCCATTACATTTTCAGCTACAGTGAAGGATACAGTATCGCCTTCATGACTTGTTTTAGAGGAAACAGCATCATTTAAAGTTACTTTAAATACTTGGTCACCTGCCAATGTGCCTACTTGATTAGTAAGAGTTACATTGCTACCATATACTTTAGTTTTTAAAGAAACAATACGCTTTTGTAAAGAGCCACTACCGATACGACCATTTACGCTACGTTCCATTTTCTCTACACGATCAACAAGAGAGCCTGCGTTAATGCTATTTTGATACGTATATTCTAATGCGTCCATTTCTTCACGCAAAGAAATATTTGTACCACTACCTTCTACGGAGTTATAGAGTATATCAACACGTTTACTCAATGTCGCAGAGTTTCCATTGAAACCAGTACCATACACGGTTTCGTCAAGTTGATTAATGCGGTCCACTACGGCACCATCTTGTACAGAACCATATACAGTAGTTTCCAAAACATGTGTTTTCTCTGTTACTGTACCAGGAGCAGCAAATGCAGTGCCTGAAATTAGGGATGCCATTAAAAGTGTAAGTACTTGCTTCTTCATAAATTCCTCCACAACGTATCTAATGTATAACTGTTATACAACAGAATAAGCACGGGCCTAAGACCGTGCTTATTCCCTGAGTCTACTATTTTATATGCTCAGTGGCCATTAAATTTTCAAATCAATAATCGCAGATACACCTACGCCTTGCACACGAGATGCACCAACTGGGTTTGTGCTATCAACAGGTACTAAACCTTTAACACGAACCATGCCGTTAAAGCTACCTTCTACTTGAGCAACCGCTTTAACTTCTTCAATGCTAGATGCAGGACCAGTAACTTGAGCAGCACCAATATAACCTTTTGTACCGATACTAATAATAGGTACTACTTTGGTTGTATATTCTGTGCTTAAGTTATTTTGTTTCAATAATTTATTTAAGAAAGTGTCAATTTGAGGACCGAATTTGTTAATAACAATACCGATGCCGCCAATTTTAGCTGCACCGCCAAGAATACTGCTTAAGCCGCCAGCTTGAGTAGTCAAAATGCCACCAAATGCAGTTGTAGTTAAACAAATCCCTAGAACAGCTGTAATAATTTTCTTTTTCATAATAAGCCTCCTATAGATACTTATATTTTAACAAATTCTATACATAGATTCTAGTGAAAGTATAAGAACTTACACATAAAGATACCAGTATTGTATAAAAACACGATGAATAAGTAGTGAATTTTATACAACTTAATTTAATGCTATCATCACAGCGCGATACTGTCAATATCTAATAGAACTAATACTTAAAAAGCATCAAATATCACAAAAAAGAAAGAAATTATATATATTAATTAAATTATTATTTCTAGTTATAGAGCTAACAAATACGTGGCACTTGATCCTCACCTAATAAATCGACTAGACGAACACCGCCAATAGCTGTTTGCAATCCTACTTTACCAATATTTTTATCTAAGGTTTTACCAATGAGAACTGCTTCTTTTCCTTCTTCAAAACCATGTAAAACTTGAAGAACTTGGTCGGTAACCGCTGGTTCAACTACTAAAACGACTTTACCTTCATTCGCTAAATATAGTGGGTCATAGCCTAGAATATCACAAACAGACTGTACTTCATCGTGAACGGGAATCGCCGTTTCTTCAACCTTAATCCCTACTTGACTTTGATCTGCAATTTCTTTTAACACAGTGCCTAAGCCACCTCTTGTAGGATCTCTCAACAAGGCAACTTGAGATCCTACTTTATCAAGCACCGCATGAACCATCTTATTTAAAGGCGCGCAATCTGTTTTTAAAGAATCAGATAAATCTAAACCAAATCGCTGTCCCATAACGGCAATGGAGTGATCTCCAATAGCTCCAGATAAGATAATATCCATGCCCGCTTTTACGCGATGCGGTCCAATATCTATCCCGTCTGGAATCATACCAATACCAGCAGTATTAATATAGATTTTATCGACTTCACCTTTTTTTACAACCTTTGTGTCACCAGTAACGATTTGTATATTTGCAGCCTTGGCCATCTCTGCCATGGTACGAAGAATTTCATCTAATTCCTCAAAGGCAAGGCCTTCCTCCAAAATGAGGCCACAGCTTAAATATTGTGGAACTGCCCCATTCATGGCAAGGTCATTAACGGTACCACATACTGCGAGTTTACCAATATTTCCACCAGGGAAAAATGCTGGTTGTACTACATATGAGTCCGTAGAGAATGCCATGCGCCCTGCTGTAACAGGAAATTGAGCCCCATCGTGTAAAGGGGCCAATAAATCATTAGTAAAATATTTCAAAATAAAACGCTCTGTCAATTCATGACTGAATCGACCGCCATTACCATGGACTAAGCGAACTCGTTCCATATTAATCCTCCCACGTCGATCCACCACTGGAATATCCATATTTGTACCAAGCAGCACAACTACCTTCTACAGAGACCATACAAGCCCCTACGGGATGATCCGCAGTACAACTTTTACCAAATAATGGACATTCACTTGGTTTAATAAGGCCTTGCAAAACTCGTCCACATTGACACCCTTTTGGATCAAGGGATGGTTTCTCTAGCTCAATGGGTAGCGCACGCTCAGCATCATAAGCGGCATACTTATCTTTTAAAGCCAAGCCAGAGTTTGGAATAATACCAATACCACGCCATGCATCATCACATATGTCGTAAACTTCCTTCATCATAGCTTGAGCCACAGGATTCCCCTTCTGCATAACTACAGAATGGTACGTATTACCCACAACAATATTACCAGTTTTTCGTTGCTCTAAAATATTAGCAATAGCAGACAGAATTTCTAAGCCGTCAAAGCCAGCGATACAAGAGGGAATACCATATTCTTCAGGTAAGAAACCATATGGTTCTTCGCCAATAATAACACTCACATGGCCCGGCAAGATAAAGCCGTCAATATGGCCTTCTTGTCTATCTAGTAAAGCCCGCAAAGCAGGTGGTACTAATTTATGAGATACGAGGAAGAAAACATTCTTTAGTCCTGCCTCGTGAACAGCTTTCACAGTAGCACAAATGACTGCTATAGTCGTTTCAAAGCCAATAGCTAAAAAGACTATTTTCTTTTCTGGATGTTTTTTGCTTAATTCTATCACCTCTAAAGGTGTATAGATTACATGGATATGAGCCCCCTTAGTTTGAGCTTCACTGAGGCTGCTATAACTACCAGGAACCTTTAACATGTCCCCAAAGGTAGCAATAATAGTATCCTCACGTTCGGCATAGGCTAATGCCTTATCCATATATGTTTGATCCGTTACACATACAGGACATCCTGGTCCACTAACAAGTTCAATGCCACTTGGCAATAGTTGACGAAGACCTTCTCGAAAAATCGACACTGTATGTGTGCCACACACCTCCATAAGCCGCACAGTTTCGTCAGGTTCATGAAGTGCATTGATACGTTTTAACAATGTATCAGCTGTGTTCTGCTTTTCCTGCAAAGTAAGCTTCTTCAAGTTCTTCTAACTCCTTAAAGGCCTCTAATGTTTTTTGAGCCTCTTCTTCATCAACAATTTGTACTGCAAAACCTGCATGAACTAATAGCCAGTCCCCTACCTTTGCTTCTGGTACGAGGAGCAAGCTACAGTCTCGTGTAGCACCCGTCAATTCAACAGTGCCAATAGCATCATTCACAGCAATTAATTGAGCTGGTACAGCTAAGCACATACTATCTCCTTATCTTTATTTCTAATAACACTCGTTTATATAGTAAAAAATTCACTTTAATCAGAAGCTTTTCAAAAAATCTTCCTTAGAATATATAAATATATCTAATATGATTGTATCACAATTACAAACATTATTTAGTGATAGCCGCTACAAATAGCTCAGCCTAACTATCGGATTTGACTCCCAAGCCATAATTGGCCTAAAGCAAGTCCTCCATCATTAGCTGGTACAGCTTCATTCATATATAAATTGCCTACATGCCATGCACGATAGATCAACTCTACTAATTTACGGTTCTGGAATACGCCGCCTGATATAGCAGCATCGCTAATTTTATAACGTTCCATTAAATCAGCTGCAGTTTCACAAACTGCAATAGCAATCGTTTTATGGAAAGATGCGGCTAGATGAGCAGGCGATTCACCTTGTACAACGCCATCCATAATGGCTTGTACAGTAGGTGTAAAGTCTAGAACTTTCCCATCATAATTATAGTCAAGTAAAGAACCTTTTTCTTCGCCGCATAAGGCTTCTAAGGCAATGGTAATCTGTGCATCATATGTATGTATCATACCTAGCCCTAAGAGAGATCCTACAGCATCAAATAAACGCCCACAACTAGTTGCTTGTATCATAGGCATTGTAGATTGCAATGCTTTATCTAGAATTTTCCAACCTTTCGGAAGATTTTCCATCCATGTTTGGTAAGCAGATGGAATATCATTTCCATAATAATTACGTATGTACCACAAGGCTTGACGCCAAGGCTCAGAGACAGCTTTTTCCCCACCTGGTAAAGGTGCCTCATGAATATGAGCTAATCGTTGATATTGATTGCCTTTACAGAGAAGAAACTCTCCTCCCCATATGGTACCATCAGGACTATAACCAGTACCATCCATAGCAATGCCTAGTACAGGGCCTATCAAATTGTGTTCAGCCATAACAGAGGCTATATGTGCATGATGATGCTGAACCGTGACAACTGGTATTTGTGAGCTTGCCCCAATACGTTCCCCTAAATGAGAGGAGAAAAATTGGGGATGACTATCTATAATTATTTTTTCAGGTTCTATGGAAAATAAATTTTCATATCGATTAATCGTCCACTCTAGCGTTTCATGGGTAGATGCATTTTCTAGGTCACCAATATGAGGCCCTATTAAAATTTCATTCCCTTTATTGAGGGCAAAAGCGTTTTTTAAATCACTGCCCATAGCCAGTATCGGTGTCGCCTCTATGCTTTCACAATGAATCGGCTCAGGTACGTAGCCACGACTGCGACGAATAAAGCGTGGTTTATTATTGATAACCATCACTACAGAATCATCAAGAGGTGCGTAGATTTCACGATTATGAACGAGAAAATAATCTGCCACCTCACCTAGCTCATTAAACGCTTGGTCATCATTATATAATACGGGATCACCGCTTTTGTTACCACTAGTCATAACCCAGGCTGCATCAGAGGGTAATAAGACCTCGTGCATCGGTGTATACGGTAACATTACGCCTAGCATATGATTATCAGGTGCTACGTGAGAACTTAAACGGACAGAGCTATTATGATTTCTTTCTAATAGCACAATAGGACGTTCCATCCCCGTCAATACATCTAGTTCTACATCGCTAATTTGAACTAACTCTATAGCTGTATCTAATGAACCAACCATAATAGCTAATGGCTTATGAGGCCTATTCTTACGCTTCCGTAAGCGTTGTACAACCGCGTCATTTCGTGCATCGCATACAAGATGATAGCCACCTACCCCTTTTATAGCGATAATGCTACCTTCATTGATCAATTCACGCGTTGTATTCCATACATTTACCGTATCTACAGCCGTGCGATTTGGCTTGTATAAAGTATAACGAGGACCACAATGAGAGCATGCATTTGGTTCAGCTCTATACCGACGCCCCTCTATATCTTCATACTCAGCTAGACAAGCTTCACACATGGGAAACTCGTTCATCGTCGTTCGTTCCCGGTCATAGGGCAACGATTTGATTATCGTATATCGTGGTCCACAATTTGTGCAATTGACAAAAGAATATTCCTGTCTTCGCTTATCATGTTGTAACTCTTTAAGGCAATCTTCACAAGGCGCCGTGTCTGCACTGATAAACGTACTAACATCTTCTCCTAATGGAGATGGTTCAACGGAAAATGTAGTTTCCTCATCTTTTATAGTAAGCGGCTGCACTGTTTGACTAGTGATACGGCATAAACGAGGTTGCTCTTCTTGAATAGCATCTAAAAATAGTTGTAATGCTCCTAGAGGACCTTGTATTTCAACATATACACCGTGACTATCATTATATACAATACCAGTTAATCCTAGAGAATGGGCACACATAGAAACAAGGGGCCGGAATCCGACCCCTTGAACTATACCGGTATAGCGAATTCCCCAGCGTTCTATAGTTTGATTACTATTTTCTTTCATATGAACTCCTACTATACTCGGAGAATAATTGATAATTAACCTAAAGCGACAGGAATACTACCATCGATACCCGCTTGTTCCAACTCAGCTTGGATCATGATGGCACATTCAATACGTTTCTTTTGTAGACGACAACCAAATTCATACGGAGTTTCTAAGTCGCCACCTAATGTAATATTGTTAGCATGACAACCACCAGAACAGAAGAATTTAGCCCAACATTCAGCACATGTTGGTTTTGAGAATACATGGGTGTTACGGAAATCTTTAGGGATTTCTGTATTTTGCAAGCCCTCATACACATTACCAATTACGAAACCGTCTTTACCAACGAATTGATGACATGGGTAAATATCACCATTTGGAACAATTGCCATATATTCATGACCTGCACCACAACCACGAAGACGTTTTGCCATACATGGACCGCGGTACAAATCCATACGGAAGTGGAAGAAGTTAAACTTCTCACCCCAACCTTCTAATTGACGTTCCAAATAGATATCTGCCAATTTTTCATATTCTTTTTCAAGTGCAGGCCAATCTTCTTCACGAAGAACATAGTCCCCTTCTTCACCTACAACAGGCTCCATGGACAAATGTTCAAAGCCAAGATCAGACATAGCCATAACATCTTTAGTAAAGTCTAAGTTTTTATGCGTATATGTACCACGCACATAGTATTCTAAACCATGACGTTGTTTTACGGCATTGATAAGGTTTTTCGCAATATATTTATAAGACTCGGCACCACTACCTGCTACTGGTCGCATTGCATTATGAACGGATTCACGACCGTCCAAGGATAATACAAGACTCATCTTATGCTCATTTACATAGTCAATTTTATCTTGTGTTAAAAGCATGCCGTTCGTAGTTAATGTAAGCTTAAAGATTTTATTATGCTGTTCTTGAATGGACTCAATGTATTCAACGGTTTGTTTAACAACATCCCAGTTCAATAGCGGTTCTCCACCAAAGAAGTCTATTTCACAATGTTGACGAGGACCACTCATTTTAATGAGAAAATCTACCGCCCGTTTTGCTACATCAAAGCTCATTAACTCACGTTTTACACCGCCGTAATCACCTTGGCTAGCAAAGCAGTATTTACATGCTAAGTTACAATCATGCGCAATATTAAGACATAAAGCCTTAACGATAGGCTTTTCACCTACTACAAGTTTAAATTCTGTACTCATTGGAGCAAATAATTGTTCTGCTTTAATGAGCTCATCTAACTCATCCATAATCTCATCGAGTTCTACTGCATCTTCTTTAGCATCTAACGCAGCATGTACCGCATCGCGATTTGTGCCATCATATATGTCAAGAACTCTATCGATGAGTTCGTCGATAACGTGAATAATACCGCTATTTACATCTAAGCAATAGTAGTTATCCTTCATCCGAAACTTATGGATCATTGGTTTTAATTCTAACATGGTACCTCCAATTGATATGTATGGTAAAAGTTCTAGTATATAGAACTTTCTAGATAATTGTACCACATTTCTAACGTAAAGGTTATGAAAAGAGTCATAAAGATATACCATACAAGGTATGTATTATAAACATAAATCAGAACCACCCGTAAAACGGGTGGTTTGCTCACGGGCTATAAGCCCGTAGTACTAGGCCAGCGTCTAAAGGCGCTGGCTTTCACTACGTTCAAGCCGCATAGCCATTGACTCGTAACGGTCCCCTTAAAGGGGATATGTATTACTTGCTACCCTTAAAAGGGTCCTCATATTCTTTTACACTAAGTTTATCTTTCATTTGGTCATGTAACTCTTGCTCACGTATATATTTTTTTACGGTAGCTTCATTTAATCCTACCGTACTTACATAATATCCCTCGGACCAAAAGTGTCTATTTCCAAATTTATACTTTAAGTTTGCGTGTTTATCGAACATCATTAGCGCACTTTTACCCTTTAAATATCCCATAAAAGATGAAACTGATATTTTAGGTGGAATTAACACTAGCATATGCACATGATCTGCCATAAGCTCCCCCTCTATAATCTTGACGCCCTTATATTCACATAAACGTCTCAGTATTTCACGTAAACTATTTCTGTATTGATTATATATAACTTTACGTCTATACTTAGGTGTAAATACTATGTGGTATTTGCATAACCATTTTGTGTGCGCAAGGCTCTGTGTCTTTGTTGCCATATAAAATCACCTTTCTTTTGTATATAATGCGGCTTGAACACCTACATTATACTTAAGCAAGGTGATTTTTTTGTATAACTTTCGTTGCCGCACCCGCATAGCGGGTGGTTTTATGATTCGCGACTACGTCGCGAACCAGTCTAAAGACAATAATAAAAAAGGCCCGCTAAGCGAGCCTCTTTATTATTTTTGTTTGCAAACTTGATTACCAACTGTGCAGCTTGTTTTGCAAGCGGATTGGCAAGATGTTTGACATTCCCCACAACCGCCAGTTTTAGCAGTTTTTTGTAAGGATTCAGTGTTGATAGTACGAATGCGTTTAGCCATGGTTATCCTCCTCAATACTTATCGAATGATATTTATTTTATCATATTTATAAAAAGCCTGTAAAATACTTATTTCGTTAAGTTTTCTTCTCTTACGATAGCTTCTTTAGTTTCTACTGCAGTAGTTCCAGCTAATTCAGGTTCTTTAGCTTCTGTTACAGTTACATCTTCACCTTTAGTTTTCTTAGGCTTATCTTTACGCAATACTTTACGCAATGCCATGGCAACTGGTGTAACGATAACAGCCGCAAAAACAGCCTCTGGAATACCATGAGTAGCAGATAAGAAAAGAATAGATCCTAACACTTGATCTGGGCTAAGGTTCATTTTAAGAGCAAACATATCTGCGTAAAGCAAGAAGATCAAGCCCATAACCATGATTGTATGGAAGATTGTGCCCATAAATGCGGTAACGATAATACGTGGGCCTTGAGGCACTTTCCACAATACTAGATATACTAAATATGCTAAGATTGGGAACAATACACGAGGCAACACAGAAATTATGGGATTGATAAATAGTGGAGATAATATGTTAGGCGCTGTAATATTTTGCCACAAACTATAGCAACCAAAAATAAAGCCTACAAAGCCACCTACCTTAGGACCCTCTACAATGGCACCAATCAATGTTGGTACATGTAGTGTTGTTACATTGAGTGGTCCCAATGGGATGATCCCATAGCCAGATAAGCCTAAAGCAATCGTAATACCGGCCAATAAACCGATAATGGTAAGTTCACGAATAGTAATACTACTTTTCTTTTGTTTTTCAGCTTTTGGGTTCTCCATAGGATTTCTCTTTTCATTATCTTGGATTGATACAGTTGAGTTATCATCCACTAGACGTTCATTGTTGTTCATAAATCCTCCTTCGCTCTCATTCCATTCTGGATATAAGTCGAAACTAGAAATTAAATACTTTCACGGCGTTGTGAAATAATACCACGCTCTACCAATGCACCAATAATTACAGCCACACCTATCATACCAGCCTCTAAAATAGCTGGCGTTATAAATACAAGCGGATTACCTTGGTACGTTGGGAAAACGGTAGGAACTAAAGATAAAATAAATTCAGGAATGTAGCCGCCATATAAAATATGAGCGTTCATAGCAAGCCACATAGCTGCAGTAATAACAATGCGCAATAAACGCACACCTTTATATGCTAAATCACGAGGATATAAGTAAAATACAAATACCAATAAAGATACTAGCAACAAAACAAGCTCAGCAAATAATATATTTACATTCATTGATGATGCATACATAAAATATACCATGGGATCTTGCAAATCAATATGTAGAATGGAACCGATATATAAGAACGGAATCGGTATAACATAACCAATTATATCGAGGGCTTCATCGATCATACCCCAACGGTGGGTACGGTTAAAAAACTTTGTTCCTAGTAAACCGCATAGTTCAATAAGAACTTGAACAATAAAGTACACTACAAATAGTAGTAATGCTTTAGTTATACCATTGCCTATATTAAAGCTAAACGGCGTATGAAGAAAAGAAAATACAGTCCACCACGCCCAGCTATATGTATGATAGCCCATATGCAATGGCAAGTCATCATTAAATTTAGCATTCTTTAGTCGGCGCACCATAAAGGGTATCACCAGTGATAATACAGGAAATACTAATACTGGCAATGATAAGGCGCCACTTAATGACAGTACTGTTGTAACGGCACTAACAAAGAGCGCGCAAATAAAGGTAAATTGCCAAAAACTTTTATTCATTACGGCCTCCCACTAATCGAGTTAAACCGTAAGCAACAATTAGACTAATGGTAACACCAATATACATAGACACTAAAAAAGCCACATCTCTGCCTACAGTTGGCCAGCCCCACAACATAGATAAATCTACACCTAGGAAAATGCCTTTGTATGCAATGCCATGAATGGCAATCCAACTCACTAGGTAAGCAATACGGCTTATAGATTTACCATCACCAAAGGTACTGTCTTTAAACGATAAATACGCCCAAGGCATAAATAGGGATAACAACAAATACCATACTAATGCTACTGTCGCACTCGATCCATTATGAATCATATACGCAATAATCGGAATTACCACGATAAATAGATTCAAATAAAAAGATCGTTTACAAATATCTATCAAAATGTTCATATAGATCTCCTATGATATGTAATCTCTTTGTATTTTACAATAATCAAGGATAAATGTCATCAAAAAAGAAAAACCTCCACACCGGTAAATACTTACCAAGTATGGAGGTCTTTAATTAAGCTACTACAGAATCAGCTGTTACATCAATTGTAGGAACAGTTTCCTGTTGTTCTTCTTTCTTCAACAATGGAGTCATGCTTTCTAAGCCGATACCCAATGTGAATAGATTATGCAACCATGCTGTTTGGCTTGGCGGCATAATACCGAGTACACCACCACCTACAAGAGCACCATTGAAACCAACGATACCATTGTAATTTGCTTTGATGCGTTTCATCAATGCCATAGAAATGCGGCGTAAATCTACAAGAGCTTGTAAGTTATCGGAAGAAATAGTAACGTTCGCAATCTTTTGAGCGATTGGAGCACCTTCATTCATCGCAATACCTACATGAGCTTCAGAAATAGCTGGGGAGTCATTGATGCCATCCCCTACCATCATAACAGTATAGCCTTCAGCTTTAGCTTGTTTTACATAAGCTGCTTTATCTTCTGGTAATACTTCAGCATGTAATTCATCAATACCGAGTTCGTCAGCTACACGTTGTGCATTACGTTTCGAGTCACCAGTCATCATGACAATCTTTTTAATACCCAAAGTGTGTAAATCAGCTATAACTTGTTTTGCTTCCTCTCGAACAGGGTCTTTAATACAAATAACCGCTGCTAATGTACCCCCAATAGCGAGGTAAATATGAGAAGATGAATTTGGTAAATTGTTGAATTTTTCTTGTTCATCTGCAGGAATTTTTGTCTTTTCATCATCAAAGATGTAGTGAGCACTACCAATGCGTACACGGTAGCGACCGACTTTAGATGCAATACCATGAGCTACAACGTATTCTACATCGGAGTGCATTTCCTTGTGAGGCAAGTCATGATCCTTAGCAGCGCGTACAATTGCTTTTGCCATGGAGTGAGGGAAATGTTCCTCAATACATGCAGCTAATTTCAACATTTCATCTGCATCATGACCGTTGAACGGGATGATTTGTTCAAACTCAGGTTCTGCTTTTGTAAGAGTACCAGTTTTATCGAACACAATCATATCTGCTTGTGCAATTTGTTCTAAGAACTTACCACCTTTAACAGTGATACCGCGTTTAGATGCTTCTTGCATAGCGGAAAGTACTGCCAATGGAATAGATAATTTTAGAGCACAAGAGAAGTCAACCATAACGAAAGACAATGCTTTCATTACATTTCGAGTCAACAAATATGTTAAACCAGCACCAATAAAGCTAATTGGAACTAATTTATCTGCCATGCGGTATGCTTGTTGTTCCATACCAGATTTCATTTGTTCAGACTCTTCAATAAGGTTAACGATCTTTTCGTAACGAGATGTTTTAGATGTACTACGTACTTCTACAATAGCTTTACCGTCTTCTACAACAGTACCTGCATATACAGAACTGTCTTGATCGCGACGAACCGCTTCTGGTTCACCAGTCATGGAGCTTTCATTAACAAGAACAACACCATCGATAACGACGCCATCCAATGGAATCACTTCGCCTTGACGAATGATAATTTGATCGCCTGCTACAACTTCGTTAACTGGCTTGCTCACTTCAATGTCGTCAACCAAAACCCATACTTTATCTACATTCAAAGACATGCTTTGAGCGAGATTCAATACAGATTTACGGTGAGTCCATTCTTCCAAAATATCGCCAATACCCAATAGGTACATAACAGCACCAGCTGTAGGGTAGTCTTTTTGAAGTAATGCAGCACCAATAGCTACGCCATCAAGTACTTCTACGGTTAACTTACGTTGCCACAATGTTTTAATCGCTTTACCGATAAATTTAATACCATCAAACCAAGCCCATGCAGCTGCAATAGGTGCCGGCAACACTGCTTTTTTACCTAAGTAAAGTGCAGTACGGTTGATCATCATTTCACGGTATTTTTTATTTACCAAGCGAGGAGAATATTCGTTCAAAGCAGGAGCTTCAGACAAGTCTAAATCGCGTAGACCTAGCACTGCTTCACGCACAGCATCAACATCGCCAGTATGTTTAATGGCGATTTGACTGCTACGAGTGTAGAAGGTTACATCTACAATTGCATCATTAAGGAGTAATGTATCCTCTACATAAGCTGCTTCAGCCTCTGTAAAGTGATGACCAGTTACCTTAACATGCAAGCGATTTCTGAGTTTTTTTACTACAGAAAATTGTAACATATGTGCAATCCTCTAATTATTTGTTTTCTTCAAAGATTTCTTCGTTGCGTGCTTCGTTGATTTCTTGAGCTTCTGCCAATACATCAGATGCGGATGCTTGTACTTTTTCAGCTGTTTCTAATACAGTTTCTTTAGCGCGAAGGCCAGCTGCTACGATACCAGCATATACTTTTTTAGCGTCTTTAGAAGTTAACACTTTAAGACCTACAGTACCCAATGCAAGACCTGCTGCGAATAAGTTAGCGTTTTTAAGATTTTTTTGATCGATGTTGAACATGATAATATTCCTTTCTACTAAATATGATAAAAAATTTAATTACTATATTTGAAAAGAGGAGCCATTATAGAGACTCCTCTTCTCTTCCAATAACTTGAGTGTTGTTCTGATTACTTATCAGCTCGTTTAATGCCTAACGCTTTATTGGAACCATCACAACTGCAGCTTCCACCACAACTAGATGATTTGCCGGAGTCAGATCCACCGCCGCCACAGCCGCAGCCACCTTTACCGCCAACTTGTTTAAACATTTTAAAGCCAATATAAGCTAATGCTAGAACAACTATGAGTCCTATAACAAGATTATCCATTATTATGCCTCTTTCTCAATATCAACTAAATCACAATATCTGTCTTAGTGATAAATAAGATAAAAGCAATATCAAAAGGATATTTCCCTTTTCTCATTATCATTTAACCACGAATATTGATAATTAGCAAGTATTATTTTCAAATTAACTATAACTAAATCGCAATTATTCAATGCAGTTCTTTCAACCACCTATAAAGTGGCTAAAATACTGTATTTAATGACTCACGAATTAGAAACCTAATGCAAGGCCTACATTGTAGAAGATGAAACATGCAATCCAAGCAAATGTGTTTTCATAGAAGAACATGAATGCAACCCATTTCCAAGAGCCAGTTTCACGTTTGATAACTGCTAATGTTGCCAAACATGGAGGATAGATTAAGATGAACAGCATCATTGTTAAACCGATTAACGGTGTGAAATGAGGGTCATTTTGTAAGTAATCAGTCAATGGAGCTGGATTTACATCATCGCCACCAACAGCGTAAACAGTACCTAATGTAGAGATAACAACTTCTTTAGCCGCTAAACCAGCTACTAATGATAGGCCCATTTTCCAATCAAACCCCAATGGTTCTAGCACTGGGTTGATAGCTTTACCAAAGGATGCTGCATAGGATTGTTCAATTTTTTCCGCAGCTTGTTCTTTACCAAGTTTGTCATTTTCAGCATCTAAGTTAGCACTGTTTTTATACATTGCCCATGCTGCTGGGAACAAGTCTTTATTTTTATCTTTAATATCATTGAATAATTCAGGTGCTGCAGAATCAGCTTCTACAGCTACTTCAGGTTCATCTTCTCCTGCGTTCTTAGCAGCATCAGTAGCATCTTGTACAGTAGCTTTCATGTCTTCTACAATTTTATCAACTGCATCCTTTTGGTCATCTGTAGTGATACCGAATTGAGCTAATGTAGCTGTATCTTTTACTTCGTACTCTTGAGCAACTTGTTCTTTCATTGCATCGTAATCTTTGGAGTATTCTACATCCATTGGGTACGCAGTGATGACCCAAATCAAGATGGATGCGGCCATGATGAATGTACCAGCTTTGATGATATACAACTTAGCACGTTCATACATATGCAGCCAAGTAGCTTTCAATGTAGGCAAGTGATAAGGAGGTAATTCCATTACAAATGGTTCAGCCTCACCAGAGAAAATAAATTTGCGGAAGATTTTCGCAAAAATAATACCGAAGATGATCCCCAAGAAGTATACAGAGAATACAACTAATGTACTATCCCAACCATTTGGGAAAAACGCATTTGCAAACAAGATATATACTGGTAAACGAGCAGAACAACTCATGAATGGTGTAATCAAAATAGTAACCATTCGATCCTTATAGTTATCAAGGATACGAGCACCCATTACGGATGGTACGGAACAACCGAATCCCAATAATAAAGGAATAAAGGATTTACCATGCAAACCACAAGCGCGCATTACGCGGTCAATAACGAAGGCTGCACGAGCCATGTAACCAGTATCTTCCAAGAAGGAAATACCAAGGAATAGCAATAGAATCAATGGTAAGAAGGAAAGTACGGCACCTACACCGGCGATAATACCGTCAGATACGAGTGACTGTAGTTGGCCCGCTGGAATAGTCTGAACTGCATAAGCTTGTAATGCAGCGAAACCATTTTCGATCCAACCTTGAGGAATACCACCTACGATGTTTACGAACGCAAACAATAGGTACATAACAATCATAAAGATTGGTAAGCCCCAAATACGGTGCGTTAAGATTTTATCATAACGATCGGAACGTGTTTCTATCTCTTTTGGAGCTTGTGTTAAAGATTGGTTATATACTTCAACAGCATAACGATGGCGATATTCTTGGAATACTATATCAAGATCAACTTGATCTTTTATTTCTTCACGGATAGCTGCTGCCTTTTGTAGAACTGCTTCTGTATTCGCAAAGCCTTTAACTTTTTCCACCACATCTGGATCGTTTTCTAATAATTTAATAGCGATCCAACGTAGTGGATACGTTACTGTACCAGCTTCTTCAAGTGCTGCTACTAGTTCAGCAATTTTGCCTTCTAATAAATCACCATAATTAACTGTTACACCAGGTGCTTTTTGAGAATCAGCTACGCTAATTGTTGCTTCTAACAACTCTTTTGTACCAATATTTGTACGACCTACTGTACTAACGATTGTAGCGCCTGTTAATTCAGCCATTTTTTTAAAGTCGTATTTGATACCCATTTCTTCAGCAACGTCAGCCATGTTTAGAGCAATAACCATTGGCTTTTCAAGTTCCAACAGTTGTGCCGCTAAATACAAGTTACGTTCCAAGTTAGATGCATCAAGGACGTTTACGATTACATCTGGATTATCGTTTACGATTACATTTCGAGCTACTAACTCATCCAAGGAACGTGCTGTTAAACTATACGTACCTGGTAAGTCAATAAATAATAAATCACGACCATTAAAATTAGTATGGCCTTCTTTCTTTTCTACCGTAACGCCGGCATAGTTACCAACGTGTTGCTTCGCCCCTGTGATATTGTTAAACATTGTAGTCTTACCACAGTTAGGGTTACCCGCTAAGGCAATACGAATTTGCCCTTTTTCTGCCATATAGACCTCCTATTATACCTCTACATCAATCATACCAGCTTCACTTGTACGAAGTGCTAATTCAAAGTTTTTAACTTTAACTTCTACTGGATCACCCAAAGGGGCAAACTTCATAACATAAATTTTTGTACCTTTAACAAGGCCCATGTCAATCAGACGATGTTTAACATTGCCACTGCCATGTAGAGCAACAATAAGACCAGACTCACCTGGCTTCATGTCTTTCAATTTTTTGATAGCCATACTACACCTCCTATGTATATTTTGTACCTAACAACCTCATATTAACCACACCAAATAAGAATGCGTATTAATATCTTAAACTATTATATCAAATCAATCATTAATTTCAACAATTATTATCAATTTTAAGGTTATTTTCTATCTTATATATATATTTTTTTCTCATATTAACTATGAATATTATTTTATTATGATTCAAGATAACCCCATTGGGTATAGTATTTACCTCTCTACACTTAATTCATAGTAGAAATATAAAATAAGAAAAATTACTAAGATTATCATTACTGATAACTTAATCATTCTCATTTATCCCTTTAAACTCTATTTTAATATTTATATTTTAATGTTTTTCATTCTCATAAATATTCATTAAATCGTTGTTTTTCGATTTATTATCAATTAGTTGTGATTTTAATATAATTTCACACCTATTTTATTTAAAATTCATCTATGATTTCCCGCTAATAATACTACCAAGGATAACAATTCAATTTATTTGCCCCTGCTATGTGCATAAGGTATAATTAATATAATATGTATTATAGAAAGGACTATCCATGAAATCTTTTAAAACTTTAGGCGTTTGCGATGAGCTTATCCAAGCCCTACAAAAACAAGGTATCAAGGAGCCCACGCCAATCCAAGAACAATCCATTCCTGTGGTATTTAAAGGGAATGATGTTATAGCAAAAGCTCAAACAGGCACAGGCAAGACTCTTGCCTTCTTATTGCCTATTCTTCAACGTGTACATACAGATGTACATCAAGAACAAGTGCTTATCATTGCACCTACACGTGAACTTATAAAACAAATCGCAGATGAGGCGAAAGAAATTGGAGCTATTCTAAACGTAGATATCCTACCTCTTATCGGCGGTAAAACAATTGAAGCCCAATTACAACAACTAGGTCGTCGTCCACAAGTGATTTTAGGTACACCAGGTCGCCTACTAGATCACGCGAAACGAGGTTCTTTACATTTAGATTGTATTCGCCGTGTTGTACTAGACGAAGCAGACCAAATGCTTCATATGGGTTTCTTGCCTGATATTGAAAGTCTCATCAGTCAAACAGATGCGAATAGACAACTATTACTATTCTCTGCAACGATTCCAGACAAAATTCGTAACCTTGCAAAGGCATATATGTCTAAGCCAGTTTCTGTTACAGCTGAAGGTAAACATGTTACCCTTGAATCGATTGATCAACGAGTGTATATGATGAACCCTGAAGAGAAAACAGAACGTCTCATCAAAATGATCGAAGAAGATAATCCGTTCTTAGCCATCGTTTTCTGTAATAAACGAGAAGGTGCCGTTCGTCTATCCTATGAACTAACTGCAGCTGGTCTTAACATCGCAGAAATGCACGGTGACTTAACACAAGGCCGTCGTACTCAAATTTTGCGAGACTTTGCTAAAGCCAAAACACAAATCTTAGTAGCTACAGATATTGCAGCTCGTGGTATCGATATTGAAGGTATTACTCATGTATATAACTATGATGTACCTCGCGATATAGATTACTACATCCATCGTATTGGCCGTACTGGTCGTGCTGGTAATTCTGGTGTGGCCGTAACCTTTGCAACACCACAAGATGAATCTTGGTTGCGACGCATCGAGCGTGCCATTCAAGCAACGCTTACAAAATACACTAAAGATGGTCAAATCAAAACTAAGGGTAACGCAAGTGCTGCACCAAAACGTGCAAAAGCAGCAGCTAAAGCTAAAGTAAGTAGCTCTTACCAAGCTACTAAGGCTAAGGCCCACAAAGCACGTGGTCATAAGGGTTCCAACACACGCCAACGCCGCACATCTACATCTCAAACAGGACGTCGTGGCAAACGTAGATAATACAACATATATATTGATTGTTTAGTAAACGAAGATATTATTGCTCTTCAAAGAATATATCAACAAAAAAGACGCGCACAGCATAGCTGTACGCGTCTTTTTATTGTCAAACTACATTAGTAGTTTCTATATATTATTATATATATTTAACTATAATAGATTAATATTTACTTATTCACGTAAATACTTGGTACTCCATCTACATCGGAGCACTGAGTTTTACATTGAGATCGATTACTACAAATCCAGCTTATTCGACCTCTCACCTCTTGCTTTACAAAATAACCTTGTTTACATCGCGGACATTTATATTGTTTATCGTCATCAGATATTTCAATATTACTTTCACCATTAGGATTTACACCTTCAACAGGTTGCGTATGCTTACATGCAGGATAATTGGTGCAGCCTAAAAAGGCGCCAAATTTACCATTCCGCTGTTGCAAACGGCCCTTATTACACTTCGGACAAATAGGTAAAGAAGATATATCAACGTCAGTATTATCCATAGGGCGTTTCCGATTTTGATTCGTTATAGTGCGAACCACATTAGGCATCATCTGACCAGAACTGTCTTGTTTATCAAAGCCCAGTTTATCAATCAAATGTTTCAAAAACTTAATCTGATCAGACAAGAAAGAATCTAATGTATCCTCTCCTTCACTCATGAGCGCCAATCGTTCCTCCCATACAGCTGTTTCATCAGGATATAGCAATTCATCAGGCAATGCATCAACTAAGAGATAGCCCGTTTCAGTTGGTGATAACACTTGCTTCTTTCCCGATGTTTTCATAAATCCACGACTGATGAGCTCGTCAATAATATTAGCACGAGTCGCCTCCGTACCAATACCAGACACCGCTTTTAATTGCTTTTTCAAGTCTTCATTTTTTACAAACTTATGAATTTCCTTCATTGCTTGTAACAAAGTAGACGGCGTGAAGCGAGATGGTGGCTTTGTTTGCTTCGCCTCTACAGAGGAATCCGTAAATAAAACAGTGTCGTTCTTTTTAACGGCTGGCAAGTGATCCGCCTCTTCAAGAACTTCTTTTTTAGGATCTGATTCGGCCCCACTTTCATCGGTTAAATCCGGCTCCTCATTATCTGTTGTAGACTTAGACTTTTGTCGTTTATAGAGTATCTTCCAGCCTTCTTCAATAACCACACGACCATTAGCAACAAACTCTTCTTTACACTGCTCTACTATAATTTTAGTTTGCTCATAAACATGCTCTCCATAAAACTGAGCAATATAAGCTTGGCTGATGAGGAAATAAATATTTCGTTCCTCACGAGATAAGCTATTTATATTACAAGCAACCGTAGTGGGAATAATAGCATGATGGGCCGTAATTTTCTTTTCATTCCAAGCGCGGCTCTTAATAGAGCGGTCAGCATCACTAGCCCACTGTGCTAACCGCTCATCACCTGCATTCTGTAAATTGTTGAGAATCGCATTACGATCACCATATTGATTCGGTGGTAAATATTCACAATCAGAACGAGGATAGGTGGTCAATTTCTTCTCGTATAATTTCTGTGCCGTATCAAGCACAGTTTGCGGATCATAGGAAAATGCTTTACCGGCCAATACCTGTAAGGATGACAAGGATAATGGTAGCCTCTGTGCATCTTTCTTCTTTGATTTAGTAACAGCCTTAATAATGCCATCTGGACCATCTTTCAACTGTTCAACTAATGCATCAGCTATAGCCTTATTGATGAGACGACCATCAGGATCTAAGCCTTTCTGCTCATCTGTAGGTTGCCATGTAGCCCAGAATACACCATTAGGATGGTTATACAAAACTTTTACAGTAAAATAGTCTACTGGCTTAAATGCAGCTAACTCTCGTTCTCTACGTACAACGAGCGCCAAAGTAGGTGTCTTAACTCGCCCTATAGGCAATGTCACCTTATTGCCCTTATAACGTTCAGCTAAAGTATATGCTCGAGATAAATTCATACCGATAAGCCAATCTGCACGAGCTCTTGCCAAAGCCGATTGATATAAATTATGAAAGTCCTTATTATCTCGTAAATCATTAAGAGCAGAACGAATAGATTTTTCATCGAGCGCATTTAGTAGAATTCTCTGTACTGGCTTTGTATTACCGACATAGTACAATACTTCGTCAACTAAAAGTTGCCCTTCCCTGTCCGGGTCACCTGCATTTACGATCATATCCGCTTTACCGATCAAGTCTTTTACCGTCTCAAACTGTTGGCGACTGCTATCTGTAACGAGTAGTTTCCACTCATCTGGCACAATCGGCAGATCTTGAGGGCGCCAACGAATATATTTATCGTCGTAATCGCCCGGTTCTGCTTGATGTAATACGTGACCAACCACCCAAGTCACTACATCATCACCTTGGATAAAATAGCCATTCCGCTTTTGGATATTTTTATTTTCTGGCAAGCATTTACTAATTTCGCGAGCCATGGATGGCTTTTCTGCAATAAATAACCGCATGGTCCCCCTCCTTAACATGAAGATAACGGCTAATCCCCAAGCCGTTCTATGAAATCTCATTATACTACAATTTAGTGGTCATAACTAGAAAAATCATGTATAATTTTTACGATATAGACTGTAAAAGTAGAACTGTAATATATATCTACTTATACAAACATACTAATAGAGGTGAACCATGACATTTTTAGAAGAAGTACAACGTCGTCGTACGTTTGCTATCATATCTCACCCGGATGCGGGTAAAACAACATTAACAGAGAAATTACTATTATACGGTGGTGCCATCCACTTAGCGGGTTCCGTAAAGTCTCGTAAAACTGCAAAACACGCTGTATCTGACTGGATGGAAATCGAAAAACAACGTGGTATTTCCGTAACGAGTTCCGTGTTGCAATTTGACTATGACGGTTGTCGCGTAAATATCCTCGACACGCCTGGTCACCAGGACTTCTCCGAAGATACGTACCGTACATTGATGGCTGCTGATAGTGCTGTCATGCTTATTGACGTAGCAAAAGGCGTGGAAGCACAGACGAAAAAACTATTTGCCGTATCTAAAGAGCGCGGCATTCCTATCTTTACGTTTGTAAACAAAATTGACCATTTCGGTCGTAGTCCATTTGACTTGATGGAAGAAATCGAAAATATTCTTGGCATTCGTACATGCCCTATGAACTGGCCTATTGGTATCAATGGCGAGTACAAAGGTGTATACGATAGAGAACATGAAACTATCGAGCTCTTTGCAAAAGATGAAACACATGGTCAAGAAAAACTAGCCTCTGAAAAAGGTGCTTTAACTGATCCTCGCATGAAAGAGTTATTAGGTGATGATGTATACCAAGCCTTGCTTGATGATATTGAGTTGCTTGACGTTGCAGGCGATCCATTTGACTTTGATAAGGTTCGTGCCGGTGAATTGACACCAATGTTCTTTGGCTCTGCTATGACAAACTTTGGGGTAAAACCATTCTTAGAAAAATTCTTAGAATTGGCGCCATCCCCTGCTCCACGTCAAGCTGTAGAAGAAATAGTACAACCTACTAGCGAAGACTTCTCCGCCTTAGTATTTAAAATCCAAGCTAATATGGACCCTAACCACCATGACCGTATCGTATTCATGCGTATCTGCTCTGGCAAATTTGAAAAAGGCATGTCCGTATTACATCGACAATCCAACAAAACGATTCGCCTATCTCAACCTCAACAATTCTTAGCTACAGAACGTACTATCGTGGAGGATGCATATCCTGGCGATATTATCGGTGTCTTTGATGCTGGTACAATGGGCGTAGGTGACACACTATGCGCACAAAAACACAAAGTAACCTTCGGTGACTTCCCTGTATTCCCACCGGAATTCTTTGCTCGCGTATCTCCAAAAGATACGATGAAGCGTAAGCAATTCCAAAAGGGTATGACTCAATTGGCGCAAGAAGGTGCGGTTCAAATCTTTGAACAACCAGGTGCGCTTGACTCCTTCGTAGTTGGCGCCGTTGGTATGCTTCAATTTGAAGTATTAGAATATCGCCTCAAAAATGAATATGGTGTAGATTTACTAAATCATACATTGCCATATAGTGTAGCTCGTTGGATTGACGGGGAGGTAGATATAGCATCCTTAAAGGGTGTTGATAATGCAATGATCGTAAAAGATAATCGCGATCGCACTGTAGTCCTCATCTCCAACGAATGGCAAATGGGTTGGGTACAAGAACGTAATCCAGATGTTACCTTCTTAACTACACCTAAGCTACATCATGATCTATAACAGCTATAACTTCTAATTATTTTATATATTAGTATATACATTTTAGTTATACCCTTATATGTATATACGGGTTAAATTTACCCCATATGACTTCAAGAAACTAAGCAAAATAAGACTATATAAGAATTTTAAAATTTAAAACTGGAATATATTTCATAGAATTATAAATTTAAGAAATATATTCCAGTTTATTTTTTTATATGTAGGAGGAAAATCACAGATTTAAGTCGAATATATATATTATGATTATGTAGGTAGGTAATTTATAATATTACTTTTTGACATATCATGTATGCTATGTATATAATTATAAATAGTTATATATACTTATATATACTTATATACATATTATTATAGGTTTTAATGTTGTTGTGAGTGTTGTAAAGAAAATATATAAGATTTTTATACAGTGTATATTCTATATTATTTTTCGACCATTCATGATACCATAAAATATAGGTTTATTTTTTTAAAGGAGTGATTTTATGCCACTGATTGACTTAGCCTTAGTCAACAATGTATGGACTTTAAAACTGTCCATGATCCAAACCGTAGGTCTCGCTGTTATTACCTTGTTCATAGGTACTTGGATTAACAAACATTCACAATTCTTACAAAGAATGTGTATGCCTGCACCTGCTGTAGGGGCCCTTCCATTTGCATTTTTAACTGCTATTCTTTCTTATTACAAGATTTTAAACATTACATTTGAAGGCTCTCTACAAACATTCTTAATGCTCGCTTTCTTTACTACTATCGGTTTGATGGCTTCCTTGAAAGTCCTCAAAAAAGGCGGCATTTTCATTCTCTTCTTCTTCCTCGCTTGTGCAGTATGGATTGTTGTTCAAAACACAGCAGGTATTATGATTGCTAAAGCGTTAGGTATTGAACCAATCATCGGCATCATGGCAGGTTCTGTATCCATGATCGGCGGTCTTGGTACAGCTGGTGCCTTCGGTCCGTATTACGAACAATTACTAGGCATCCCTGGTACAGCATCTGCTGCAGTTGCAGCCGCAACATTCGGTATGGTTGCTGGTACAATCTTAGGTGCTCCTGTAGGTGAACGCATTATTAAAATGCACAAAGTAAAAACACCTTATCAAAATCCTGAATTATTTGAAGCTGACGGCATTGACATGAGTGAAGCTCAAGTTGAAATCGGCGGCAAACAATTCAACTCTCAAGATCTTTTAACAATTTGTATGTGGATTGGTCTTGCACTTGGTATTGGTACTATCGTAAGTGCTGGTTTATCCGTTCTTACTCCACTACCAGCATACATCGGCGCAATGATTTGTGCGGCTGTAATTCGTAACGTTGGTGACTACACTAAAGCTTACAAAATCAATGACTCTGCACTTGACGCAGTATCTAACGTAGCATTGTCCTTATTTGTAACAATGGCTATCAACAGCTTGAAACTCGTTCAATTAATCGATCTTGCATTACCACTTATTACAATTTTACTAGCACAATGTGTACTTATCTGTGTATTTGCATACCTTATCTACTTCATCTTTGGTCGCAACTACGATGCTGTTATGCTTGGCGCTGGTGCCATCGGCTTCGGTCTAGGTGCTACACCAAATGCGTTGGTTAATATGTTATCCTTGGCAGGCAAACACGGTCCATCCCCTCGTGCATGGCTCGTAGTTTCCTTGGTAGGTGCATTCTTAATCGACTTTGCAAACGCCTTCCTCATTACAACAATGGCAGGCTTCTTGTACTAATAAAAAGGACCCATTCGGGTCCTTTTTTATGAAAAAATCGTATTAGCATAAAAAGAGCGTATTAGAATGATATGTTATCAATCTAATACGCTCTTTATGCATTTACTATTTAATTAAAGAAGCCCATGCATTGGCTACATCGGCAAATTCTTGAAGAGTAAAGGTCTCGCCTCTTCGTTGACCGTCGATATTTGCTTTTTCTAACAGCTCTTCAATTCTATCTTTTGATAAGCCCGTTGTTTTCATCGTATTAGCAAATGTTTTACGACGTTGCGCAAAACCAGCTTTTACAACGTGGAAGAATAGTTTCTCATCAATTACATCTACCGGTGGTTTATCTCGCAACACGCAACGAATTACAGAACTTGTTACCGCTGGTGCAGGCAAGAAAGATTTAGGCGGTACATCTAGAACAATATCTGGCTCCGTATAATACTGAACAGCCACAGACAAGGCACCATAGTCCTTTGTACCAGGCTGTGCTACCATGCGCAAAGCAACTTCCTTTTGCACCATTACAACGAGGCGCTCAATTGGTAATTTGCTTTCCAATAGAGACATAATAATAGGCGTTGTAATATAATACGGTAAATTGGCAACCACCTTAAACGGTTTATGGTTCATGATGGTGGGCACATCTAGTTTCAATACATCACCATGAACGATGCGTACATTGTCATAAGATGCTAATGTTGTATCTAGCACTTCCAATAGACGACGATCTAGTTCAATGGCCGTTACATCCGCCCCACTTTGTGCTAAACCTTGAGTCAGAGTGCCAATACCAGGACCAACCTCTAGTACAGGTTCACCAGGTGTTAACTCCGCAGCACGAACGATTTCATCCACAATGCCGCGTTTAATAAGAAAGTTTTGCCCTAGCTTTTTACTCATTTTAATGTCGAAGCGTTTACATATATAATGCACTACCTCAGGGCTTGCAATTACTGATTCTAACATCTTAACTCCTATTTCAAACTATTTACTGCCTCTTCATAAGCATCTCGTGTTATACCGTAATGATTTAACCGATATAAGAATTGCTTACCATTTCCGTAGCCAATCCCTAATTTTGCACCAATAACAGCTCGTCGAGCTGCGCTATCTGGCATACCTGACAGTCCATGGCGCACTAAATCCACCATGGAAAATTCATTGGATGATTCTAAAGACTCTACATGTAATGTAGATAAAGCCTTTCTAATGGATTCTGGAGATGCTTGTTCTATGCCAATATCATCATTTGCAAAAGCTTCGTCACGAGGGACAAAGGCATGTTGTGCATTGGGGAATTTTTTCGTTAATACACGACGAATCCGCTCCCCTGCCGTATCAGGATCTGTTAGTATGATGATGCCTCGCTTTTCATAAGCAACGCGAATCATATCGATAACACCTTTTCGAAGGGTAAAACCTTCAGTTGCTATGCAGTCAGCCTCTACAGCTTGAGCAATGCGTTGGATATCAGATTTTCCTTCTACGACGATGACTTGTTTTAGCATAGGTCCTCCTTTATTCTATTAGTACATTGTAACACATATATAACATTGCTTAAATACTTATAATCGAGTAGTATTAATAGTGTAATATATAAAAGGAGGCCAATTATGACCTTACAACAATTAAAGTATGTCACAACAATTGCCAATATAGGTAGTATTAGTGAAGCTGCCAAGAGATTATTTGTATCTCAACCTAGCCTTACAAAGGCTATTAAAGAATTAGAAAAGGAAATGGGCATTACCATTTTCGATCGTACCAATAAAGGGATTACTGTTTCTAAAGAAGGGGAACGTTTCCTCGGCTATGCACGCCAAGTCCTTGAACAAGCAGCCCTTTTAGAGGAGCAATATAAGAGTCAAAGCGGTGGGAAGAAACAATTTTCCGTTTCTACACAACATTACTCCTTTGCAGTTAACGCCTTTGTAGAGCTTTTAAAAGGTGCAGGCATCGATCAATACGATGTATCCTTACGTGAAACACAAACCTATGAAATCATTGACGACGTAGCTCATATGAAGAGTGAAATCGGCTTGCTTTATTATAATGATTTCAACCGTCCTGTATTAGAAAAATTAATTCACACTAACGAATTAACCTTTACAGAGTTATTTACGGCTCACCCTCATATCTTCATCGGTAAAACACATCCATTAGCTAATAAAGATGTAGTGTCCATGGATGAATTAGAAGAATATCCATATATCTCCTTTGAACAAGGGGATCATAACTCCTTCTATTTCTCTGAAGAAATTTTCAGTACCGTTGTACGTCCAAAACACATCCGCGTTCGCGATAGAGCATCTTTATTTAGTCTATTACTTGGACTTGATGGGTACACTGTATCTAGTGGTGTAATCGACAAAGAGGTTAATGGTGAAAACATCATCTCTGTGCCACTTGCAGAAGAAGGCTTGATGCACATTGGCTATATTACTAACAACAAAATGCAACGCAGTCGTTTAGGCCAAGAATATATTCAAGCCTTAGAACAATACGTTGGCGACTATGGCAGACATATTCAATTGCCAGACGATAAAAAATAGTTAGAGAATTATAGTAATAATAGAGTTGTACATTTTAATAATTCTAGGCGAATTAAATAATTGTATTAAATAGTATATTGAAAGCACTCTTCTGAAATGAACTGCCCCAAAATTGGACACAATTTTGAGATGCAGCTCATTTCAGAAGAGTGCTTTTTTATACCTTGATATAACTTAATAAACAAATTTATACGTCTATATAGCTTTATGTTATATACAACTCTAAGATATAGATATTTTTAAATATACTCATGCTTCGTTATAATAAACCTATCGAAATTATCGGTTTTACCGTTTATATAAGGAGGATTACTATTATGTCCAAACAATTAGCACCTTTCCACTTTGATATTGTAGGTTCTTTCCTACGTCCCGAAGAATTAAAAGAAGCTCGCGAAGCTTTCAATAATGGAAATATTTCTAGAGAAGAATTAACAGCCGTTGAAGATCGTCTCATTACAGAGCTCATTCAAAAACAAAAGGCTGCTGGTCTACCAGTTATTACAGATGGCGAGTTTCGTCGTGCCTATTGGCATCTAGATTTCATGTGGGGATTTAACGGCGTAAAAGAAATTGAACTGGAACACGGTTACAAATTCGTCGGTCAAGAAACAGCGCCGGGCTCCCTTGCCCTTACTGGCAAAATTACGGGGACAAACCACCCATTCGTTGAACATTTCAAATTTGTAAAGCAATTTGAAGACGAAAATACTACGGCACGTCAAACAATCCCAGCCCCATCTCAATTCTTAGCGGAATTATTCCGTGAGGATAACGGCATTACCACACGCTCCTTCTACCCTGATTTAGAAGAACTCATTCAAGACATTGCCGCTGCGTATCGTCAAGTTATCAAAGATTTGTATGACGCTGGTTGCCGCAACATCCAGTTTGATGATTGTACTTGGGGTATGTGCTGTGACCACGCTTACTGGACAGGTCGTCAAAAAGACAAAAGCGTAACCATTGAGGGCGAAACAGCTAAATATTTGCGCTTAAACAATTTGGCCCTAGAAGGTCGCCCTCAAGATTTAGCCTTCACTACCCATGTATGTCGTGGTAATTACAACTCTACTTGGGCTGCTAGCGGCGGTTATGAACCAATTGCCCCTATTCTATTTGCCAAAGAAAATGTAGATGCTTATTACCTAGAATTTGACGATGATCGTTCCGGTGGCTTTGAGCCATTGCGCGAAGTATCTCCTAACAAGAAGGTCGTATTAGGTCTAATTACATCTAAACGTCCAGAATTAGAAGACAAAGAAGTTATTAAAAAACGCATTCAAGAGGCTACACAATATATTCCTCTCGATAGACTTTGCTTATCTCCTCAATGCGGCTTTGCTTCTTGTGAGATTGGTAACCAATTGACCGAAGAGGAACAATGGGCTAAACTAGCATTAGTTAAAGAAATAGCTCAAGAAGTATGGGGTGATTAAATGAATGAACATACTATATATTTAGGAGGCGGTTGTTTCTGGGGCCTGCAAGGATACATCAAAAAAATCGAAGGCGTCCTTTCGACTGAAGTAGGCTATGCCAATGGCACTACTGAAAATCCAAGCTATGAAGATGTATGTCACAATAGTGGCCACGTTGAAGCCCTCAAGGTGACCTACGATGCAGACACACTTTCCTTGGACTATTTGATTCAATATTTCCTACGTGCTATCGATCCATTTAGTATTAATAAACAAGGCGGTGACGTAGGTATTCAGTACCGTACTGGTATTTACTATACGGATACAGCAGATAAATCTATTATTGAAAGCACCTTAGCCCGTGCGCAAGCCTTTGAAGGCAAACCCTTTGCTATCGAGGTGTTACCTTTAGAGAACTACTACTCTGCGGAGGAGTATCATCAAGATTACTTAGATAAAAACCCTAACGGTTATTGTCATATTCCATTAGGCCTATCCGATGAGCCACTTATCGATGATAATGCGTATAATAAACCATCTAAAGAATCTTTAGATGCACTATCACCACAAGAGTATGAAGTTACCCAAAATTCTGCTACTGATGCTCCTTTTAGTCACGAATTAACAGATGAATTTAAAGCAGGTCTCTACGTAGATATTACTACTGGAGAGCCCCTCTTCGTATCATCACATAAATTTAATTCCCATTGCGGTTGGCCAAGCTTTACAAAGCCAATCACTAAGGATGTTATTAAATACTATCAAGACGATTCTCATGGTATGAATCGTATTGAAGTGCGCAGCCGCATCGGTAATGCTCACTTAGGCCATGTATTTGAAGATGGGCCTAATGGCTCCCTTCGCTACTGTATCAATGGATCTGCCTTAACCTTTATTCCTAAAGAAGAGTTAAAAGGTACAAAATACGAATATCTTTTACCGTATATCGAAGATTAAATAACAAAAGACGACTTACAAATGTAAGTCGTCTTTTTTAGTATTTTTAACATAATTTAGTCTAAAACGTACACTGTTACGTCTTGACGCCCAAACTCCATAGCCTCGCCGTAGGAGTCCATTACAAGGTCAATTTTATTGCCTATAATAGCACCACCTGTATCAGCTGCAATAGCCTCACCGTAGCCTGGAATAAACAAGCGTGTACCTAATGGAATAACATCAGGGTCAACAGCAGCAATACCACGAACTGCAGGAACACCTGTAGCCGTAATACCTAAGCCATCACCATCGCCTGCTAGGTAAGCAGATGCTTCCATTACGATAGCCCGAGATGCACGCCCCGCCACATTACGAGACGTAGTCACTTCACGGGTACCTTCTTTAATAATAGTAGGAACCATTGCGCGTTGTGTTACTTTAGATACGTCATTTGTTTTAATAACTGTACCATTGCTATATAATGTTTCACGTTGTACTCGTTCCAAGCCAGGTTGACCAACTTGAACAACCTCTTCTTCGCCTTTAGCCATAGTATCGTCTTTTTGACGAATAACTTCAATAGCAATTTCTTGATCTACTGTAGATAAAGAACGACTTGTTACTTGAGCAATTGTAATATGTGTACCACTTAATACAGAACCATTTAGATCACCTACAACTACATAGTTAGGTGTTTTAAAGCCAAGCTCATTAGCAACGCCTTGAGCCGTAGTTTCTGTAGTGAAAACAGCTCTAGTTCTACCATTCACAGTTACATACACTGGAACAGCGCGAACAACAGTTAATGTTGTACCATTTTGAACTGATGTAGAGCTGGAAATAACTTTATCATTTGGATTTAATTTAACCCCAGCGTCGCGTACGATGCCTTCGTTAGAATTTAAATGCGTTCTAACAGTGTGTGCTGCACCATCTACCATAACGGTAACGGTTTTATCATTATAAGAAAAACCTGTCATAGTTACAGCTGTTACAATCAATCCTGCAACAACAGACGAAATATATCGTTTGTGTGTCTTATGAATTCTCATGTTGTAATCCCTCCTGTAATGGTATTATTCTACTACAGATAGATATAACCTGTCAAACCCATTAGGTTAACAATTAGAGGTAAACACAAGTAATTACTGGATTTTAATATTGTATCTTTTTATACTTTCTACGAAAAGTCTACTGCATGCGTACATATCGATATTTTTGAATGCCATACAATATATTCCGAATTGTGTACATATATACGACACTCATACCATATATAGTATACACAGTTTTTTTATTACTTGAATTGTATTTTTATGTGTTTTTACATTGTTACCACAATTTTCAACATTTTTCAAAATTTCATTTTTATCTCATTTTCAAACAGATATACATAGAAAAAAGCCTGTATAAACAGGCTTTTTACATACTATACAGTTGTATTAAAATTCACAATACTATCCACAAGCCAATTTTCATCATTTATTCATCTTCAACATGGGTTGTAGACGCTCAATGACAGTCATTGACTCCTTCCGCTCATTCTCAATAGCTGCTTTCATAAGCTCTTCTTGAGCAGAAATAGGATGCTCTCGATCATTAATTTTACGATAGGAACCATCAGCTCTCATAATATGCGCTTTCAAGGTATCTTCTAAATAAAGATCTAATATGCCCTTAACTCGTTCTTTATGACGCTTATCTTCAATGGGAATCATAAGCTCTACACGTTCGTTTAAGTTACGAGGCATCCAGTCTGCACTAGATAAGTACAGACTTTCATTACCACCATTTCGGAAATAGAATAAGCGATGATGTTCTAAAAAACGACCTACTATGGAGCGAACTGTAATATTGTCACTTACTCCAGCGATGCCAGGTCGAAGTGTACAAATGCCACGAACGATAAGATCAATGTGAACACCTGCGGTAGATGCTTCATATAGCTTAGCAATGACCTTTTTATCAAGTAAGGAGTTCATCTTAGCAATGATATAAGCTTCCTCTCCACTTTTAGCCAATTCAATTTCACGGTCAATTAATTCTATAATTTTTTCCCGTAAATTTAAGGGCGCTACGATAAACTTATTCCAAATTGGTGGATCAGAATAGCCCGAAATCAAGTTAAAGAAGCGAGATGCATCGTCACCATATTCATCATTACATGTGAATATACCACAGTCAGTGTATATACGAGCAGTTTTACCATTATAGTTACCTGTAGCAAGATGAACATAACGCCTAATGCCATCATTTTCTCTACGCACCACCATGGTGATTTTAGAGTGCGTTTTAAGACCTTTTAACCCATAAATTACATGACAGCCCGCCTTTTCAAGGCGACGGGCCATTTGGATGTTGTTTTCTTCATCAAAACGAGCCTTAACCTCCATAAGTACGGTTACTTGCTTCCCATTATCTGCGGCCTTAATCAAGGATGCAATAATCGGAGAATCACCGCTTACGCGATACAAGGTTTGTTTAATAGCTAGTACATCTGGATCTATGGCCGCTTGGGCAACAAACTGTTCAACCACTGTAAACGATTCAAAAGGATGATGAACAAAAAGATCTTGTTTACCAATAACGGAGAATAAACTTTCACCTTCGTGGTCTACTAATTCACTAGGAATCTTAGAGTCAAAAGGCTCGTACCGAAGCTCATCTAAACCAGGATAGTTGCAGAAATCAAAGTACATACGACAATCCAAATGACCATCAATGCGATATACGTCCTTTTGTTCAAGCTCAACACTAGTAAGAACAAAATCAAGCAAATGGTCCTTTACATCGCCACAGACTTCTAATCGCACCGCATCACCACGACGGCGACGACGTAAGGATTCCTCTACCTCCGATAGTAAATCCGTCGCCTCTTCTTCATCGATTTCTAGGTCCGCATCACGAGTGATACGGAATACCATATAATCCTCAATGCCGTAACCTTGGAAGAATTGGTTTGCATAATATGTAATGACATCCTCTAAGTAAACAAATCGATGTTCTTTATTGCCTCGACTTGGGATTTCAATGATACGATCAAGTACAGATGGAATAGGCAAGATAGCAATCTTATAATCCTTTGTACCATCTGGTAGTATTTGAAAGATACGCACAATAGCATTGATGGTATGGTTTGTTAAAAATGGAAACGGATGACCAGAGTCAACGGCTAGTGGCGTTACAACAGGATAGATATGCTCCTCGAAGTAATGACGTAACCAAGATTTAGACTTTACATCTAACTGTTCAGGTTCAGTAAAGAAGAAGCCATAGTTCTCGAGTTCGGTAAGCACATTGTTTAAATACGTACTTTGCATAGAAACAAGGCGTTGTACAGACTCATCAATGGCCTTTAATTGTGCCTTTGCATCCATATGGGCAGCATCATATTTAACGATGCCATTTACTACTTGATGACGTAGACCAGCCACACGAATCATAAAGAACTCGTCTAAATTAGAGCTAGCAATAGCAATAAAGCGCAACCGTTCTAATAAAGGCGTATTAGTATCTATAGATTCTAATAGCACACGCTGATTAAACTTTAACCAAGATAGCTCACGGTTAAAATAATATTTTGCATTACTGAACATGGCGGTCACCTCCTCTTACCAGTTTAATTTCCATACCAAAGACTTCTGTAAAATATTCAGAGTCACCTGTAAATGTCCACCATTCTAAAGAGATATCTTCATTAGTCCGGCAGAATACATATAATACATTATCCCGCTCCTCTAAGATAACATCTGAAATCTTTTGATTACTGCCAGCATCAAGGGCACAAGCTACGCGAATGACAGCTACTAACTTTGTCACTTGAATCTTTTGCAATTCGGTTAGTGCATTAAAGTAAGCATCGTCATCAGATGGTGTGCCTTTGTAGTGATAATATACAACATTGGCCACTACTTGTTTTTCTTCTTCTGAAAGTCCAAAAATATCTGTGCCCATCACGATATGATAGGCATGCTCCCCATGATTCCGCAAATTTACAAATTTACCTACAGAGCAAAGGATAGCGGCTATACGACATAAATAGCCCCACCGCTCTGGTAAACCTTTGTGCCGTAAAGTTTTACAGAATAATGAACTAAATCGTTCTACCTCAGCATCGTGAATGCTATCGGTATGATATCTAGCGGCAACAGCACGAGCTAATTGAGCGTTTTGCTCACGTAGCTGGTACATAAACGGATTGTTTTCAGCCTCTACACCATAGAACCAGCTTACACCTTGGGAGAAGGAGAAGCTACTAAAAATCAAAGATTTAGGTTCTATAGCCGTAATGATTTCATTAAATAAAATCATGGTAGGCATCAGAATATTAGCCTTATACTCAGGCAATTTATAGCGGTTTATCAACTTGGTAGCCGTTACACCATCAAAGGAGTTAATGAGGCCTTTAAATCGTTCAGGTTCAATAGTAATAATATCGTCCTTATTACTTTCATCCCCCATGAGACGTGCCATATATTGAGCTTCATCACCAGATAAAATGACACTATTAATATTAAAAGTTTGAAGTTCCTCACGCAATGGGCCAATCATGCGATGCAAGTATTCGGTAATCGCCATAGGAAACGACGTAGAAGAACGTTGGTTACGGTTAAAAGATTCCATAACGCGCAAGGAACCACTATGCATATTGCGTTGGAATAATAAACTTTCACCACGCCATACTGTTAATCCCACACCACCAGATGTAATATCAAGGAATAATGTCGCCTTGGTAGGATCCGTCAAGCGATACTGAGTCGTCATCTTATAGTATAACAAGGCATATTTGTAATATACCTCTTTTGGCATGTCGATAACCTCAACACGCATACCTGTTTGGATATAGATTTGATCTAGAATACTACGGCGATTAGCAGCCTCACGAATTACGGTTGTCCCATATAGTCTAGAACGAGTTACACCGTAATCTGCCATTAATTGCTTGTAACCTTTTAAAATATGACAGATTTCTTCTATCGTTTTAAAACTTAAGCGAGACGTTTGAAATAATTCCTCTCCAAAGGTTACTTCTCGTGCCGCATGATCGATAATACGTACATCATCGATGTCCCTATATTCTACAATAGTAATGCTCATACTACTGGAGCCCACATGTAATACTGCATATCGTAATGCTTTTGGTAATGCCATTATGCCTCCTTACGAGCCTCCGTCCACTCTATTTCTAACTCTTTTTTGAATTCTTTTTTGAAAGATTTTGCTAACTTTTCAACAGCCGCTTTCGTAACGCTCACATCGCGGCCTTCTAAATAGTGTACCTTTAAGGCCACACTAGTATATTTAATAGCTACCTCTAATCGTCGAATAAATTGTTCATGACTTTCATCGAGAGCCTCAGCCAAGGCTAAGATAATAGATAATTTTTGACCTAATAAGCGTTGATCTTGATCTAATAATTTACCATATAGGAAGTTTTTATACTCTTTAGGTGTCAATCCATGGGAGTTCATAACTAAGAAAGCACTAAAAGCTTGTTCTACGTGAGAAATGCCATATAAATTACTATTTACGAGCATGTAACAACCATGACGTGCGTGGCTATAGTAATTAACCCGTTTACCAATATCATGAAGTAGGCCGGCCGTAATTAAGCATCTTCTTGCGTTGTTATCTGCTTTATGAAGTGACTCTAATTCATCAAATAAGGTTGTAGCTAAACCAGTAATATATTTGGCGTGTACTAGCTCATGTTTAGTCATGCCTAACAATACATTTTCAGCAGAATGAACTAATATATCATCGATAATAGGATTTCCACCTAAATAATGTGTTCCATAGTAGTCATAGAATAAACCTTCACGTAAACCACAACCACCAACAACGAGAGTTTTAGTATTTACGTAGTTAAATAATTCTTCCACGATGGTAAGGCCTGCGATAATGATATCTGCACGATCTGAAGACAAGCCACTTATCTTTTTACGCTCCTCTAACGATTTACCTTTTACGTCTTCGAAAATTTCGTGGAATCGATGATATGGTATTTCATAGTTATGTAGTTTTGTAATAGGATACGATAACTTTCGTTGATCCATTTTAGCTATATTACGTGCTGTACCACCAATGCCAAGGAGTGGTAATTTTACATTGCGAAGCCAAGTATGTTCTTTAATTACTTTCCTCACTGCTTTGGTCATTTTTTCAAGCTCTTTAGGGGTATACTCCTCCCCCTTTTGATACGTGCCTGTCAAGGTAAGGGCACCAATTGGCAAACTTATAACCTCTGTAATATGTCGATCTCGTACTAGGGTTACCTCCGTACTTGCCCCACCTAAGTCAAAGATGATAAAGTCTTTGAGACCAATGGTATTGATGACACCTAGAAATCCTAATCGAGCCTCTTCTTCACCTGCAATGCATTCTAACTCTAGACCTGTTCGTTCTTTTACAGTCTTTATAAATATATCGCCATTTTTAGCAAGGCGTACGGCAGCCGTAGCAACAGCTTTAATCGTATCAACTCCCATAGCTTCTGCCATATGAACAAAGGCTTTCAAAGAACGCAAGGAACGTTCCATTGCCTCATTTGTTAATTCCTGTGTGCCCCACATATTTTCACTGAGGCGCACACTATTTTTTTCTTGATATATCAGTCTATAGCTACCTGTTTTTGAAATCTCATAAATGACAAATCGAACCGAGTTAGAACCTAAATCTATAAATGCAATACGTTTCATCCTACTACCCTCATCCTACTACGTGTTCAGTATGAATATACTTTAGTATACCATAGAAAAACGCGATTCTCACCGCAAAGGGAGAATCGCGTTTTATAATTTATATTTCTATATAGTTTTCATCTCTATTCCATAGCTACGACCATGAGAACTTATCTTACATTTAGTGAATTAGAAATATTGCATACTAGTATGTTTCTACTCAATACCAAATACTCGTTTACCATTATTAAAAGTAATTTCACAGAACTCATCCACATCAAGACCTTTTAGACGTGCAATTTCCTCTGCCACAAATTGAGTTTTGCTTGGATCATTACGACGGCCTCTAAATGGAGGTGGTGTCAAATATGGTGAGTCAGTTTCAATAAGAATTCTGTCTACTGGTACTTGTTTAGCTACTTCCTTAAGATTTGTAGACTTAGGGAATACTACAGGACCAGCAAAGGAAATGTAGAAACCTAATTTAATAGCTTCCTTAGCCATTTCCCAGCTACCGGAGTAACAGTGGAAAATGCCCCAATTATCCTTACCTTCATTGCGCAAGATACTCATAATATCGCCATGCGCATCACGGTCATGAATAATAATTGGCAACTCTACTTCACGAGCTAACTCCAACTGACGAATGAATACGCGTTTTTGTGTTTCACGATCAGAGAAATCATAGTAATAATCTAAACCAATTTCACCGATAGCGCGAACCTTATCGTTATTGAGCGCTTGATCCTTATAGAACTCATAATCTTCTTCTGTAAAATCTTTTGACTCATGAGGATGTGTGCCTACAGCAGCATATAAACGATCATACTGTTTTGCTAAAGCTAGTCCTGATTCAACAGTACCTCTATCTACCCCTGGAATCATGATGTATTCTACGCCAGCATCAAAGCAGGCTTGTAACATCTCATCACGGTCATTATCAAAACGGCCGTCATTCACATGAGCATGTGTATCAAAGAGTTTCATTATTTAACCACACTTCCTGCTGGTAAAGATTCGATATTTGTTACCTCTAAATGTTCTTCCCAGTCAGATGCGGACAAAATCATGCCATAAGACTCGATGCCCATCATCTTCTTAGGAGCCAAGTTAGACAAGTAAATTACCTTTTTACCAACCATAGCTTCAGGCTCGTAATATTGAGAAATACCACTTAATACTATGCGTTCTTCAATGCCGATATCCAATACAAATTTCAATAACTTTTTGGATTTAGGCACTTTTTCACAACTAACCACTTTTGCTACTCGAAGATCGAGTTTCTCGAAGTCATCGTACGTAATATTTTCTTTTAATGGTGGAATATTAGATGTATCTACAGCCTCTTCAGCTTCTGCTGGAGTCGCTTCTACCATTTCAGGAATTTCAAAACGTGGATAAATAGGTTCACCTTTCACAACTTTTGTACCTGTTGGCAATGCACCCCAAGTTTTAGCATCTTCTAATGTAGCCTCACCAAAACCTGCAAGACCTAATTGATTCCAGATTTTTGGCGCACCTACAGGGATAACAGGGCTCACTAAGATAGCAATGATGCGCAATGCCTCTGCTAAGTGATACATAGCAGATTGAAGACGAGCTTTATCGTTAGCATCTTCAGATTTAGCCAATACCCAAGGCATAGTTTCATCGATGTATTTATTCATGCGACCGATGAGAGCCCATACAGCTTTAATTCCCTTGTTAAGTTCCATGTTTTCCATAGCCGCTTCAAAATCTTTCACAGTTTGAACTGCTAATGCAGATACGTCGCGATCTAAATCGTCCATATCATCGCATTTAGTAATTACACCACCATGGTATTTTTCAATCATAGCAATAGTGCGGTTCAATAAGTTACCTAAATCATTAGATAAGTCTGCGTTGATCTTTGTAACGAAATTAGGCAATGTGAAGTTACCATCATTGCCAAGCGTGATTTCACTTAATAAGTAATAACGTAAAGAATCTGCACCGTAGGTATCAATCAATGGGATTGGGTCAATAACATTGCCTAAAGATTTACTCATCTTTGTACCATCAACGATCATCCAGCCGTGACCAAATACCTTTTTAGGTAATGGCAACTCAAGGCTCATAAGCATCATAGGCCAAATAATAGTATGGAAGCGAACGATTTCCTTACCTACTAAATGAAGATCTGCAGGCCAATATTTTTTGTATAATTCGCCATCCCCATCAAATGGAGCAAGGGCACTAATATAGTTTACCAATGCATCGAACCAAACATACACAACATGTTTAGGGTCGAATGGCACTTTGATACCCCAGTCAAAGGATGTACGAGATACAGCCAAATCTTCTAAACCTTGTTTTACGAATTGAATCATCTCGTTACGACGGGATTCAGGTTGGATAAAATCAGGATTTTCTTCGATAAATTTCAACCATTGATCTGTATATTTAGCGAGTTTAAAGAAATAGCTCTCTTCTTTTACTTTTTCTACAGGGCGGCCACAATCTGGGCATGTGTGGTTTTCACCAAGTTTTTGCTCAGTCCAGAATGTTTCGCATGGTGTACAGTACCAACCTTCATATTCAGCCTTGTAAATATCGCCTTTTTCATAAGCTTTTGTAAAGAGCTCTTGCACTACCTTTTCATGGCGTTCATCAGTAGTACGAATGAAGTCATCGTTAGAGATATGCATCTTCTCCCACAATGCTTTAAAGCCATTTACGATATTCGTAGTGTATTCAAGAGGTGTAATACCTTGCGCTTCTGCAGCACGTTGAATTTTTTGACCATGTTCATCAGAACCAGTCAAGAAACGTACATCATAACCTGCTAAGCGTTTGAAACGAGCAATCGTATCGGCTACAGATGTACAGTACGTATGTCCAATGTGCAACTTAGCACTTGGATAATAAATAGGTGTCGTAATATAATACGTTTTTTTTGTGTCTCCCATGATGAGTCTCCTTCTAACCTTCGAATGGGAAGGTTTAACGTTCTACAATATTATATACATCCCGGCGGGAAACGTTAAATCGCTTTGCCACCTGGCGAATTGCTTCTTTTTTAGGCACCCCTGTTTCTACAAGGGCTTGTACAGCATCTACATAAGATACTGGTTCATCTGACACTTCACTAATGTCAGATTTCACTGTATCAGCTCCACCTACGATGAGGACGAATTCCCCTTTATAGGTGAGCTGTTCTAAATCATTTACAAGACGTTCCAAATCGGTGCGCACAAAGGTTTCAAACTTCTTGGTCAACTCCCTTGCCACCGTAATAGAACGATTGCCAAAGGCTTCATACATATCTTGTAAGACCTCTTGCAATCGATGGGGGGCTTCGTAAAACATCAATGTTCCCGTCGCCTGTGAAAGTCGTTGTAATTCTTCAATCCGATGTTTACCCCGTTTAGGTAAAAATCCTGCAAAGGTAAAGGATTTCGTATCTAATCCGGATGCAATTAGCGCTGTTAACGCCGCATTTGCACCGGGTAATGGCACTACCGTTATGCCTTCTTTAATCGCTTTTGTTACTAGGTCAGCCCCTGGATCAGATATAGCTGGCATACCCGCATCACTAACACAAGCAATAGACTGTCCCTCTAATAAAAGCTCAATAATATAAGAACCCTTTTCTTCCTTGTTATGTTCATGATAAGAAATCAAAGGTTTCTTAATATCAAAGTGTTTTAATAATATACCCGTATGGCGCGTATCCTCTGCGGCGATAGCATCGACTTCACCTAGGATGCGAACTGCACGATACGTCATATCTTCTAAATTACCTATCGGTGTAGGCACCAAGTATAAGGTGCCCCATTCGTTATCGTTCATACCAAGAGGACACCTCCTTCGTGTACACATTAGGATTCTCGTAAACGATAAGTGGCGACTCTAGCACAAGTCCAGCCTGACCTTGATAGATAGCTTCGATTAGCACAAGTTTCGCTGGTTTATCTATCATACCGTGAATAAATCGAATTCGCTTAGCTTGAAAGTTAGCTACTTCTAATTCATGTAGCACATATTGTAAGCGACTAGCACTATAAATCATCCACAAGCGCCCTTTACACTTAATAAAGGACTGTACAGCTTTCAAAACCTCCTCCAATGTTGTATGTCCATCATGAAGTGCCAAAGTCCGCTCTTCAGAGATAGGCTTTGCACCACTTTCAGAATCATAAAAAGGGGGATTTACAATAACGCCATCAAAGGGCTTATCTTGTACATCTCGGTAAGACATATGGCGATAATCGCCGCACAACATCTTTACCACATCTTGTTTACTATTGTGCTCAACACTGCGCTGAGCTAACTCAATAAGAGTTTCGTTGATATCTATGCCCGTTATATGCCTCGCCCCTAAAGACGTCCCTATGAGCGGCATAACACCTGTTCCCGTTCCAAAATCAACATAAGTATGACGACTATTAAAACGGCAAAAGTGAATGAGTGCTATAGCATCAAAGGAAAAGCGAAACATATCAGAACGTTGATAAATCTGTAAGCCATCTATAATTAAATCATCAAGTCGTTCTTGATCATTCATCAGGCAATGCCACCTCGGACCATTTCAAATCAATAGTACGGCCAGCTTCTAGCTGTACCTTCACTGTATGTTTATGGTGATTTACCTTTAAGACCTTACCAATACCTTCATCAGTTACAACCTCTTTACCAATCCCTGGAGGTGCAACCTCTTGAGGAGCTTGAGGGCGTTCCTTCTTCACATATAGGTCGCCACCTTTT
Source organism: Veillonella sp. S13053-19 (assembly GCF_002959835.1). Classification (NCBI taxonomy): domain Bacteria; kingdom Bacillati; phylum Bacillota; class Negativicutes; order Veillonellales; family Veillonellaceae; genus Veillonella; species Veillonella sp. S13053-19. The sequence continues at coordinate 14,495 of NZ_PPDA01000008.1, read as the reverse complement.
TTATATAAGTCGTCTTCGTAGTTAAGACAGCACATTAAACGACCACATACACCTGAAATTTTTGTAGGATTCAGACTCAAATTTTGGTCCTTAGCCATTCGAATCGATACAGGTGTGAAGTCACCTAAGAAGTTAGAGCAACATAAAGGTCGACCACAAGCGCCAATACCATTTAAAACCTTAGCCTCATCACGGACGCCTACTTGACGCAACTCGATGCGAGTTCTAAATACTGTTGCTAAATCCTTAACTAGCTCACGGAAGTCGATACGACCCTCCGCAGTAAAGAAGAATATAATTTTATTCATATCGAATGTGTATTCCACATTGATGAGCTTCATCGGTAACTTACGTTTTCCAATTTTTTCGAGACAAATTTCATAGGCTTTTTCTTCGCGCTCTTTATTTTTCTCGATTTGTTTCAAATCCTTTGGAGTTGCCTTTCTAATAACAGGCTTAACAGGGGCTACAACAGCATCTTCAAAGACCTCTTTTGGTCCAATCACAACCGTACCGTATTCAACGCCACGTGCCGTTTCAACGATAACCCCATCTCCAACAGATAATTCTAATTGTTCAGGCAGAAAATAATAAATCTTACCTGCCTTTTTAAAGCGTACGCCAACTATGGTTAGCATTTAATCCTCCTCCCGAGCATCATGAAGGGCGATACTGAGACCGTCCACCACGAGAGCGGTTTTTATGTGTAAGCGCAAAGCCCGTTCTGCTTGCAATGTTTCGGTGATAACCTCTGACAGTGCTTGCATAGACCAGCGCGGTAATAATCGTAATAATTGAGTTTTGTACATTGGTACTTGTAATTGTGCGTCTTGGGCCCCCATTTTAAGAGCCATCATATCTCTACTCACAAGACGTAGCCAGTGCATTAACTCGGTTAGACTTTCACGAGGTAAGCTTTCACAAGCTAGTGAAATCATAGAAAACCATCTCGTTTCTAAGGCGAGGATATCCATCACTTTAACTGCTAACTCTAGCATTTCAATGCGACCTTGAGTAGCCAGTTTCTCCACTAACTGTGGATTACCATGACCTGCTAACAAAGCCTGCTCCATATCACCAGTGATTCCACGAGCTACAAGAGCCTTCCGAATCGTATCTACATCAACACTATTAAAGCCAACGCCCATACATCTAGAAATGATAGTTGGTAACACAGTGTTAATCTTGTTCGTAATTATGATGAAATACACCTGTTCAGGCGGCTCTTCAATGGTTTTAAGCATGGCATTTGCCATAACTGCATTGGCCGTGTGAAAGTCCTCCACAATGACAACGCGGTTACCATTACCTGCTACTGACAGATGATCTTGCAATAATGAATACCACTGATCCACCTTTAAGGTCGTCTTCATAGGACGAATCCAAAAGGCATCGCCCTTATCCATATAGATAGGCAAACCTTCTGCTTCGATGCGTTTTTCCGTCTCACCATTGGCAAGACGTGCTTCTTTAACAGCCTCTAAATAAGCGGTCCCCTTAGGTTGAGAAAATACTTGGCGCCCCAATAATAGAGACGCAAGACCTATGGCCATATCTAGCTTGCCAAGACCGGCTTCACCATAAAACAAAAGGCTATGTGGTAATGCATTGCGACTTACAAGTTCCGATAGGTGTGCCTTGATCGAATCTTGACCAATTATAGAATCAAAATATGTCATAGCTCCTCCTATCAATACATGCTCAATATTAATATTATATAAGAAAAAGGCGACTTTTAAAAGAGCCGCCCTATCCTAAGGCAGTAGATTTACTACTGCTTGATATACATCGTTATGAATTTCTTCAATGGTGCGCAACGTATACTGACTAAATTCATCTTTATTAGCACAAGGGATGCGGTGCCATTGGTAGCGTTCTACTAGCTCTTCATAGGCATCGTGAACAGCTACTAAGTACTGATGATTTCCTTCGTGAATATCACCTGTACTGCCTCCCGTTTTGCCAGTACGCTCCGCCATAAGGGCTTCACTGACTTTAAGAGGCATATCTAACAGACACACCGCATCAGGTGTAGGCAATCCGAACTTTTTAAATTCAAAGTCTTCAAGCCAATCCAAAAATGCAGTACGTTCCTTCTGATCATCGTATTTTACCATTTGGTGCACCATATTAGACGTCGTATAGCGATCTGCAATAATGATGCCCCCATTTTTATAGAACTCTTCCCAATCAGTTCTAAAGGATGCAAAGCGATCTATAGCATACATGGAACTTGCCACATAAGGGTTTACATCATGTACATCTTTACCAAATTCACCGGCTAAATACATTTTAATAGGCATAGCAGCGCCGCTATCATAGTTTGGGAAGCTTACAGATTTAACTGCATGTCCTTCCTTGATTAAGCGTTCTACTAATAGTTTAGTTTGCGTAGCTTTGCCACTACCATCTCCGCCTTCTAATATGATTAAAGTCCCCATAATTACTCCTGTAACACCCAGATTGTTTCTAATGTCATATCATCGGCCCCATTCGGCACATAACCTAGAGCCTTTCGATTCTCTATATATTGTAACACAGACTCACTAATCACTTCACCTACGGCTACACAAGGAATCCCTGGGGGATAATAAGCTATAGTCTCCCCAACAATACGATGTAATGCTTCACTTAACGGAACCTGCTCACGATGAGCATACATAGCATTGCGAGGTGTTACACGAACGACGGGCTCAGGTAATAGAGCTGAATCTTTACTAAGATTTTCTGCATTCTCCACCACGTTACTATTATCTACTTTAGATGTATGTAATATCGTATCACTTATAGCTTGTACTGCTTGAATGAGAGACGTTACAGACTCTTTTGTATCGCCAATAGTAATGAGTACTAACACATGGTGCGCTTGCACTAACTCTACCTCAATACGATATTCTCGCAACATCCGTTCAAACTCAATACCTGTCAGTCCAAGCGCTTTAGCATCAATTAGTACTTTTGTACAATCATAGTTTACTACTCGTTCTTGAATGTCTATATATTCCATAGTAGTAATACCTGAAATCTTATTGAGCTCATGACGCAAATATAGGCTCAATTCTACGGTTCGACTTATTAGCGCCTTACCTTCGGTGGCTAATTGATAACGCGCCATATCTAAGGAGGCAAGGAAAATATAATTGGGACTCGTACTTTGTAGCATTTGATGCATTTGTGTAATACGACGTTTATTAATTCTTTCGCCTTGGCCTAATAGCCAAGAGGTTTGCGTCAAAGAACCTACCGATTTATGCGTACTTTGTGCCACTAAGTCTGCACCTGCTGCAATGGCTTCAACAGGTAAATTTTCTGAAAATGGTAAATGAGGTCCGTGCGCTTCATCAACAAGAACAATCATCTCTCGTTTATGCGCTTCTTTTACAATCTTTACAATATCTACACCTACACCATAATAGTTTGGATACACTAAGAGAATCGCCTTAGCCTCTGGATGAGCATCCATCGTTTTAACAGCATCCTCCACTGATACACCTAAAGGGATACCCCACCGATCATCAAATTGGCAATCCATATAGACAGGCTTGGCACCAGATAACACTAAGCCACTAATAACGGAACGATGTGCTTCTCGAGGAATGATAATCGTTTCCTCAGGACCTACGGTTCCCATAATCATCGCTTCAATTAAAGCGGTTGTGCCATTAATAGAGAACCAGCAATCATCAGCTCCATATATTTCAGCTGTTAGATCTTGAGCCTCTTTTAATTCCCGTTCAGGTTCATGTAAATCATCTAGAGCATACATAACCCCTAAATCATATGGCAGTGCCGGTCCCATCCAGTCTTTTAGTAACTGAGGCGCTTCAACACCAATCTTATGACCAGGTGTATGAAAAGGCACAAAATCTTGTTCTTTATATGCTTCTAAGGCCTCTACAAAAGGCATTCTTTCTTGATTACTCATATATACCTCGTAAAAAAGGCATGAATCTCTATGAGACTCATGCCCTTATGCATGTATTTATCGATGTGGACGACGTTTAGGATTGAATTGATTCATCCCCTTATCGATACCCACTTCTAATGTACCTAATACAGCTTTCACCGTATCCTTGATACCCTTTTGTACTTTCTCTTGTGACTCTTCACTAAATGGTGCTAACACATGATCTATGACAGTCCACTGTGGTAACGGACGACCTATGCCTACGCGGAAGCGCGGGAAATTCTCTGTTCCCAAGTGAGATATTAAAGACTTAATACCATTGTGACCGCCAGAGCTACCATTTGGTCGAATTCGCAATTTGCCTACTGGTAAATCCATATCATCATAAATGCAATACACATCAGATGGATCAATCTTATAATACCGCATCAACGGCCCTACAGATTCGCCACTTACATTCATAAATGTTTGAGGCTTTACAAGCAATACCTTTTCACCATTTACGGTAATACTGCATACCTCTGCTCGTTGTTCCTCCCTCCAAGGAGTGTGAGGAACACTATCAGCGATAGCATCGACAACCATAAATCCAATATTATGTTTTGTCTTTTCATATTGCTTGCCTGGATTACCAAGGCCTACTACTAATTTCAAGAATCACCTATTATTTGTCAAACAAATTACTTACAGATACTTCATGGAAGATACGCATAATTGCTTCGCCCAACAATGGAGCAACAGACAATTGTGTAACATTTTCCAATTTACAATTTTCTGGTAATGGCATTGTATTTGTAACGATAAGCTCTTTAATGTTAGAGTTCGCAATGCGTTCGCTAGCAGGATCTGTTAATACTGCATGAGTAACAGCAGCTGTTACAGATTTAGCACCAAACTCTTCCAAAGCTTTCGCACCCTCTACAAGGGAACCAGCTGTATCTACGATATCATCAACGATAATACAGTTTTTACCTTTTACGTCGCCAATGAGGTTCATAACTTTAGCAACGCCTGGTTCAGGACGTTTTTTCTCGATAATTGCGATTGGTGCACCAATACGGTCAGCCAAGTCACGAGCACGTGTTACGCCACCAAGGTCTGGGGAAACAACGATAACATCTTCAAGATTTTTTTCGTTAATATATTTAGCCAAGATGGATGCACCATATAAATGATCTACAGGCACATCAAAGAAGCCTTGAATTTGACCCGCATGTAAGTCAACTGTTACAAGACGTGTAATACCGGATGTTTGCATCAAATTAGCTACTAATTTAGCTGTAATAGGCTCACGACCACGAGTTTTGCGATCTTGACGAGCATAGCCATAATAAGGAACCACAGCGGTAATATGGCGTGCAGAAGCACGTTTCAACGCATCAGCCATAACCATTAATTCCATTAAATTATCGTTTACAGGATAGCTAGTTGGTTGAATGATAAATACATCTTTGCCACGTACGCTTTCATCAATCATAATTTGTACTTCGCCATTGTTGAAGCGACCTACAAATGCTTCACCTAAAGGCAAACCTAAATAATCACAAATTTCTTTTGCCAATGCTGGATTTGCATTACCTGTGAAAATCTTAAGTTTTTTGCCGTCTTCAAATGCCATTTTGATACCCTTTCATTTGTTCCTATACTGGTTACTTATCCATAATCATCCATTACAGATACACACTATTGCCTTTTTATTGTATACTATTTTGCCATAATTGTGTTAAAAAATATGAAAAATTTTTATTTCTTTTTGAAAGTATCGTCTGTTACCCAATTTTCTTTCACAATTTGCTTGCTGCGGCCTACTGCTAAAGCCTTATCTGGCACGTTTTTAGTAATAGTAGAGCCTGCACCAACATAACTGTAATTACCAACAGTTACAGGAGCCACTAAATTACTATTACAACCAACAAAAGCACCATTGCCAATTGTGGTACGGTGTTTAACTTTACCATCGTAGTTTACAGTAATTGTACCACATCCGATGTTAACTCCAGCGCCTACATCGCTGTCGCCGATATAAGAAAGATGTGGGAACTTGGTACCTTCCCCAACATTGGAGTTTTTAACCTCTACGAAATTACCTACATGAACCTTGTTGCCCAGTACTGTATTAGGGCGCAAGTGAACATATGGACCTACATCTACACCATCTTTTACTTCGCAGTCATGGCCATAAGTGAAGTGGATAATCGTATCGTTACCAACTTTCACATTTGTTAAACGAGTATGTGGACCAATTTCACAACGCTCACCAATTACAGTATCGCCTTCAAGTATTGTACCAGGATGTAAGATTGTATCCGCCCCTACTGTTACCTCTGGGGCTACGTAAGTATTGGCTGGATCGATAATTGTTACACCGGCTGTCATTAATTCAACATTTTTACGATGTTTTAGAATAGCCTCAGCTTCAGCTAATTGCAAGCGAGAGTTTACTCCTAGAGACTCTTCAAAGTCTTTAGTCATATAAGCGCTTACCTTATCGCCACCATTTACGAGAATACCTACTACATCCGTGATATACAATTCACCTTGCGCATTATCATCAGATAGTTGATCTAAGCAAGGCCATAATTTTTTGCTATCAAAGGCGTACATACCAGTATTTACTTCTTGAACGGCTAATTCCTCTGGTTTACCATCTTTTTGTTCTACAATGCGAACTACGGAACCTGCTTCATTACGAATAATGCGACCATAACCAGTTGGGTCAGGCATATGTGCTGTTAAAATCGTAGCAGCTGCACCAGAGTTTTTGTGCTCCTCTAAAAGAGCTTCTAAGCTTTCCTTTGTAACGAGTGGAGTATCACCACACAATAATAAGATTGTACCATCATAATCACCAAGCACTGGTTGAGCCATTTTTACGGCATGCCCTGTACCATTTTGTTCTTCTTGGCGAACGAATTCAGCGCGATTACCTAAATAATTTTGTACCGCATCACCACCAAAACCAACGATAACAACATCACGATTAGTACCGATGGATTGAACAGTTTCAAGAACGCGCTCTACCATAGCTTTGCCACCAACTTTGTGCAATACTTTTGGCAACTTAGACTTCATGCGCGTACCCTTACCAGCAGCTAAAATAAGGCTTGCAATATTCATAGTAATCTCCTATCTGTTATCTCTTATATCTAGACCATTTACACTATTAATCTCATCATATTAGCCAGCAAACTAAAACTCAATATAGAGTTATTATAGCTAACTATAATGGATGTAATATTAATCGTTTATTCTTCATCAAATACTGGCTCTATACTTATTTTCTTTGTATTTTCATCGATGCCATAGAAAGTAAATAATGATTCATAATCATCTATTAACTTTGGATTTGGCTCTGCCGTTGCTACAAGAACACCCGTACCAACTACAATACCACTCATTTCAAGTACAAGTTCTTTAAGACCTTTTGCTGTACCTCCAGCTTTCATAAAGTCATCGATAATCAAAACCCTAGCATTCGGTGGAATAGCACGTTTAGTAAGCGTCATAGTTTGAATACGCCCAGAGGAGCCAGTTACATAGTTAATACTAATAGCAGACCCTTCTGTTACTTTACTATCACGACGAGCAATAACGAGAGGTTTATTAAACGCTCTAGCTACCATAACAGCTAAAGGAATCCCCTTCGTTTCAACCGTCAAAATATAATCTGGATTGCGGTCCATAAAGCGAGTCATTATGATTTCCCCAAGACGTGTCATTACATGCCAGTCATACAAGATATCAGACATATAAATAAACCCACCAGGGATAATACGATCTGGTTCCATTAAACGAGCTTGCACATCTCGTAGAATATCATTTGCTTGAGTACCCTTCCGATGAGGAATAAAACGTACCCCGCCTGCCACACCAGCCACTGTTTCTAATGTGCCCAGTTGAAAGTGTTCCATAGACTGTCTAACACAGGTTAAATCTTCACTAACTGTAGATTTAGCCATGCCAAAGAAATCACAAAAATAATTTAAAGGAATCAATTTTTGCGGTGAATCAACTAACAATTTTGTCATTGCCACCATTCGTTCCACGCGCCGTACTTTATCCATAGACTTTCCTTTACCATTTATCATATAACTATTGAATACACCCATTTATTAAAAATGATGAGTTATCCTCCCATATATCTATTATTTATTATACCATAATCTCCGAATATTCGAGTTTTCGATAACATTATAATTCGGTAAAAGAAAAAACTCTCTAGTACATATATCTTGAGATAAGTCGATTAAACCTATCTTAGAATAATACACTAGAGAGCTTCGATTATAAGACGTATACCTTTACAGTTTGACGACCAAACTGCAATGCTTCAGAGCGAGAATCATATGCCAAGTCAATGCGATGACCTTTAATAGCACCACCTACATCGTCAGCTACAGCATAGCCATAGCCCTCAACGTATAGCCTTGTGCCCAATGGAATCAATCTAGGATCCACAGATACAATCCCTTTTTTCAAGCGACTGCCCGTAGCCGTATAATTTCCATTGCCAGGATCTTGAGCAGAATAAGCACTAGCCTGCATAGTTAATACTCGAGAGTATTTATTCGGCACACCATCATGACTTAATGCTGTACCATGACCACCATATCGAGTCTCTATCTTTTCTAAAGCATTCATTGTTACAGGACCAACTCGCCCATCGACAGCGAGTCCCTTTGACTTTTGAAATTTTCGTACGGCCTGTTCTGTGTTATGACCATAAATGCCATCTACAGAATCATGCAAAAAACCTTGATGCTTTAACATGGTTTGCACCTTACTAACATGATGCCCCCGTTGTCCACGTTCAATAGTTTTTGCTAATACATCCGAAGATACCATAGCAGTCATACAAACAAGCGTACATGCAATAATTATTTTCTTTACCATATACACCTCACCTTACAACAAGTAGTATACTATATAGTTTTAAATAATCTATAAACCATAAATTCTCTATCAATATCAAAAATGCATATATATTAAGCTATTAATAAAGATCTCAAAGGTGTATCACATATATATCATAAGAATATAGGGTAACAATGAAAAATCTCCACTGCATACTGATAAAGTTTTCATTTAGAATTATTCTTCTAAATTTGAAATACTGTTCAGACTACAGTGGAGATGTAATACATTTATTTAATTTTAGCAGTTATGATATACACCGATATGGCATTCCTTACGATTCGCACCAACAATTCGTAAGAATACATAGCCAAGTACGGCAGAGATTAAGGAGCCTAAAATTACGCCACCTTTAGCCATCTCTTGAGCATGTCCTGGATCAAAGGCCAAAATAGATACGAAGATACTCATTGTGAAACCGATACCACATACAATAGCAGTACCATATACATGTTTCCAATTTGCTTCTGTTGGCATTGGCACAAGACCACATTTTACCATAGCAAATACGGCTCCGAAGATACCAAGTTGTTTACCAAGGATAAGACCTAATGCTACACCAAGTACTACCGGATGCGATAAGTCATTAATAGTTACATTACGTAAATCTACACCTGCATTAAAGAAGGCAAAGATTGGTACGATTAGGAAACTAACCCAGTTCGATAGTAGATGTTCCCAATGCTGCATCGGACGAACGTATTTACGCCCACATTTACCTTTTTCAGGAATTGTCATGGCTAAAATTACACCTGCCATAGTAGCATGTAGACCAGATTTTAATACACAATACCAAAGGATAAAACCTAAAATGATATATGGTAAAGGTCTTACATAGCCTTGTTTGTTACAGTAAATTAACGCACCTACAACTACCGCTGCAGCTACTAAATAGAATGTTTGTATACTTGCAGCATAGAAAATGGCGATTACAATAATAGCCATTAAATCATCAATAACAGCAAGAGCTGTTAAAAATACCTTCATAGAGTTCGGCACTCGAGAGCCTAATGCAGAGATGATACCGATAGAGAATGCAATATCTGTAGCCGTCGGTATAGCCCACCCATGAATATATTCGGGATCAAAACCTGCAATTAAGTAGTAAATAAAAGCTGGTGTAAGAACACCGAACAAAGCAGCAATACCAGGCATTACACGCTTGGCATTCGTATTAAGCTCACCTGCTACTAACTCACGCTTAACTTCGAGTCCCACAAATAGGAAGAATATGGCCATCAAAGCATCATTAACCCATTCAAGAATTGTTAAATTACCGATATGATGATTAACAATCTGGAAGTATTGTTCAGATGATGGAGAGTTCGCTAAAATTAAAGCGAGTACTGTTGCTCCTAATAATACAGACGTAGCTGCACCTGGAGAACGTAAGAATACAAATATGCGTTCCATTTGAATCCTTTCTATACTTTCAAAAAGATTACCTTATTAAATTTTACCACGCATCTTGCGTATTTGGTAAGCTAAAGTTAAAACAACTGCACCTAGTAAACCAGCTACAATAGAACCTATAAAGATACCTACCTTAGCCATTTCTTGAGTTATACCCGGTGGGAAAGCTAATGTCGCAACAAAGAGACTCATAGTAAAGCCGATACCACATAAAATGGCTGTACCATAAATCTCAGGCCATGTCGTATTAGATGGCATTTTAATCGCTTTAGATTGAACCAAAATATACACGGCAGAGAATATGCCTAATTGCTTACCTAAAATTAAACCTAATGAAACACCTATGATCACTGGATGGAATAAGTTTTCCATAGAGAAATCAGCAAAAGATACACCAGCATTTAAGAAACTAAATAGTGGAATAATAAAGAAGTTTACCCAATTTTTTAAGGCATGAGCCCATTCCTCCATTGGATATACTACTTTATCCAAAACTTTACCTTTAAATGGAATCGTCATGGCTAGTACAACACCAGCAATAGTAGCATGAACACCGGATTTCAAAACAAGATACCAAAGAACTAAACCGAGTACACAATACGGTAATGGTCGTAAATAGCCTTGTTTATTAGTATATACCAATAAACCTGTTACCGCAGCTGCAGCTATTAAATCCATAAAATTGACGCCTGCTCCATAAAAGAGAGCAATAACCACTATAGCAATTAAATCATCAATAACAGCTAAAGCAGCTAAGAAGGCTTTCATCGCTGAAGATACCATATTCCCAAGCATTGTAATAACGCCTATAGCAAATGCGATATCTGTAGCAGTTGGAATCCCCCAACCATGTCTAAACTCAGGCATATACCCAGCGGCAAAGTAATATACTATAGCTGGAGTAAAAACACCCGCAAATGCAGCTAATACAGGAAGTACTCGTTTGTGCTTAGTATCTAGCTCGCCAGAAATCATTTCCTTCTTAATCTCTATACCAACATATAGAAAAAATAACGCCATTAATGCGTCATTTACCCATTCTAATATGGTCATAGGACCAAGATGTATTTGCATAGTAGCAAAGTACTGATCAGCCATTGGTGAGTTAGCAACGAGCACACCTAAAATAGCCGCGGACAGGAGTGATATCCCACCTGCAGACTCTGATTGGAAAAATGCTTTTATATAATTCATAGTAACTACCACTTTCTCAATCATAAAATAAATACAAATTTTACTACATAAAATTATAACTAATATATATTATTTTATCATTTTAGTTCGAAATAAATCAATAAACTAATGATGAACCTCATTGATTAAGTGGATAAAATATACAATAAATTAATGATTAAATCCTCTAATTAAAGAAATAAAAAATACTACTAGAGGAATAGTTAAACAAATACCTGCTATAGTATTTGTAACTGGATTGGACCAAAGTGGCATAATAAATCCAAGTAATACTAAGGTACCACAACAGATTGGTGTACACCAAACATGTTTTATATCAGCCGATACTTTAGATTCTGTAGCACTAGCTCTGCCAAATTTCTTTTTAATAGTCATAATAATACCAGTCACAATGCCTACAATAAGAACAATATCCCAGATGGCCCATAATATTTTAAGAGCCATCGTATTATGATTATGAATATGGAGATTAATCATTGTAGTCATGCCCGTAAAATACCAGGGGATATTTTTTGTAGAATACATATCCTTAGTAGAATCAGTATATAAATTAGCATAGACTGGTTGGCCCAAGAACATAGCTGGATCATCATCATTTTCAGCACCTAAATAAAATGCATAATGATGATTATTAAATTTAGATGGATAATCTATAGATATAAGCTGACGATCTGGGTATGCTTTCATAATTCGAGAGATAGCTTCAGATGGTTGTAAAATGTCAGATTGACCAACTGAAAGTTCTTGCTTTGCAGTGTGTAGTACATCTGCATTATAGCTGTCATTAGCAATAAAAAATCCACCTATCCATACACCTGTAATGCATAATATGAATCCCCATACAGTGGCAACCATAGCAAATTCTCGGTGTAATGTACTTAATTTCATATAGTTAGACAATACAGTAGATTTGGCAAAGCTTTTACGAAATGGACCATATAAAAAAATACCAGAAATAATAGATAACCCACATACTAAAGATAAAATTGTTACAATATAAATTCCTGTTTTGCCAAGATCTAATCGAGTATGTAATTGGTGAAGCGTATGTAACACACTTCGAACCCAAGGATGCGCAGGCGTTTCATGATGTGTAGTAATGAGGGACTCTGTTTTAGGGTTATATAATACATAATCCCCTCCCATCCCCATACGCGCTGGAGGTGCTACAGTTGCGGAAGAATCAATAATACGATACCGTAAAATATGTGTAGCCCCCATAGCTGGAGAAATATTTAAAATATCCTTAGACGGATATTTTTCTTTCACTAATAGGGCACCTTCATCAGCATAATTAAAAATAGACATTTCTTGTTGGCTCATCGCCATTGATAACGAGGAATGATGTGACCCTCCTTGAGCCCATGCATTTAATTCAGTTCGAAACATGAGGACAAGACCTGTAATACAAAACATTAAGAAAAATAGCACAGAAACTATAGATAACCATTTATGAATTTTATAAATTTTTGACATACATATGCCTCCTTTCTCATTATTTTATACACCTATTCTTATATCAATACAATACAACAACCACTATGGGTATAGAGTATATAAACAAGCTCCACTTGAATGTATATATTATAGTATGATACAATATGTACATCATGCGGGCGTAGTTCATCGGTAGAATGCGAGCTTCCCAAGCTTGAGAGGAGGGTTCGATTCCCTTCGCCCGCTCCATATATAAAATTCCGTGATGTGATATACATCACGGTTATTTTTTTGTATAATGATATAATAAATATAGATTTATATTGTATATTTTTTTACAAGGAGTACTCCATGAAATTAAGCGCAAGAAACCAATTAAAAGGTACAATCGTTGAAATTCAAGAAGGTGCTGTAAACGCAATTGTAAAGATTAATGTAGGTAACGATAACATTCTTACAGCTGATATTACAGTTCAATCCGTTAAGGAATTAGGCTTAACAGTTGGCAAAGAAGTTGTGGCTGTTATCAAATCCACTAGCGTAATGGTTGGTGTAGAATAATAAAACTAGAGTCGCTTCGGCGGCTCTTTTTTGTATATAAATTAATTTTGTATTAAATTGATAGGAATAAAAATGAGCCCTGTAAGCTGTTATTAACTAGCTTATAGGGCTTTTATGTTTTATATAATTACTACAATAGAAGATATATTTACCAATTTATAGACTTACTCAACTATTTTATATACGATACCATTGGTGCTTACGCACCGCGGTATCGGGTATATAAAGCGAATTTACATAATTTTAGACTTACTCAACTGCTTTACGGTTCGGTAACATTGGCACGTTGTGCCGCGTTACCGTGTAGATTTAGTTTGCCTCCTACCACTAGCCGCGGCTTCCTATCACACTCGCCCATGGTGATGTATAATGCATTATGCCAATGTACAAAATAAACCATAGGGCTTCGTCGAACCTGATGCAATGGACGTACGCATCGCTTAGGTCTAATTACTGTACGGTGGCCCTACTTGCTTCCTCACTGTGGATTTCCCTTCTCTGCTTCGCAGTTCGGTAAATCTTACGTTCGGAAGAAAGTGATGCAGTGAATCTGTCGTCGTTTTACTCCTCCATCTTCTACTGCCCTACTTTTCCCAGCTCCGTCCTATAATTACTATCCATAGATAATACTTGTACAACCTTGGCCGGAGACGGCTCTAGTAGGATTAGCTAGTCGAAGACTAGCAAAAAGAAAAAGGCCTACCTTTAGGTAGACCTTTTTCTTTTAGTCAATCAGCGGCTTCCTATCCTCCCAGGCCGTCTCCAGCCAAGTACTTTCGGCGTTTATGAGCTTAACTACTGTGTTCGAGATGGGAACAGGTGGATCCTCATAGCCATCGCCACTGAATCTGTCAGAGTTTGTACTCTGAAAACCACATAGAAGTATATATATTTGTTGCACATGTCTGCTTAATGTTTTATTTAAGTAAAGCCCTCGATCTATTAGTACCAGTCAGCTCCAAACCTCACGGCTCTTCCACACCTGGCCTATCAACCATGTCGTCTACATGGGATCTTACTAGCTTATGCTATGAGAAACCTCATCTCAAGGCTGGTTTCACGCTTAGAT